>DASTYI010000127.1:0-32837 GCA_035765045.1 Iamia sp. | reverse complement strand
CCGCTCGCCAGCACCGGCACCCTGGTCCGGTGACCACGCTGACCCGGCCGTTCGCCCTCCTGCTGGCGGCGGCCACCGGGCTCGTGGTGGCGAACCTGTACTACGCCCAGCCGCTGCTCCACACGATCGGCGCCGACCTCGGCACCAGCGAGGGGCGGACCGGGTTGGTCGTCACCGCCGCCCAGGTCGGCTACGCCGTCGGGCTGGCGCTGGTGGTGCCGCTGGGCGACCTGGTGGCCCGGCGCCGGCTGGTCCCCGGGGTCCTCGGGGCCATGGCGGTGGCGCTGGTGGGGGCGGCGGCTGCCCCCACGCTGCCGGTGTTGGCCGTCGCCCTGGTGGTCGTGGGGCTCGGGGCGGTGGCGGCCCAGCTGCTCGTCGCCCTGACCGCCGGGCTGGCCGGCGAGGGGGAGCGGGGCCGGGCCGTCGGCACGGTCATGACCGGCCTGCTGCTCGGGATCCTCCTGGCCCGGACCGTCTCGGGGGCGATCGCCGGGCTGCTCGGCTGGCGGGCCGTGTTCGTGGTGGCGGCCGGCGTGGCCGTCGCCCTCGCCGCCGGGCTGGCCCGGGTGCTGCCGCCCGACGGCGAGCGGGCGCGGATCGGCTACGGCGCCGTGCTGGCCTCGACGGTGCGGCTGCTGCGCGACCTGCCGGGCCTGCGCCGGGCCGCCCTGCTGGGCGCGCTCGGCTTCGCCACCTTCTCGGTCTTCTGGACGACGGTCTCGTTCCACCTGGCCGCCGAGCCCTTCGGCTGGGGCGACGGCGCCATCGGCCTGCTCGGGCTCGTCGGGGCGGCCGGTGCCGTGTGCGCCACGCTCGCCGGGCGGCTGGCCGACCGGGGCCTGGCCGCGCCGAGCCGGATCGGGGCGGCCGCCGCCGTGGGCGCATCGTTCGCGCTGCTGTGGGCCGGCCGGCACTCGGTCGCCGCCATCGTGGTCGGCGTGGTGGTGCTCGACGTCGGCGTCCAGGGCATCCAGGTGCTCAACCAGACGATCATCTACGAGCTGGCCCCCGAGGCGCGGAGCCGCATCACCTCGGCCTACATGACGCTCTACTTCGCCGGCGGGGCGCTGGGCTCGGCCGTCGGCGCCGCCGCCTACGACGCCGGCGGGTGGGCCCGGGCCTGCGCCCTGGGCGCCGCCCTGGGGGTGGCCGCCGTCGTGGTGGCGGCGTACGCCCAGGTCAGAGGGGTCCCCCGGTCGTGAAGCGGGCGAGGTCGGCCACGGTGTCGATGTCGGCCGGGTCGCCGGGGCACGGCACCTCGACCACCTCGGCGGCGCGGGCCCGGAGCACCTCGCGGGCGCCGACGTCGCCGGTGGCGGGCAGCTCGTCCCACACCGCCCGGCCGAGCCGGACCGGGTGGCCGCGCCGCCCGGCGTAGGTGGCGACGGCCAGCGGGGTGGCGTCGGCGGCGGCGACGGCCCGCCAGGCGGCGGGGGAGAGGGCGGGCTGGTCGCCCAGGCCGACGACGACGGCGTCGGCCCCGGCGTCGGCCGCCCACGCCACCGCGGTGCGCAGCGAGGTGGCCTGGCCCTCGGCCCAGCGGGGGTTGGCGACCAGCTCGACGACGGCGGGCAGGTCGGGGTCGACCACCGCCCCGGTCACGACCACGACCGGCCCGATCCCGGCGTCGACGGCGGCGGCCACGGCCCGGCCGAGGACGGTGGTGCCCCCGGGTAGCGGGGCCAGCAGCTTGGGCGTCGGGCCGGCGTAGCGGGTGCCGGCGCCCCCGGCCAGCACCACGGCGACGGTGGTCCCCATCCGGCCAGCCTGCCACCGCCGGCCGGGGGCGGGTGCCCGGCCGGGCTTCGGGCGGCGGCGGAGCGGGCACGGTGGCGGCCGTGCCGACCCGCCTGGTCCCGATCGTCGCCCTCGTCGCCATGCTGGCCGCCTGCTCGTCGCCGGGCGGGGAGGACACCGGGTCGGGCCCGGCCCTGCCGATCGGCGCCAGCTTCCCCGCCGTGCTGACCGACGACATCGTCGGCGACGTGGCCACGGTGCGGCTGCCGGGCCGGGTCTACGAGGTCGAGGTGACCCGGAGGAAGGGCCAGACCGATGCCGTCTCGGCCGACGACGCCGGCTACCGGCCCGAGGCCGCCGACGGCGCCGCCCTCGTCGCCGTGGCCTGGCGGCCGCAGCCGGCCGAGGGCGACGCCATCGCCCTCGGCGCCCACGGTCCCGAGGTCTCACCGACGATCGCGGTGCGCGTCGGCGGCGAGACCTTCCCGGTCGGGGCGATGGACGAGGAGGGCGTCCACGCGAGGTGGGTGGCGGTACCGGAGGCGGGCACCGTCGGCGTCGCCGTGGGGTTCGACGGCGTGACCCGATCGGTCGAGGACATGACCGACGGCCGGCCCACCTTCACCGGCGGCTCGGCCCTCCTCGACGGCCCTCCGCCCGGCCTCCACGACCCCGAGTGCCCGCTCCCGGACGAGCCCGAGGAACCGGCGCAGTACGTCCTCGGCGGCTGCACCCTCCAGGTCAGCGACCCGTTCCCGTACCACCGGGACCTGGGGTGGGCCGAGGACGGGCAGGGGTGGGTCGTCGTCCACCTGCGGGTCGACCCGGTCGTCGTCGGGTGGGACGAGCCCGGCCCCGGCGGCGCCGTCGTCGACTACGAGGTCGAGCCGCAGGAGGTGACCGTCACCCTCGACGGCGCCGGTCCCACCGACCTCGTCGCCTGGGAGCCCGATCGGCCCGCCGGGCTCCAGGACGACGGCACCTGGGAGGGCGACGCCGTCTTCTCGGTGGCCGAGGACGTCACCGCCTACGAGGTTCGCTTCACCCGCCCCTCCATCGCCCGGCCCGAGGACCCCGACGAGGCCGCCGCCGAGGGCACCCCGGCCGAGATCGACGGCACCTATGCGGCGACGATCCCCGTCACCGTGGGGTGAGCGGCCCGCGATGCCCGGCCAGCCCCGAACCGCACGCCGGCGGGTCGACGTCGGGCATCACGATCGTGTCGCCCTCGGCGTGGAGGACTCTCCGCACCCGGCCGTCGCCGTCGATCCCGACCGGACGGTCGCGTCGGGGTCGGTCAGGGCGCCGGCCCCGTCGTGGTGGTGCCGGCGGAGATCGGCCTCGGCGTCGAGCCGATCGGCCGGCACCGGGTCGGCGCCGGCGGCCCGCCAGGCGCGGAGGTGCACCTCCACGACGGCCGGGACGTCGGCGGCGACCGCCTCGCCCCCCTCCACCGGTGGGTCAGTGCGTCGAGGAGGTGAGCAGGTCCGACAGGGTGGCCGGGTCGGCGGTGGGGAGCTGGCAGGCGTGGTCCCGGCAGACGTAGGCCTGGCCCTCGACCCGGCCCTCCCACAGCGGCGACGGGTACGGCTCGCCCCAGGCCAGGACGGCGTCGGGCAGCCAGCGCTGCTGGACGGTGCCGACCAGGTCGAGGTCGTGGCCGGGGATGACGACCTCGGTGCTGCCCCGGCTGTGGAGGTCGATCCCGGCGGCGAGGTGGGCGAAGGCGAGGGGGTGCTCGCCGGCCAGGGGGCCGAGCAGGGCGAGGACCTCCTCGGCGGCCTGCCGGTAGGTGGCCTCGCCGGTGAGGGCGGCCAGCCGGAGCAGGGCCCAGGCGGCGTTGCTGTTGGCGCTGGGGGTGGCCCCGTCCTGGAGGTCCTTGGGCCGGGCGACCAGCTCCTCGGCGTCGCTGCCGGTGGTGAAGAAGCCCGAGCCCTCGGTGTCGCGGAACAGGGCGACGAGCACGTCGGCGGTGGCCCGGGCGACCGCCATCCAGCGGGCCTGGCCGGTGGCCTCGGCCAGCCGGGTGAAGGCGTCGACCAGGGCGGCGTGGTCGGCGGCGAAGGCGGGCTGGTGGGCCCGGCCGGTGGCGGTGGGGTCGGCCGGGTCGCCCTGCCAGGTGCGGAGCCAACGGCCCTCGGCCGAGCGCAGCCGCAGGCACAGGAACTCGCCGGCCTGGACGGCGGCCTCCAGCCAGGCCCGGTTGCCGGTGGCCGAGGCGGCCTCGGCCAGGGTGGCCAGCATCAGCCCGTTCCACTCGGTGAGGACCTTGTCGTCGAGCCCCGGCCGGACCCGCTCGCCCCGGGCGTCGAAGAGCCGGACCCGGCAGTCCTGCACCAGCGGCGGGCGCTCGATCCGACCGACGGCGTGGAGGCGGTTGAGGATCGTGCGACCCGTCCCGCCCTGGCCACCCGGCTGCGCCTCGCCGGCCGTGAAGTTGCCCTCTTCGGTGACGCCCCACCACTCCATCGCCGCCGTGGCCTCGTCGGGGCCGAGGGTCGAGCGGATCTCGTCGGGGGTCCAGAGGTAGAAGCGGCCCTCCTCGCCCTCGCTGTCGGCGTCCTCGGCCGAGAAGAAGCCGCCGGCCGGGTGGCGCAGGTCGCGCAGGACGTAGGTGATCGTCTCGTCGACCACCTGGCGGTGGCGGGGGGCGCCGGTCAGCAGCCAGGCGTGGAGGTACGACCGGATCAGGAGGGCCTGGTCGTAGAGCATCTTCTCGAAGTGGGGGACCAGCCAGCGGGCGTCGACCGAGTAGCGGGCGAAGCCCCCGCCGAGGTGGTCGTAGATCCCGCCCGCGGCCATGTGGTCGAGCGTCGTGGTGGCGGCGTGGAGGGCGGTGCCGTCGTCGCCCTCGAGGTCGCCGGCGTGGCGGGAGGCGGCCCGCAGGAGGAGCTCGACGCTCGCCGGCTGGGGGAACTTGGGGGCGCCGCCGAAGCCGCCCCGGACCTCGTCGTGGGCCGCGAGCAGCCCGGTCACGGCGGCCTCGACGACCTCGGCGCCGGGGACCGGGCGCGACCCGGGGGCGACCCGGAGGGTGCGGCGCAGGTGCTGGGCCAGCTTCCCGCCCTGCTCGGTGACGTCGGCCCGGCGGTTGGTCCAGGCGTCGTCGATGGCCCGGCAGACGTCGAGGAAGCTCGGGGTGCCCGGGCGCTTCTCGGGCGGGAAGTAGGTGCCGCAGAAGAAGGGCTCGCCGGTCGGGGTGGTGAACACCGTCATCGGCCAGCCGCCGGCCCCGGTCATGGCCTGGGTGGCCTCCATGTAGAGGGCGTCGACGTCGGGCCGCTCCTCCCGGTCGACCTTGATGCAGACGAAGAGGTCGTTGACGACGGCGGCGACGTCCGGGTCCTCGAAGCTCTCGTGGGCCATCACGTGGCACCAGTGGCAGGCCGAGTAGCCGATCGACAGCAGCACCGGGACGTCGCGCCGGCGGGCCTCGGCGAAGGCCTCGTCACCCCACGGCCACCAGTGCACCGGGTTGTCGGCGTGCTGCCGGAGGTACGGGCTGGTCTGGCCGGCCAGGCGGTTCATGCCGGGCCAGGGTACGGGGGCGGCGCCACCGTCCCTGCCGTCACCGCTGGTCGGGTCACGGTGCCGCCGCCCTAGGGTCCGGCGCCATGGACATCGGGATGGACGGCAAGGTGGCGGTCGTGACCGGGGCGTCGAAGGGGATCGGGCTGGCGACGGCCCGGGTCCTGGCCGAGGCCGGGGCGGCGGTCCTGCTCACCTCGCGCAAGCCCGAGGCGCTGGAGGTGGCGGCGGCGAGCATCACCGACGCCGTGCCCGGGGCGCGGGTCGAGTGGGTCGCCGCCAACGCCGGCGACCCCGCCAGTCCGGCGGCGATCGTGGGCGCCGCCGTCGACCGGCTCGGCGGGATCGACGTCGTGGTCAACAACGCCGCCACCAACCCCTACATCGGGCCCGCCCTGGGCATCAGCGACAGCCAGTGGGACAAGACCTTCGACGTCAACCTGAAGGGCGCCCACGCCTTGGTGCGCGAGGCCCGGGAGGCACTGGCGGCCGGCGGTGGCGGCTCGGTGGTGAACATCGCCTCCGTCGGCGGGTTGCTGGTCGAGCCCGGGATCGGGATCTACAACGTCACCAAGGCGGCCCTGCTCCACCTCACCCGGACGCTGGCCGCCGAGCTGGCGCCCGCCGTCCGGGTCAACGCCGTGGCCCCCGGGCTGGTCAAGACCGACATGGCCCGGGCCCTGTGGGAGCCGCACGAGGAGGCGATCGCCGCCCGCATGCCGCTCCACCGCCTGGGTGAGCCCGAGGACATCGCCCGGGCCGTGCTCTACCTGGCCAGCGACCTGTCGTCGTGGGTCACCGGAACCACCCTGGTGGTCGACGGGGGCGCCCTGCTGCGGGGTTGAGGACACGGGGCCGGGGCAGTGACGGGCGTCGCCCACCCGGAGGAGATCCGATGCGCCGCCGCCTGCTGCCGACCCTCGCCCTCGCCACCACCCTGGCCCTCGCCGGGGCTGCGTGCAGCGACGATGCCGAGGACGCCGTCGACGAAGCCACCCAGGACATCCAGGACGGCGCCGAGGACGCCGTCACCTCGGCCTCGGAGGCCATCGACGAGGGCTCCGACGCCGCCGCCGAGACGGCGGTGCGGAACCTGGCCGCCACCCACGGTGCCGACGAGTTCGCCCAGGCCGGCCACGAGATCGACGGCGACCTGACCTGCGAGGCCACGGTGGCCGAGGGGGCCGACGCCGTCGACGTCACCTGCACCGGCACGACGGTCGACGGCGACGACGCCGAGCTGACGGGGACGACCTCGGAGCTCCCCGGCGCCAGCGCCACCGAGCTGGAGGGCAGCTTCACCGGCACCGTGGCCGGCGAGGAGGCCTTCGCCGTCGACCGCCTCGGCGGGCAGTAGGGCACCGCCGGCCGGGCAGCGCTCCGACGTGACCTGTGACACCATGGGTGGGACGCGACCAGGAGGATCCCCCCGTGCACGTGGAAGGTCTGCTGAGGAGCAAGGGCGCCGAGGTGGCCACGGTGGCCCCGTCGGCCACGGTCGGGGTGGTGGTCGCCGCCTTGGCCGAGCGCAGGGTGGGGGCGCTGGTGGTGTCGGCCGACGGCACCCACATCGACGGGATCGTCTCGGAGCGTGACATCGTCCGGGCCCTGGCCGAGCACGGCGACGCCCTGCTCGACCACGAGGTGGCGACGATCATGACCAGCGAGGTCGTCACCTGCGGGATGGCGACCACCGTCGACGAGCTGTCGTCGCTGATGACGGAGGGCCGGCATCGTCACGTCCCAGTGGTGGTCGACGGTGCGCTGGCCGGCATCGTCAGCATCGGTGACGTGGTCAAGTCGCACATCAGCGAGCTCGAGCAGGAGAAGCAGACCCTCCACGAGTACATCTCGCAGGGCCGCTAGACCTGTGTCGGGCGACGTACGGGTGGTGCCTGGCACCGTTCGTACGGGCTGTGGCGGATGACCGGTGGCCCCCGGGGTGCTACCGGCGGTAACATCGGCGCCATGGCCGACACCGTTGAGCACGTCGACGTCCTGATCGTGGGGGCCGGGCTGTCCGGCATCGGGGCCGCCTACCGGCTCCAGGAGCAGTGCCCCGACACCACCTACGCCATCCTCGAGGGTCGGGCCGCCAGCGGCGGGACGTGGGACCTGTTCCGGTACCCCGGCATCCGGTCGGACTCCGACATGTACACCCTCGGCTACCCGTTCCGCCCGTGGACCGGGAAGAAGGCCATCGCCGACGGCGCCGACATCCTCGCCTACATCCGGGACACGGCCGAGGAGTTCGGGATCGACCGCCACATCCGCTACCGGCACAAGGTGGTGGCCGCCTCGTGGTCGAGCGAGGAGGCCCGCTGGCGCGTCGACGTCGTGGTCGGTGACGACGAGGAGCCGACCCGGCTGACCACGTCGTTCCTGTTCATGTGCTCGGGCTACTACTCCTACGACAGGGGCCACACGCCGGCGTTCCCCGGGATCGAGGACTTCGGCGGCCAGGTCGTCCACCCGCAGGAGTGGCCCGAGGACCTCGACTACGCCGGGAAGAGGATCGTCGTCATCGGCTCGGGGGCCACCGCCGTCACGCTGATCCCCAACCTGGCGAAGACGGCGGCGCACGTGACCATGCTCCAGCGCTCGCCGACCTACATCGGCTCGCTCCCGGCGGTCGACCCGTTGGCCGTCGCCACCCGGAAGCTGCTCCCGCCGAAGGCGGCCCACCAGGTGAACCGGTGGCGCAGCGTGCTGTTCAACACGGCCTTCTACCAGTTCTGCCAGCGGCGCCCGGCCCTGGCCAAGAAGGTGATGAAGCAGCGGGTGAAGGCCGAGCTGCCCGACGACGTGCCGGTCGATCCGCACTTCGACCCCCGTTACGACCCGTGGGACCAGCGGGTCTGCCTGGTGCCCGACGGCGACCTGTTCCGGGCCATGCGGAAGGGCACGGCCTCGGTCGTCACCGACCACATCGACACGTTCACCGAGACGGGGATCCGGCTGGCGTCGGGCGAGGAGCTGGAGGCCGACATCGTCGTCACCGCCACCGGGCTCACCCTGGTGGCCGCCGGCGGGATCACCTTCGACGTGGACGGGCGGCCCGTCGTCCCCGGGGAGACGTTCGTCTACAAGGGCTTCATGCTCAGCGGGGTGCCCAACGCGGCCATGTGCGTCGGCTACACCAACGCCTCCTGGACGCTGCGGTCGGACATCACGGCCCGCTCCGTCGCCCGGCTGTGGGACCTGATGCAGAAGCGGGGCCACACGATGGCGGTGGCCGAGATCGACGACGAGTCGATGGCGGCCCAGCCGCTGCTCGGGCTGACCTCGGGGTACGTCCAGCGGGCCGCCGGCCTGATGCCCAAGCAGGGCAACCGGGCCCCGTGGCTGCTCCGCCAGAACTTCATCCTCGACCTGGCCACCTTCAAGCTCGGCGACCTCACCGAGGCGATCCGGTTCTCGTCGCCCGACAAGCGGATCCGCCGCCAGCGCGCCGAGCTCGACCGCGACCTCGACCAGCTCGTCGACGCCTGACCGGCCGCCCGGGGCGTCAGTCGCGGTCCTGCCAGGTGCAGATGCAGGCCTCGTTGCCCTCGGGGTCGGCGAGGACGGTGAACGAGCGCTGCTCGACGTGGAGGATGCGGCCGCCGGCGGCGACGACCGCGGCGATGCGCGCCTCGGCCACGTCGTGCGGGACGGTGATGTCGATGTGGATGTGGTTGCGCTCGGGGCGGATGGCGTCCATCTGCTGGAACCACACCGGCGGGCCGATGCGGAGCGGGTCGACCAGCGCCTCGGGGCCGTCGTCGTCGTAGCCGAGGGCGGCCCTCCAGAACGGTGCGACGGCGGCGATGTCGAGGGCGTCGATGGCGATCTCGACCACGCGGGCGCGGCCCGGCTCGGCCACCAGGCCCTCGGTGGCGGCGCGGGCCGAGACGGCCCGGGCCACGGTGGCGGTGCCGGTGCTGACCCGGCGATCGGCGGCGGCCAGGGCGATGTGGACGATGCCGGGCGGGCGGAGGTCGACATCGGCGTCGACCTCGGCCGCCGCAGCCAGCTCGGCCACCGCCACCACGAAGGCCGCCGCCGCCGTGGGCGAGGCGGCCCGGAAGGTGGCGTCGACCGAGTGGAGCAGGTAGCGCCAGTCATCGAGTCCCTCCTCGGTGGCGAAGGCGGTCGCGGTCAGGTCGTCGGCCATACCCCGGGACGCTACACCCGTACACATGTTCGCTCGGGGTGGCCGGCGCGCCACCCCGAGCCTCAGGGCAGGGCGGTGCGGGCGACCTTGCCGAGCGTGGTGCGGGGCAGGGCCTCGACCAGGACCAGCCGGCGGGGGGCGGCGTGGCGGGGGAGCGTCGCCCCCACGTGGTCGCGCAGCGCAGCCAGGGCCGGGGGGGCGCTCGGGTCGGCGGGGACGACCCAGGCCACGACCTGCTGCCCCCACTCCGGGTCGGGGCGGCCGGCGACGGCGACCTCGGCCACCGCCGGGTGGGTCAGCAACGCCCGCTCGACCACGGTGGGCCAGACGTTCTCACCGCCGGTGACGATCATGTCGTCGACCCGGCCGTCGACGTGGACGGTGCCGTCGGGGTCGACCCGCCCGGCGTCCCCGGTGGGCAGCCAGCCGTCGACCCGGCGGTCGCGCACCGAGCCGTCGGGCTGGCGCACCCCGCGGGCCAGGGTCGGTGCCGCGATCCAGAGCTCGCCGTCCCGCGCCTCGACGGCGACGCCCGGGAGGGGGCGCCGGTCGTAGACGACGCCGCCGCCGGTCTCGGTCATCCCGTAGGTGCGCACCACGTTGGGCGGCCGGGACGCCACGGTGTCGGCCGAGCCGCCGAGCACGACCCAGCGCCAGCCGTCGGCGCCGACCCGGTCGAGGGCGGTCGGCACCAGCGAGGTCAGCGTCGCCCCGTCGGCCCGGGCGGCGGCGACGGCGTCGGCGTCGAAGCCGTCGTGGACGACGAGCGGCACGTCGTCGACCAGCGCCCGCACCACCACCCCGAGCCCGCCGATGTGGGCGAGGGGGAGGCAGGCCAGCCAGCGGTCGCCGGGGCCGACCCCCAGGTGGCCGTGGACGGCGGCGGCGTGGGCGGCGAGGGCGTCGTGGGTGAGCACCACGCCCTTGGGCTCGCCGGTCGACCCGCTGGTCGGGACGACCAGGGCGTCGCCCTCCTCGATCGGGCGGGCTCCGACCAGCGGGCCGGACCGGGTCTCGCCGCCGTCGATCTCCGCCGCCCCCATCCGCTCGGCCAGGCGGACGCGCTCCGACGCGGGGAGGCGGACGTCGAGCGGGAGGACGGCGTCGCCCTCGTCCCACGCCCGGCGCAGGCGGGCGACGAAGGCGGCACCCCAGCTGGTCTCGACCGCGATCAGCCTCCTCATCGCCCCCGAGGGTACGGCCGACGACGCGTGTCGAACGCCACTACGGTCGTGCGACACTCCCGAACCGTGCCGACCCCGGAGGACCCCCGATGCAGGGCCTGATGCAGGACCACCCGCTCTCGCTGGAGCACTTCTTCGACCGGGCCGAGAACCTCTTCCACGACAAGCGCGTGGTGACGGCGACGGCCACGGGCAAGGAGACCCGCACCTACGGCGAGTGGGCGGCCCGCACCCGGAAGCTCGGCGGCGCCCTCGCCGACCTGGGCATCTCCTCCGACGGCCGGGTCGCCACGTTCGGGTGGAACACGGCCAACCACCTCGAGCTCTACTTCGCCGCCCCGTGCAGCGGTCGGGTCCTCCACACGCTCAACATCCGGCTGTTCCCCGAGCAGCTGACCTACATCGCCAACCACGCCGAGGACGAGGTCGTCTTCATCGACCGCACCCTCGCCGCCCTCGTCTGGCCGCTCCTCCCGACCTTCGAGACGGTGAAGCACATCGTGATCATGGACGACGGCGCCGGGGACGTCCCCGACGACGTGCCCGCGGGCAAGACCGTCCACCGCTACGAGGAGCTGCTCGACGCCGCCTCGCCGGCCACGTGGGACGTCCGGGACGAGAACCAGGCCGCCAGCATGTGCTACACGTCGGGCACCACGGGCAACCCCAAGGGCGTCGTCTACAGCCACCGCTCGACGTTCCTCCACACCATGGGCGTGATGGCGGTCGACGCCGTGGGCGTGTCGGAGCGGGACACGATCCTCCCGGTCGTGCCCATGTTCCACGCCAACGCCTGGGGCCTGGCCCACGCCGGGGTCGCCGCCGGGGCCAACCTGGTGATGCCCGGCCCGGGCATGGCGCCGGTGCCGCTGGCCGACCTGATCGAGAGCGAGAAGGTCACGATCGCGGCCGGCGTGCCCACCATCTGGATGGGCGTGCTGCCCGAGCTCAAGGGCCGCGACCTCTCGGCCCTGCGGACGATCCCGTGTGGCGGCTCGGCGGTGCCCAAGGCGCTGTCGGAGGCCTTCCGCGAGCAGATCGGGCTGCCGATCTACCAGGCCTGGGGGATGACCGAGACCAGCCCGGTCGCCTCGGCCGGCCACATCAAGTCCACCCTCGCCGACGGGCTCGACGAGACGGCGCTGGCCGACCTGCGGGCCACCATCGGCGTCCCGCTGACCGGTGTCGACCTCCGCATCGTCGACCCCGACAGCCTCGAGCCGGTGGCCAAGGACGGCACCGCCCAGGGCGAGATCCAGGCCAAGGGCGCCTGGATCGCCCGCGAGTACTACAACGACGACCGCTCGCCCGAGAGCTTCACCCCCGACGGCTGGCTCAAGACCGGCGACGTCGCCACCGTCGACGAGCACGGCTACATGCGCATCGTCGACCGGACCAAGGACGTCGTGAAGTCGGGCGGCGAGTGGATCTCCACCGTCGAGCTCGAGAACGAGATCATGGGCCACCCCAAGGTCGCCGAGGCCGCCGTCATCGGCGTCAAGCACCCGAAGTGGCAGGAGCGCCCGCTGGCCTGCGTCGTCCTCAAGGAGGGCGAGGAGGCCACGCCGGCCGAGATCATCGAGTTCCTCGACGGCAAGGTCGCCAAGTGGTGGCTGCCCGACGACGTCGCCTTCGTCGACGAGATCCCCAAGACCAGCGTCGGCAAGTTCTCGAAGAAGGACCTGCGGACGCAGTTCGCCGACTACGAGCTGCCGACGGCCTCGGAGGGGTGACCGGGCAGCACGATCCGAGCGACGAGGGATCCTGGACGGACGCCGAGGGTCGGGTCCGTACGGGTGGTGCCTGGCACCGTTCGTACGGGCTGTGGCGGATGGCTGGCACCGGAAGGGTGAGTGGGTACGAGCTGCCGAGGGCGGGGGAGGGCTAGCGGGTCTCGGGCGGGTCCTTGGCGGCGTTCTTGGCGTTGTCGATGCGGGTGATGAGGTCGTGGATGGGCTTGGTGCCGGCACCGATGGCGAGGCCGGTGACGGCCACGTCGATGCCGGTGCGCCAGCCGGTGATGCCCTTCACCCCGAGCGACGCCAGCAGGTAGGCGCCGGTCAGGGCCGAGAGGAAGGCGCCGGCCACGGTGGCCACGGCCCACACGACGACGGCGACGTTGGCCCGCTGCACGTCGACGTCGCGCTGGGCGTCGGCCGCCTCCTGAGCGGCGCCCGCGTCGGTCGGGGAGCTCAGGGCGGCGGCCACCTTCTGGTCCCGCGCCTGCTCCTTGTCCGCCGGGACGGTGAGCCGGACCGCAGGCTCCATGGCCCGCTCGATCACCTGGGCCAGGACGTAGAGCAGGATGAGGACGGTCAGGCCCTCGGGCACCGACGGCGGGGCGGGGTCGGTGAGGGCGTCGAGGACGACGGCCCCGGCGACCCCGGCGACCACCAGGACGTAGCCCCAGCCGACGACCTTGCCCGACGGCCGGGGCGGCTTGTCGGCGGCGGCGACGGCCCCGGTGGAGGCGGCCCCGGCGGCGCCGGCGGCGCCGGGGGCGGGTTGCCCCCCGGGTCCCGGGGCCGGGGCGGCGGCGGCCGGCCCCCCGGCGGGCGGCGTCACCACGAGCGTCGGCGCCGCGGCCGAGCTGCGGAACAGGTTCATGGTCCCTCCCTCGTCTCGTGGCACGGTACGCCTTCCGTGGCGATCTGACCAGGGGCCGGGAGGTTCACCCGGCCGGGCGAGGGGGGAGGGCTTGAGCCGAGGGGCGAGGTGCCGATGCGGCAGAGGTGGACACCACCGTTGATCCGACGCGACCTGCGCCCCGCCGGGCCCTCGTCGTCGTCGTGGCCGCGGTGGCCGGGTTCACGGCGCTGATCACCGCCGAGCCGGGCGGGCCGTCGACCAGCCGGGCCCTCGTCAACCTGACCTGGTTGGCGGTGGCCGTCGGCGTCACGGCACTCCAGGCGGGGGCGGCCCGGCGCTGCACCGGACCGGCCCGCCGGGCCTGGACGCTGATGGCGCTGGCGATGGGCGTGTGGGCGGCGGGCCAGGCGGTCTGGACCTTCCTCGAGGAGGTCGAGCACCAGATCTCGCCGTACCCGTCGGTGGCCGACATCGGCTTCGCCGTCTCGCTGCCGCTGGCGGTGGCCGGCGTCCTCAGCTTCCCCGTGGGCACCCGCCGGCTGGCGGCCCGGCTGCGGCGGGTCACCGACGGGCTGATCGCCGGGGCCGCCACCGTGTGCCTGGCCTGGATCGTCGTGCTGCCCGACCTGTTGGCCGCGGGCGCGAGCACCGCCGGGCGCGTCGCGGCGCTGGCCTACCCCCTGCTCGGTGGGGCGGCAGGCTGCGTCGTGCTGATGACCTTCACCCGGGTGCGGCGCGACCAGCGGGTGGTCTTCGGCCTGCTCGCCGTCGGCCTGGCGCTCAACGCCGTCTGCACGACGGTCTTCTCGTGGCTCCAGATCGAGGGTCACTACGTCTCGGGCGGACCGCTCGACGTGGTCTGGATCGCCAGCCTCTGCATGGTCGGCCTGGCCGCCGCCCACTGCCGGGGCGACGCCGACGTCAGCGGGGCCGGGGCGGGCGAGGCGCCGTCGATCTCGGGGACGCTGCTCGTCTACCTGCCGATCCTCGCCACCCTCGTGGTCGGCATCGTGACCGGTCACTTCTTCCACGACATCGACCCGACCTTCCTCTGGGCCGGCATCGGCGTCGTGCTGCTGATGGCGCTGCGCCAGGTGCTCACCATCGCCGAGAACGTCGAGCTGGCCCGGGCGGTCAAGGCCACCGCCGACCACTACGAGGGCCTGGTCCGCAACTCGAGCGACCTGGTGCTCGTCACCGACGGGCGCGACACCCTCACCTACCTCAGCCCCTCGGTCGAGCGGATCCTCGGCTACCGGGTGGAGGACGTCCTGGGCTCGACGCTGCGCCCGCTGGTCCACCCCGACGACCTCGGCGTGCTCGACCGGGTCACCGTCGACGTGCTCACCACCGGGACGGGACGGGCCGAGCTGCGGGTGATCGACGCCCGTCAGGAGGGCTGGCGGTGGATCGACGCCGTCGCCACCAACCTGCTCGACGACCCGTCGATCGCCGGTGTGGTGGTCAACGCCCGCGACACCACCGATCGCCACCACGCCGAGGAGGCCCTGAGCCACCAGGCCGCCCACGACGCCCTGACCGGGCTCCCGAACCGGGCCGTGCTCCTCGACCGTCTGGCCGCCGTGCCGGCGGGTTCCCGGGTGGCGGTGCTGTTCTGCGACCTCGACGGGTTCAAGGCGATCAACGACACCCGCGGCCACGAGCGGGGCGACGAGGTCCTGCGGGCGGTCGCCGGCCGGCTCCGCGGCGCGCTCCCGGCCGGGACGGTGGTGGCCCGCTTCGGCGGCGACGAGTTCGTCGCCCTGTGCGCCGGGGTGGCCGACGCGGCCACGGCCATGACGATCGCCTCCCGGGTCACCCGGGCCCTCGCCGACCCGGTGGCCGTGAAGGGGGCCGAGCTCCCGGTCAGCGCCACGATCGGCGTCCGCCTCGCCGTCGGGCCGTGCGACCCGTCGACCGTCGTCACCGACGCCGACACCGCCATGTACGAGGCCAAGGCCCGGGGCCGGGGAGCGATCGAGGTGTTCGACGACAGCCTGCGGTGGCGGGCCGAGCGGCGGCGCCGGATCGAGGACTCGATCACCGCGGCGCTCGACCCCGGGTCCGAGATCACCCTCGTCTACCAGCCGCTGTGGCGGATCGGGGACGGTGAGCCGGTGCTGGTCGGGGCCGAGGCCCTGCTCCGCTGGCGCCAGCCCGACGGGCGCCTGGGCAGCCCGGTCGACGTGATCCGGGTGGCCGAGGACACCGGCCTGATCGTCCCGCTCGGCGCCCGCATCCTCGACGTGGCCTGCCACGAGCTGGCCCGCTGGCACGACGCCGGTGCCGACCTGACCCTGGCGGTCAACATCTCGGCCCGCCAGCTCGGCGACAGCCGGATCGTCGACGACGTGTGCCGGGCCCTGGCCGTCTCGGGCGCCCCTGCCCGGGCGCTGGTGCTGGAGGTCACCGAGACGACCTTGATGGTCGACCCCGACGGCGCCCTCGACACCCTGCGGCGCCTCCGACGCCTCGGCGTCAGCCTGGCGATCGACGACTTCGGCACCGGCTACTGCTCGCTCAGCTACCTGAGCGCCTTCCCGGTGCAGAGCCTCAAGGTCGACGGCACCTTCGTCAACCGCATGGCCACCAACGAGCAGGACCGGACGATCGTCGCCTCGGTGATCGGGCTGGCCCACGCCCTCGGCATCAGCGCCCTGGGCGAGGGCGTCGAGACCGACCAGCAGCTCGACCTGCTCGTCGAGATGGGCTGCGACGAGGCCCAGGGGTTCCGGCTCGGCGCCCCCGTCCCCGGCGACCTCCTCCTCGCCCAGGCCCGCCACCCCGCCTCCGCCGACCGGTAGCCAGGTCCTTCCACGTTCCGTCATTGCGGAACGTGGAAGGATGGCATACCATGTCGACATGGTGGCGGTGCGGCACGACGACCACGGGCGGCACGACGCCGCCGTCGAGGCCCTGGTCGATGCGCTGCGGTCGGTCGGCCTGGGGGTCGGTGAGCCCCCCGCCCGTCACCCGAGGGATCCCGCCGCGGACCTCGTGGTCGACGTCGACGGACGTCGGCTCGTGGTCGAGGTCAAGGTGGCGGCGTCGGTCGACGGGGGGCGCGCCTCGCGCCTGACCCCCCCGGCGGATGGGGTGGTGGGCGTCGTGGTGGCCGACCGGGTCACCGCCGAGGCCCGCACGGACCTGTCGGCGGCCGGGTGGAGCTGGCTGGATCGGCGCGGGCACCTCCGCCTCCGGGCGCCTGGCGTGGTGGTCGATGCCGAGGTCCCCGCCGCCGCGAGCGTGCCCCGCCCGGCCCCGCCGATCGCCGGCCGGGGCGCCATGAGCGTCGCCTACTGGCTGCTGACGCACCCGGGCCGGGCGATCGCACCGACGAAGCAGGTCGACGAGATCGGTTACTCGCCCGCCACCATCTCCCGGTCGGTGACCCGGCTGGCCGAGGCCGGTCTCGTCGGCGACGACGGCACGGTGGCCGGGACCGAGCTGTTCTGGGCCCTCGCCGATGTGTGGCGTCCGGAGCGGGTGTGGCTCGCCGACGTCCCGTCGCCCCGCCGCGACCCGGTGACGAACCTGTCGACCTACCGCCTGACCGGTGACGTCGCCGCCGCCGCACTGGGCGCCCCGATCGTGGTCCCGGCCGTGACGACCCTCGACCTCTACGTCGGTGGGCCGGTCGAGCTGACCATCGCCCAGCGACGGTGGGGGACGGCTCCGCCCGGTGCCGGGGCGGCCGCCCTGGCCGTGGCCCCGGTGGGCGCGGTGGTCGGTCCCGGGGCCCCGGGCGAGGCGGGCGGGTGGTCGATCGCCCCGCTGCTCGCCGTGGCCCTGCACCTGGCGACCGACCGGGGACGGGGGCGCGAGGCCCTGCTCGAGTGGGCCGCGGGCGATGGCATCTGGCGCTGACGACCGGGTGGTGCTGGCGGCGGGTGCCGGCGACCTCGTCCGTGCCGTCCACGCCCTGACGGCGGCGGGGCTGACGAGGTTCACGGTGATCGGCGGTGTGGCGGTGGCGGCGCGCCTCGGCCGGGTGCACCGGGCGACCACCGACGTGGACACCGTCGTCGACGAGACGAGCCCGCCGGAGGCGATCGCCGCCCTGCTCGCCATCGAGGGCGCCGAGCGCGACCCCACCGGCCGGCACCGGGTCCGCATCGCCGGGACCCAGGTGGAGATCATCGGGGTGGCGCCCTTGGGCCCGGGTGACGAGATCGGGTTGACGGGCCGCGAGCGCCTCTTCGTCGGCGCCCACGCCTGGGCCCTCGAGACGGCCACGCCGTTCCGGCTCGCCACGACCGCGGGCGACGATGTCGTCGCCCCGTTCGCCACGCCGGCGGCCCTGGTCGCCATGAAGCTCCACGCCCTGGTCGATCGCCGGCCCGGTGGTCCGCTGGAGAAGCGGTCGGGCGACGCGTGGGACATCTTCCGAATCCTCCTCGACCTCGACCACGACGGTGGGGTGTCCGCCGACCTGGCTCTGATGCCGTCGTGGCTCCGGTCCGAGGTCCGGGCCACCCTGCGCCGGACCTTCGTCGAGGAGGCCCGCGCCACCACCGCGTGGCTGCGGGCCGGCGACGACCGCATGGCCGCGATCTCGGCCGACGAGCTGCGCCTGGTCGCCGGCCCCGTGGTCGACGTGCTGGCCTGACGGGGCACCGGCGAGGATCCCCGGGGCGGGGGTGCGGTGGTGCCACGATGGGAGGCCGCTGACGGTCCCCTGGAGCACGGCGCGTGCTGTTCCCCACCTTCGAGTTCGCCCTGTTCTTCTCGGGGGTGTTCGTCGTCAGCTGGTTGCTGCGCCCGCGGCCGCAGCCGTGGCGCTGGTTCCTGCTGGCGGCCAGCTTCGTGTTCTACGGGGCCTTCGAGTGGGTGTACTGCCTGCTGCTCGGGTTCTCGATCCTGGTCAACCAGGGCTTCGCGGTGGCGATCCACCGCCAGCCCGACGAGCGCCGGCGCAGGCCGATCCTGGCCGCCGCCGTGGTGGTCAACCTGGGCGTGCTCGCCTACTACAAGTACACCGACTTCTTCATCGAGTCGGTCAGCGGGACGCTGGAGGCGGTCGGGGTCGAGACCGGCTGGGTGCCGCTCCAGATCGTCCTCCCGGTGGCGATCTCGTTCTTCACCTTCCAGGCCCTCAGCTACGTCATCGACGTCTTCCGGGGCGATGCCGAGCCGTCGCCGCTGCTCGACTTCGCCGTCTACCTGTCGTTCTTCCCGCACCTGGTGGCGGGGCCGATCGTGCGGGCCCGCGAGCTGCTGCCCCAGCTGCGCGAACGGGCCGACCCCCGCCGGGTCAACAGCGCCCTGGCGTTCCGGCTGATCATGGCCGGGCTGTTCAAGAAGGTGGTGATCTCGAGCTTCGTCTCGGCCGCCATCGTCGACGACGTCTTCGCCGTGCCCGGGCAGTACCGGTCCTTCGAGATCCTGATCGCGGTCTACGCCTACGCCATCCAGATCTACGCCGACTTCAGCGGCTACACCGACATCGCCATCGGCTGCGCCCTGCTGCTCGGGCTCCGCTTCCCGCAGAACTTCGACGCCCCCTACGCGGCGACGTCGATGCAGGCCTTCTGGCGGAAGTGGCACATGACGCTGTCGTTCTGGCTGCGGGACTACCTCTACATCCCGCTCGGGGGGAACAAGGGCGGCGAGAACCGCCGCGACCTGAACCTCTTCCTCACCATGCTGATCGGCGGGTTCTGGCACGGCGCGGCGTGGACGTTCGTCGTCTGGGGCGCCATCCACGGCATCGCCCTGGCCGCCGAGCGCCGGATCCTCGCCGCCCGGGAGGCGGCCGGGAAGGCGCCGGGCCGGTGGTCGCCGGTGATCCGCTGGGCCATCACCTTCCACGTGGTCTGCCTCGGCTGGGTCTTCTTCCGGGCCGAGTCCTTCGGTCACGCCTTCGACCTGCTGTGGCGGCTGGTGGCGGCGCCCGGGATCGGCTCGGCGGTCACCCCGATGCTGGTGTTCGTGATCGCCCTGATGATCGCCTCGCAGTTCGTGCCGACCGACTGGGTCGACCAGGCCCAGGCCGTGTTCTCCCGGTCCGTCCCCGCCCTCCAGGCCGTGGCCCTCGCCGTCGGGCTGCTGCTGGTCGACGCCCTCGGCCCCGAGGGCGTGCCCCCGTTCATCTACTTCCAGTTCTAGGAACCGCCCGCCGTGCCCCGTCTCCGCGCCCTCGCCCTGGTCTGCCTCCTGCTCGTGGCCGGTGCGTGCACCGACGACGGCGGCGGCGCCGACGGGAGCGCGGCCGACGACACGACGACGACCCAGGCCGAGTCCGGCCCGCTGACCGCGGCGGGCGCCCTGCCCGAGCTGACGAGGGTCCGGGTGGCGCCGCTGGGGGACCGGGTCGGCTTCGTCGACGCCTCGGGGCGCGAGATCCTCCTGCGGGGCGCCAACTTCAGCTCGCTGGGCGACTACTACCAGGCCGACCCGGCCTTCGCCCCGACCCGGCCGCCCACCGACGACGACTGGGACGGGATGGCGGCGGCCGGCTTCGGCGTGGTCCGGCTGCTGGTGTCGTGGTCGGCCCTGGAGCCGGTGCGGGGGCAGCTCGACATGGCCTACGTCGACCGCATCCGGGCTGCCGTCGACGCCGCCGCGGCGCGCCGGATCCACACCGTGGTCGACATGCACCAGGACGCCTGGGGCAAGTTCATCGCCACCCCGCCGGGCACGGTCTGCCCCGAGGGCAGCGAGCCGGCGATCGGCTGGGACGGGGCGCCCCAGTGGGCCACGATCACCGACGGCGCCGAGACGTGCCGGCCGCCCGGCTACCGCGAGGGCTCGGCTGCGGTGACCGCCGCCTTCACCGCCTTCTACGAGAACCGGGACGGGATCCGCGACGCCTTCGTCGCCACCTGGCAGCGGTTGGTGGCGGCGCTCGGCGACACCCCGGCGATCGCCGGCTACGACCTGTTCAACGAGCCCAACCTGGTCCTCGACGAGACGGCGTCGACCCAGCGCTACACCGAGCTGCTGCGGAGCGCCCTCGCCGCCGTGCGGGCCGGGGAGGCCGAGGCCGGTGTTCCGCCCCGCGTCGTCTTCGTCGAGCCGATCGTGCTGTTCCCGCTGCCCGGCTCGCTGCCCGAGCACCCGCTGGCCATGGACGACCAGCTGGCCTTCGCCCCCCACAACTACGCCGAGGTGATCGGGCCGAAGATCCTCACCGTCGAGCAGACCTTCGACATCCAGAGGGGCGTGGCCGCCGAGCGGGGCTGGCCGCTGTGGATCGGCGAGCACGGCGTCTTCTCGATGGAGGAGGAGGCCCGCCAGGTCAACCGGCGCTTCGCCGCCGCCCAGGACGCGGCCATGGTCGGCGGGGCGCAGTGGCAGTGGCGGCAGTGGTGCGGCGACCCGCACGCCATCGGCGTCCCCGGGCGGGCCGTCACCGAGACCCAGATCCAGCTGAACGACGTGGCCTGCCCGGCCGATGCCACCACCGGCCCCAACGAGGACCTGATGCGGGTCGCCGGCCGGGCCTACCCGCGGGCCGCCCCCGGCCGGCTGACCGGGATCGAGTCGGACCCCGACGCCCGCACCCTCACCGTCGGCGGCGTGATCGACGACGACCTGGCCAGCGGGGGCGACCTGGTGGTCTGGGTCCCGGGCGAGGAGCGCCCCACCGTCGAGGGCCGGGGCCTGGGCGAGCCCCGCCTGGTCCAGGTCCCGGGCGGCTGGTACGTCACCGTCGAGGTCGTCGACTCCCCCTACGAGCTGGAGGCGCGGTGACACCCGGCGACCGGGACGAGTGGCGGCCGGGGCACCCGGATCCGCACGGCGAGCAGCACGAGGCGCCGCCGCCGGCGGGGGCCACGCCGCGGCCGCGCTCGGAGCCCCGGTCGCTCCAGTACCACGCCCTCGCCGGGGCCCGGCCCCAGCCCGCCGGGCGGGTGCTCGCCATCGGCGCCCTGGCCCTCTTCCTCGCCGCCCTGCTCAACGCCGACGGCCTGTTCGAGCTGGCCAACCGCCAGCCGGTGGGGTGGAAGCGGGACGTGGCCCGGGCGGCGGTGGCGCCGTTCTGCGCCGTCGGCGACCTGACCCGGCTCAAGGACATCCGCTCGGCCATCCGCGACGCCGCCGACAAGGGGCACCAGGACTGCCGGGAGGACGCCCCCAGCGGGTCGGACGCCTTCGTGGCCCCGACGACGACCACCACCGCACCCACCGGCACGACGGCGCCGCCGATCACCACCCGCCCCGCCACCGCCGAGGAGCCGCTGCGGATGTGGCTGGGCGGCGACTCGATGACGATCGAGCTGGAGCAGTCGGCGGCGGACCTCGTCACCGGCCGCCCCGAGATCACCCTCACCACCCACGCCCAGGTCAGCTCGGGGCTGACCCGCCCCGACTTCTTCGACTGGCCGACCTACTTCGCCGAGGAGGTCCTGCCCGCCGACCCCGAGGTCGTCGTGGTCATGTTCGGGGCCAACGACTCCCAGGGCATGGAGGTCGACGGCGAGCCCGTCCAACCCGACGACGAGCGCTGGCAGGCCGAGTACCGGCGCCGGGTCGGCGTGGTGATGGACCAGCTGCGGGGGAACGGCCGGCTGGTCGTGTGGATCGGCCAGCCCCACATGCGCGACGCCGGCTTCGACGAGCGGATGGGCGTCCTCGACGCCATCTACGAGGAGGAGGCGGCCAGTCGCCCGTGGGTCCGGTTCCTCGACAGCCGCCCGGTGCTGAGCCCCGACGGCGGGGGCTACCAGGCCACCGCGGGTGGCACCTCGCTCCGCCAGGGCGACGGCATCCACCTCGACCGGGGGGGCGCCGACGTGCTGGCCGAGGCCGTCTTCGCCCTCGTCGACGAGGTCCGGGCCGAGGCCGGCGGCGGGACCGGCGGTGGCGGGACAGGCGGCGGGGCCGAGCCGCCGGGGTGAGCGGCGGCCGGGGCGGGATCACCGGCCGCTCCGGAGCGCGCCGGTAGGGTCCCGCCGGTGGAGCCGCTCCCCCTGATCGCCCTGGTCGGGCTCGGGGTGGCCGGCCTGCTGGTCGGCTCGTTCCTCAACGTCGTGATCGTCCGGGTGCCGGACCGCGAGCCGCTGCTCACGGGCTGGCGGTGCACCGCCTGCGAGGCGCCGATCCGGCCCGCCGACGGCATCCCGGTGCTGTCCTGGCTGCTCCTGCGGGGCCGCTGCCGGGCCTGCGGCGAGGAGATCGGGTTCGCCTACGTCCTGGTCGAGGTGGCCACCGCCGCCCTGTGGGTGCTCGCCGGGGTGCGGTTCGGCCCGTCGTGGGCCCTCGTGCCGATGCTGCTGCTGGTCTCGACGCTGCTGGCCCAGTCGGTGATCGACCTGGAGACGTCGCGGCTGCCCGACCGGATCAACATCCCGGTGCTCGGCGCCTCGGTCGTGCTGATCGGGATCGTCTCGGCCGTCGAGGGCGACCCCGGTCGGGTCGGCGTGGCCATCGGGGGCGGGATCGGCTACGCCCTGTTCCTCTTCCTCCCGGCGCTGCTGTCGTTCCGGGGCAAGCAGGCGATGGGCCTCGGCGACGTGAAGCTGGGGCTGATCCTCGGCCTCTACCTGGCCTGGCTGCACCCGGTGCTGATCCTGTTCTCGCTGATCATCGCCAGCGTGGCCGGGGCCGTGGTCGGCGGGATCCTGTTCGTCGTCCGGCGCCGGAGCGACCACTACCCGTTCGGCCCCTGGCTGGCCCTCGGCTGCCTGCTGGCCCTGCTCTTCTCCGAGCCGCTGCTCGACGTCTACCTGCTGGACGCGCCCGCCTTCCTGGCCGGGCCCGGGACGTTCTGAGGTCCCGGTACGGCCTTCGGGAGTCGGGGGGGCAGGCGGTAACTTCGATCCGTGCTCCGCTTCCTGACCGCCGGTGAGTCCCACGGCCCGGCCCTCGTCGTGATCGTCGAGGGGCTGCCGGCCGGCTTGGCCGTCACCGTCGAGGACCTCCAGGAGGAGCTCCGCCGGCGCCGGCTCGGCTACGGCCGCGGCCCCCGGATGCGCTTCGAGGTCGACGAGGTGAGGATCCTCGGCGGCGTCCGCCACGGGCGCACCCTCGGCTCGCCGGTGGCGGTCGAGATCGTCAACACCGAGTGGGAGCGCAACCCCGACAAGTGGCAGCGGGAGATGTCGGTGCGGGCCGAGGACGGGCCCACCCAGCAGCCGCTCACCCAGCCCCGCCCGGGCCACGCCGACCTGCCCGGCATGCAGAAGTACGGCTTCGTCGACTCCCGTGACGTGCTCGAGCGGGCCAGCGCCCGCGAGACGGCGGCCCGGGTCGTCGCCGGCACCCTGGCCAAGCTGTGGCTCCGGACGCTCGGCATCGACATCGTGTCGCACGTCGTGCGGATCGGGGCCGTGGCCGCCCCGCCCCGGCCGGCCCCGACGATCGACGACCTCGACCGGATCGACGACGACGAGGTCCGCTGCCTCGACCCCGACACCTCGGCCGAGATGGTCCTCCACATCAAGGAGGCGGCCAAGGACGGTGACTCGCTGGGCGGCGTGGTCGAGGTGGTCGCCCACGGCGTCCCCGCCGGGCTCGGCAGCCACGTCCACTGGGACCGCAAGCTCGACTCGCTGCTGGCCGCCGCCCTGATGAGCATCCAGGCGGTCAAGGCGGTCGAGATCGGCGACGGCTGGGACGTCGCCACCCGGCGGGGGAGCGAGGCCCACGACCCGATCACCTGGGACGCCGACAGCCACAGCTACCCCCGCACGTCGGCCCGCGCTGGTGGCGTCGAGGGCGGCATGTCCTCGGGCGAGCCGGTGATCGCCCGGGTCGCCATGAAGCCGCTGGCCTCGCTCAACCGGCCCACGCTGGGCACCGTCGACGTCCTCACCAAGGAGGAGACGGTGTCGTTCAAGGAGCGCACCGACGTCACCGCCGTGCCGGCGATGGGCGTAGTGGCGGAGACGATGGTGGCGCTGGTGCTGGCCGACGAGGTGGCCCGGAAGTTCGGCGGCGACACCGTGGAGGAGACCCGCCGCAACCGGGCCGCCTACCTGGCCGCCCTGCGCGACGGCCCGCTGGGGTGATGAGCAGCTCTGGCCACGTCGTGCTCGTGGGGATGCCCGGGGCCGGCAAGAGCAGCGTCGGCCGGCGGCTGGCCAAGCGGCTCGACCGCCCCTTCGTCGACGCCGACGACGAGCTGGTCCGCCGCTCGGGCCGCTCGGTGCGGGACTGGTTCGCCACCGACGGCGAGCCCGCCTTCCGGGCCGCCGAGAGCGCCCTGCTGGCCGACCTGCTGGCTGCCCCCGGCGCCTCGATCGTGGCCGCCGGCGGCGGTGCGGTCCTGGCCGAGGCCAACCGGGCCCTCCTCCGCGACGGCGCCACCGTGGTCTGGTTGCGCGCCGGCGTGCCCTACCTCCTGTCCCGCGTCCTCCAGAAGCAGGACCACCGCCCGCTGCTCGACGACGACCCCGAGGCCCGGCTGACCGCCCTCCACGAGGCCCGCACCCCGCTGTACGAGGAGGTGGCCGACATCACCATCGACGTCGAGCCGTTCCGCCAGGCCCACGACAAGCCCAAGAGGGAGCTCGCCCTCCGCCTGGCCGAGCTGCTCGCCCCCACCCCCCGCCCCGAGCTCGGCGGGAAAGGTGACACCGGGGTGGCAGACATCCCGCCGAGCTCGGGGGAGGAGGGGGCGTGATCGAGCTGGAGGTGCCGCTGGGGGACCGGTCGTACCCGGTGCTGGTGGGGTCGGGGGCCCGGCACCGGCTGCTCGAGCTGCTGCCCGTCGGGGTCCGGCGGGCCGCCGTCGTCACCCAGGCGAACATCGGCTGGGACGTCGACCCCGGGGTCGAGAGCCGGACCTTCACGATCGGTGACGGCGAGGACACCAAGCACCTCGGCACGATCGAGGACCTGTGCCGCGACTTCGCCCACTGGGGGCTGACCCGGGGTGACGTGGTGGTCGCCGTCGGGGGCGGGATGGTCACCGACGTGGCCGGCTTCGCCGCCGCCGTCTACCACCGGGGGGTCCCCGTCGTGCACGTCCCGACGTCGCTGCTCGGCCAGGTCGACGCCGCCATCGGGGGCAAGACCGGGGTCAACCTCCCCGAGGGGAAGAACCTCGTCGGCGCCTACTGGCAGCCGAGCGCGGTGCTGTGCGACACCGAGACCCTCGGCACGCTGCCGCCCCGCGAGTACCGCAGCGGGCTGGGGGAGATGGCCAAGTACGCCTTCCTCGGCGTCGACCGGCTGCCCGACCTGCCGCTCGACGAGGCCGTCGCCGCCTGTGTCCGCTGCAAGGCCGACGTGGTGGCCAGCGACGAGCGCGAGGGCGGGCGCCGGGCGATCCTCAACTACGGCCACACGCTGGCCCACGCCATCGAGACCGAAGGCGCCTACGACCTGCGCCACGGCGAGGCCGTCGCCGTCGGGCTGATCTACGCCGCCGAGGTGGCCCGCCGGCTGCGCCGCATCGACGACGACCGGGTGGCCGAGCACCGCCGGGTCGTCGCCGGCTACGACCTCCCGATGGCCGTGCCCCGGAACCTCGACCCCGGGCACCTGGTCGACCTGTTCAGCCGGGACAAGAAGGCCGTCCGGGGCGTGACCTTCGTGCTCGACGGCCCCGACGGGGTCGAGCCGGTGCGGGTCGACGACCGGGCCCTGCTCCTCGACGCCCTGGAGGCCTGCCGTGAGCACTGAGATCGTCCTCCTCCTGAGCGGCCCCAACCTCAACCTGCTGGGGGAGCGGCAGCCCGAGATCTACGGCACGGCCACCCTCGCCGACCACGTCGCCACCGCCACCGCCGAGGCCGAGCGCCACGGGCTGACGGTCGAGCACCTCCAGTCCAACCACGAGGGCGAGCTGGTCGAGGCCATCCACGGGGCCCGGGGCCGGGTCGCCGCCATCGTGATCAACGCCGGGGCGCTCACCCACTACGGCTGGTCGCTCCACGACGCCCTGGCCGCCTTCGAGGGCCCGGTGGTCGAGCTCCACCTGTCGAACCCGGGGGGCCGCGAGCCCTGGCGCCACACCAGCGTGATCGCCCCCGTGGCCTCCGGCACCGTCGCCGGCTTCGGCGGTGACGGCTACCGCCTCGCCCTCGACGCCACCGCCCGCCTCCTCGGCCGAGGCGCGTAGGCTGAAGCGATGCGCACCGCCGAGGAGATGGAGCTGCAAGAGGCAGGCGAAGCCATCGCGTCGGCCCTTCGCGGCAAGACCTTCGGTTCGATCACGCTCGATCGAGTGGACGTCGATGTGAGGCCGGACTCGTTCGGGGAGCCAGCGGTCTTCGTGGTCGCATGGTCGTCCTCGCCACGGAAGATGCGTCAGACGCGACGAGGTGCCGTGCGTCCCCAGTGGGCGAAGCAAGACCGCCTCGCCGTCTCGACCGCGTTCGCCGATGCTCTGTCAGAGGCGTCCTCCCACGTCAACGTGTACTTCAGGCTCCTCCCGGACGACAGCAGCGTCGTCGCCCCGGCGTCCTGATCACGGCCGTGTCCGACCCGCTGTGGGTCCAGCTCCTCGATCAAGCCGATCGCCTCGCGGACCCGGAGGGCGTCGCCCCCTCGGAGGCGGATCTGCGGAGGGCGGCCTCGGCCGCGTACTACGCAGTGTTCCACCGACTGACCCACCTCATGGCCACGGGCGTCGGTGCGGATCTTGAGACGGCCGCTCGTGAGGGGTTGCGGAGGGTGCCCCAGCACGGGGCGATGAGGAGCGTCCTCGAGTGGATCGAGCGTGGCACTGCGCCGAGGGCGAAGCACGCGGCATCGCTGCTCGTCGCCGAGATCCGTGCCGGGGCCCCCGACGCGGTGGCGCTGGGGACGTCCTTCAAGGAGCTCCAAGAGCGGCGCCACGCCGCCGACTACGACCATCTCACGGACTTCGAGCCGATCGATGTCGCCGACGACATCGATCGCGCCGACCTGGCGATCGACGTCATCGACGGGTTGCCCGACCCGGCCCGACACGCGCTCGCGGTCCTGATCCTCGCCTACGGAGGCAGCTGATGGAGCAGACGAAGACCGTGACGCCGTTGCCGGGGATGGATGTGGCGGGGCGGGCGGACCGGGTGCGGGCCGGCTTCGCCGAGCCGGGCATCGACGCCCTGCTGGTCACCGATCTCAGCAACGTGCGCTACCTGACCGGGTTCACCGGGTCGGCCGCCCGGCTGCTGGTCACCCCCGACCGGATGCTGCTCGTCACCGACAGCCGCTACGCCGTCCAGGCGCCCGACCAGATCGCCGCCCACGGCGTCGAGGCCGAGGTCGTGGTGGCCGCCACCCTCCGGGCCCAGGACGAGGTCCTGGCCGCGGCGGCCGGGAGCGTCCGGCTCGGGCTGGAGGCGGCGTCGATCAGCTGGGCCGACCAGCGCCGCGCCACCCGGCCCCCGTGGACCGCCGAGCTGGTGGCGACCGAGGGCCTGGTCGAGGGGCCCCGGCAGGTGAAGGACGCCGGGGAGATCGCCCGGCTGGCCCGGGCCTCGGCCATCGCCGACGCCGCCCTCGCCACCGTCGCCCCCCGGTTGCTCGACCGGCTGACCGAGGCCGAGGTGGGCCTCGCCCTCGACACCGAGATGCGGCGGCTGGGCGCGTCGGCCCCCAGCTTCGAGACGATCGTCGCCTCGGGCCCCAACGGCGCCCGCCCCCACCACCGGCCCGGCGACCGCACGATCGCCGAGGGCGACCTGGTCGTCATCGACTTCGGCGCCCTGGTCGACGGCTACCACTCCGACATGACCCGCACCTTCATGGTTGGCGAGCCGACCGCCACCCAGCGGCGGATGTACGACGTCGTGCTCGCCGCCCAGGCCGCCGGCGTGGCCGCCGTGCGGGCCGGGGTCGAGGCCAAGGAGGTCGACCGGACCTGCCGTGACCTGATCGAGGAGGCGGGCTGGGGTGACGCCTTCGGCCACGGCACCGGGCACGGCGTGGGGCTGGTGATCCACGAGGACCCTCGGGTCTCGAAGGCCTCCACCGCTATGCTCGCGCCGGGCCACGTCGTCACCGTCGAGCCCGGGGTCTACCTCCCCGACCACGGCGGCGTGCGCATCGAGGACACGGTGGTCGTCACCGACGAGGGGTGCTCGACCCTCACCCTCGCCCCCAAGGACCCCACCCCGGCGCCCGCCTGAGCGCGCCGCCCACGAGAAGCGCAGCGAGCAAGGAAGAGCGACCGATGGCCACCACCACCAACGACCTCAAGAACGGCATGGTCCTCGACCTGGACGGCAAGCTCGTCCAGGTCGTCGAGTTCCAGCACGTCAAGCCGGGCAAGGGGCCCGCCTTCGTCCGCACCAAGATCCGCAACGTGCGCACCGGCGCCGTGGTCGAGAAGACCTTCCGCGCCGGCGAGAAGGTCGAGCGGGTGAACATCGACAACCGCGAGATGCAGTACCTGTACCGCGACGGCGACGACTACGTCTTCATGGACAACGAGACCTACGAGCAGCGCCACGTGGCCAGCGCCGCCCTGGGCGACACGGCCAGCTTCCTGGTCGACGGGATGGCCGTCCAGCTCCGCCTCCACGGCGACGAGATCGTCGGCAGCGAGCTGCCCGCCTCGGTCGAGCTGACCGTGACCCAGACCGAGCCCGGCATCCAGGGCGATCGGGTCTCGGGCGCCACCAAGCCGGCCACCCTCGAGACCGGCCACGTCCTCCAGGTGCCGCTGTTCGTCAACATCGGCGACAAGCTCAAGGTCGACACCCGCTCCGGCGAGTACATCACCCGTGCCTGACCGCCCCGGCGGGGTCGGCTCCCGGCGCGAGGCCCGCGAGCGGGCCCTCGCCCTGCTCTACGAGGCGGAGGTCAAGGGCGCCAGCGGGAACGACGTCCTCGACGCCCAGCCCATCGCCGTCGAGGAGTACGCCGCCGACCTCGTCAACGGGGTGACCGACCACCAGGGCGAGCTCGACGGGCTGATCGGCCGGTTCGCCAAGGGGTGGGTCATCGAGCGGATGCCGGCGATCGACCGGACGCTGCTGCGGATGGCCTGCTACGAGCTGGCCCACCGCCCCGACGTGCCCCCCAACGTCGTGATCAACGAGGCGGTCGAGCTGGCCAAGCGCTACTCGACCGACGACTCCGGCCGGTTCGTCAACGGCGTCCTCGCCGCCGTCGCCGCCGAGGTGCGCTGAACCGGACCGGCCCGAGCCGCCCGCCTACTCGTAGGCGTCGACCTGGAAGGTGCCGGTCGAGCCGTCCTTGCCCTGGACGGCGATGCGCCAGGTCCGGTCCACCGAGGGGGTGAAGTCGATCGACTCGCCCTCGCCCGGGCCGGCGCTGTCGAAGCGGTCGAGCTCGGTGTCGTCCTCCGGGTCGCGGAGGATCACGACGATGTCGAAGGCGGGATCGGTCGTCGTCACGTCGACGGTGACCTCGGCCCCGCCCCGCACCTCGAGGTCGATGAACTGCTCGTCGTCGGGACCGGCGATCTCGCCCTGCGCGCTCGGGGTGGAGCCGTCGCCGAGGACGAAGGGGTCGGACTCGTCGAGGGTGAGCTCGTAGGCGCCGGCGGTGCTGTCGAAGCCGCCGTCGACCCGGATCTGGTGGGTGCCCGAGGTCTCGGTGGTGAAGGTCGAGGTGCCCGCCTCGTCGCCGTCGAGCAGGTCGAGGGTGAAGTCGTCGGGGTCGACGACCTCCAGCCCGAGGTCGTCGTTGTCGAGGGTGACGAGGTAGGTCACGTCGGCGTCGAGGTCGACGGTGTACTCGACCACCTCGGCGCCGGTCTCCAGCTCGCCGTCGACGGTGTCGCCGACGCCGATCGCCTCCTCGGCCACCGGGCTGACGGCGACCATGACCTCGCCCGGGGCCCAGTCGTCGGTGTAGACGACGAGGGTGTACTCGCCCCCACCGGTGGGCTCGACGATCGAGTACGCCGACGTGTACTGGCCGTCGGCGTCGATCAGGTAGGCGTCGACCTCGCGGTCCTCGTCGTCGGAGCCGGCGGTGACCGTGAAGCGCTCGTCGGGGCCGATGGCGACCGAGACGACGGCGGTGCCGGCCTCGTCCAGGGTGACGGTGGTGGGCTCGCCGGCGCTGATCTCGGCCGACGGCTCGGCCGCCTCGGGGAACCCGAGCACCCGCAGGACCATGCCCTCGGTCAGCTCGGGGACGATGGCGGCGGCGACGTCGCCCACGGTGGCCAGCGGGTCGACCCGCCAGGTCCCGCCCTCCTCGACGACGACCACGGCCAGCTCCTCGATGCCGACCCGGGCCCAGCCATCGGTCAGGCAGAAGTCCGACGACCCGACGCTGGCCTCGTCCTCCTCCTCGGCCTCCTCGCTGTCGCGGACGTCGAGGCAGGTGCCGTCCCACGACACCTGCGACGACCGCTCGTCGCCGCTGTCGGGGTCGGTCCAGGTGACCGTGCCCTCCAGCTCGGTGACGACCACCCGCCGGCCGCCGGCGGCCCGCTCGGCCACCTCGGTCTCCAGCGTGTCGATCTCGACCGTGGCGTCCTCGGCGGCGGCGCCGACCCACTCCTCCAGCGGGCCCCGGTAGGCCCGGACGGCATCGCCGGCCGGCCCGCCGACCAGGTCCGCGGTGGCGTCGCCGTCGAGCTCGCCGGCGGCCAGCAGCAGGTCGCGCACGGCGGCCTCGGGGTCCTCGGCGCCGTCGCCGGGGTCGGGGGCGGGGAGGTCGGGGTCGGCCAGGCCCAGCCCGTCGACCAGGTACTGCGCCGCGGTGTGGAGGGGGCTGACGTACCAGCCGCCGCCCCGCTTCACGGTCACGACGAAGGGCTCGATCTCGCCGTCCTCGCCCTCGGTCACCAGGTCGGCGGCGTCGACGGTGGCCCGGGCGTCCTCGTCGTCGTCGCTGGCCGCGTCGACCACGGCCGCGGTCAGCTCGCCCAGGGCGTCACGGGTGACGTCGACGCGGGCCGAGCCGGCGGTGACGGTGACCCGGGCGATCCCGTCGCCCAGCTCGTCGACCTCGTAGCGGGTGCCGGTGAGGCCGATGTCGACGCCGCCGAGGGTGGCGTCGTCGGGGGAGAAGCCCAGCTCGGCGGCCCGGTCGGCGGCGGTCTCGACCACCTCGCCGAGGGCTTCGACCTCGCCCGGCTCCATGGCGTCGAGGACGGCGATCGGGTCGGCGGCCTCGATGGCGGCGGCCAGGTCCTCGACGGCGGCCTCGGGGCTCGACGCCCCGCCGCTGCCCCCGGTGACGGCGCGGACGGCGAACACGGCGACGGCGGCCACGGCCAGGACCCCGACGACCACGAGGGCGGCCGCGAGCCCCCGGCGCGACCGGCGGGGCGCCGGCCCACCCGGCGGGGGCGGACCCGGCGGCCCACCCCACCCGGGGGGTGGCGGCGGGGGCGCGGTCGGCGCCCCGTACCCCGGCGGTGGGGTGGCGTACCCCGGCGGGGGCGGTGGCGGCGTCGGACCGGGCGGCGGCGGGACGGCCGGGCCCGGAGCGCTGGGCGGGGGAGGGGTCGGCCCCGCCGGTCGGCGGGGCGTGGGCCACGCCGGGGTCGGCGAGGGGTCCTGCGGCGGGGGCGTGCTCACCGGATCTCGGACTCGAAGTCGACGATGAACTGGCCCGAGGTGAAGTCGACGGCCCAGAGCTGGAAGCAGCGCCGGAGGTCCTCCGAGGCGGTGCCCGACCACTGCTCGGTGATGCCGGGCCCGTTGCTGTTGACCCGGGCGACGAGCGGGCCGGAGTCGGTCTCGTCGTAGACGTCGATGCCCATGTCGAGGGTGGCGCTGGTGACCCGGATGGTCAGGATGATCCGGACCCCCTCCCGGAGGAACAGGCAGAAGTGGGCCCGCTGCGCCTCCTGGTCGATCGGGGCCTGGAACTCCTCGGTGGTGCGCTCCAGGGTCAGCCCCGGGACCGATTCCTCGTCGTAGTAGAAGAAGAACTCGGCCACCTCGAACAGCTCGATCGAGAAGGCGCCGGTGGTGCCGTCCTCGCCGCTGCCGATCAGCACCCGGTGCGGGCCGTCGGCCTCGGCGACGAAGCGGGGCGTGCCCAGGTCGACGTCGGGCTCCGTCGGCACGGTGGCGCCGTCGGGGCCGACCACGGTGACAGCCAGGTCGGGCTCGTCGATGTCGACGACGTAGTGGCTGCCGGCGGTGGCCTCGACCTCGTAGGCGACGACGTCGCCCTCCTCGGCGATCTCGCCCTCCAGCAGCTCGTCGGCCGAGAGGTCGACCGGGGTGACCTCGATGAGGTCGACGGTGACGGTGACCTCATCGCCGCCGTCCTCGGCCACGAGCAGGAGCCGGTAGGCGCCGTCGGCGTCGGCGGCGATGGTGGTCGCCGGGGCGATCGGCGCGCCGCCCTCGGGGGCGAGGGCGGCGGTGGCCACCTCGGCGTCGCCCTCGACGACGACGGTGTAGGACTCGCCGGCGACGGCGTCGAAGGTGAGGACGGCCAGGCCGGTGGGGCCGAGGGGGGCGGTGACGGCCTCGCCCAGGGCGGCCGGGGTGGCATCGGCGACGACCGCGGGGGCCTCCACGGCCAGGGTGGACACCGCCTCGGCGTCGCCCTCGGTCACGGCGGTGATGAGGGCGGTGCGGGCCTCGGCCCGCTCGGACCCGGCCCGGGCCGCGGCCACGACCTGGGTGCCGGGCTCGGGGCTGCCGCCGCCGGCCACGGTGAGGCCGATGACGGCGACGGCGGCGATCAGGACCACGGCCACCACGCCGAGGGCGAGGACCAGCGGCAGGCGGCTCTTCTTCGGCGGCGGTCCCCCCGGTCCCCCCGGGCCCGGCGGGTAGCCCCCGGCCCCGGGGGGCGGCGGCGTCGGGCCACCCGGG
>DASTYI010000126.1:0-26175 GCA_035765045.1 Iamia sp. | reverse complement strand
GGGGGGGGGGGGGGGGCGGCCGGCGAGGACGTCGACGACGGCGGTGGCGGCGGTGCGGGCCATGGCGGTGCGGGTGGCGACCGTGGCGCTGCCGATGTGGGGGAGGAGGACGGCGCCGGGGGCGGTCAGCAGCCGGGGGTGGACGGCGGGCTCGTCCTCGTAGACGTCGAGCCCGGCGCCGGCGATGACCCCGTCGTGGAGGGCCTCGGCCAGCGCCGCCTCGTCGACCACCGGGCCCCGAGCGGTGTTGACGAGGACGGCGGTCGGCTTCATCAGGCGGAGCCGGCGGGCGTCGACCAGGTGGTGGGTCGCCGGGGTGAGCGGGACGTGGAGCGAGACGACGTCGGACACCGCCAGCAGCTCGTCGAGCGTGGCGATCCACCCCGGTTCGCCGGTGGGCGTGCGGCCGGCGTGGACGACGGACATGCCGAGGGCCAGAGCGCGCCGGCCGACGGCCCGCCCGATCCGGCCCCAGCCGACGACGCCGAGGGTGGCGCCGTGGACGTCGTGGCCGAGGAAGCCGTCGATCGCCCAGCCGGTCCAGCGCCCGGCCCGCAGGGCGGCCTCGGCCTCGGTGGTGCGGCGCCGGGCCATCAGGGCGAGGATGATCGCCAGCTCGGCCGTGCTCTCGTCGAGGACGCCGGGGGTGGCGCACACGGTGACGTCGTGGTCGGCCGCCGCGCCCCGGTCGATGTTGTCGAACCCGGCGGCGACGTTGGCCACGACCCGCAGCCGGCCGGCGCCGGCGGCCAGGACGTCGGCGGAGATCCGGTCGGTCAGCAGCGTCACCAGGGCGTCGGCCTCGCCCGCCGCCGCCCGCAGCGCCCCCGGCGAGCGCTCGGCGAGCACCACGACCTCATGGCCGGCGTCGGCCAGCGGGTCGAGCGAGCCGGCCGGCAGCCCAGCCGGCACCACGACCCTCACGGGTGGAGCGGGAGGCGGGCGAGGGGGACGTGCTGCTGGCCGGCGTGCATGTCGCGGTCGGCGATCCCGCCCTGGGCGGTGGGCCGGGGGAAGGAGATCTTCACCACCCGGATGGCGGGCAGCCGGAAGATGCGCACCGTCGCCGGGTCGACCCGGTAGGCCCGGGCCACCGTCTCGGCGTCGACGCCGGGCGCCTCGGCCACGGCCCGGTAGGCCTCGTCGTCGGGGCAGAAGACGTCGAGCGTCTGCCAGAAGGGCCCGGCGTTCTTCGACCGGACCAGGTCCGCGACATCACCGACGGTCGTCATCGACCGACCTCCTCGATCTCGGTGCGGAACAGCTCGCCGGGGTCGTCGACGGTGACGACGTGCTGGAGCAGGAACTCGTAGAGCGGTCCCCGGGGGATCTCGGCCGGCGAGGTGAGGAAGGCGAAGCTGGGCAGGTGGTCCATGCCCGGCAGCGGCATGTGCAGCAGGTAGGGGTTGGCCAGCTTCACGACCTTGGTGGCGGTGGCCTGGTCGGGGGCGGTGGCGATCAGCACGGCCCCGACCTCGCGGGGCGGCCCGGTGTCGGGGTCGAGCTCGCCGAGCACGGCGTTCCAGCCGTAGCAGCGGACCTGGACGTCGACCACGTCGGCGCCGAGGCCGAGGACGTCGGCGACCTTGGCCGCCACGAAGGCCCGCAGCCCGTCGGCCCACACGTCGATCGAGGCGAGGACCTCGGGGTCCTTGATGCCGGCGATGGCGATGCTCTGGTGGCCGATCAGCCCCGAGCCCTCGAGCTTCACCGTCGGCGCCTGCTCGGTGAAGCGGGACCCGGTGACCCGGACCCGGCGGTCGTCGAGGGCGGTGTAGACGGCGTCGGTGACGTCGAGGGTGCCCGACGGCTCGCGCATGACGTTGGGGTCGGCGTTCTCGTAGATCATGTGGGCCGCCACCGAGGTCGGGGTGGCCGCCGAGGTCGGCTCGAGCGGGTCGACGGTGAAGCCCTCGTCGTCCACGATCACCAGCACCCCGCCGCCCCGGGGGTTGGTGGTGCACTGGCCGCCGCACTCGGCGGTCTTGGCCGCGTGCCACGACGGCCCCGCCGGCCGCCCCGCGCGCAGCGGCACGGCGGCGATCACGGCCGTGTCGGTGGCCCGTCCGCCGATCACCACGTCGGCGCCGGCGTCGAGGGCGGCGATGATCGGCTCGGCGCCCATCAGCCCGACGATGTGGGCGCAGCGCCGCACCCGCTCGGCGGTGAGGTCGGCGGCCGGCGGGAGCGGGCGGGTGCGCCCGGCCTCGACCAGCGCCACGACGGCCTCGGGGGCCAGCTCGCTGTAGATCCGGGCGACGGTGAGGGCCAGGCCCTCCTCCTCGGCGATCTCGGCCACGAGGCCGGCCACCCAGTCGACGCCGGTGTCGGTGCCGCTGGTGCCGGCCGAGCCGACGATCACCGGGATCCCGGCCGCCGCCCCCCGGGTCAGCATGATGCGGAGGTCGGCGCTGATGGCCTCGGCCGGCATCTTCGGGGCCGCCGCCCCGAGGTAGTACGGACCCGAGTCGGTCGATCCGCCGTCGATGGCGATGGCGTGCCCGCCGAGGGCGATGCCGCGCTCGACGGCCTCGGCGGTGAAGCCGGCGCCGAGCATGCCGGCGGGCACGATCACGCGCGTCTCGGGGGTGGGGGTCTCAGGCACGGGTGGGGCTCCCGGGGTAGGCGAGGGTGCGGTCGACGGGGAGCCCGAGGGCGAGCTCGGCCCCGGTGACGCGCGTCGAGGTCTGGACGGTGAGGGTGCTGGCGCCGAGGCGCAGCCGGTAGCGGGTGTGGTCGCCGAGGTAGGAGCGGTCGAGGACGGGGGCCCGCAGCAGGTTGACGGGGGCGTCGTCGGCCGGCGGGTCGATCAGGACGGCCTCGGGGCGGACGGCCACGGTGGCGGTGGGGCCGAGGGGACCGGGGGCCGCCTTGGTGGCCCGGATCGGGTGGGGGAGGCCGGCGACGGCGATCTCGGCCCGGTCGCCGTCGTCGGCCACGACCTCGCCCTCCAGCAGGTTGATGGTGCCGATGAAGTCGGCGACGAAGAGGTCGGCGGGCGTCTCGTAGATCGCCTCGGGCGTGCCCACCTGGCGCACGACGCCGTGGTCCATGACGACGATCCGGTCGCTCATCGACAGCGCCTCGTCCTGGTCGTGGGTGACGAAGACGGTGGTGATGCCGACCTCCCTCTGGAGGTCGCGCAGCCAGGTCCGGGCCCGCTCCCGCAGCTTGGCGTCGAGGTTGGAGAAGGGCTCGTCGAGCAGGAGCAGGCGGGGCGGGTGGGCGAGGGCCCGGGCCAGGGCGACCCTTTGCTGCTGGCCGCCCGAGAGCTGGTGCGGGTACCGCTCGGCGAGGTGGCCCAGCTCGACCAGGTCGAGGACCTCGGCCACCCGGGCGGCCCGGGCCGGGCCCTTCCGGCGCCGCAACTTGAGCGGGTAGCCGACGTTGTCGGCCACGGTCATGTGCGGCCAGACGGCGTAGGACTGGAAGACGACGCCGCACTCGCGGTCCTCGGGCGGCAGGTCGGTGCGCACCTCGGGGTCGAACAGGACGGTGTCGCCGGCGACGATGCGCCCGGCGTCGGGCCGGTGGAGCCCGGCGATGGACCACAGGGTGGTCGACTTCCCGCAGCCGCTCGGCCCGAGGAGCGTCAGCAGCTCGCCCTCGCGGGCGTGGACATCGACGTGATCGAGGGCGACGGTGGACCCGAAGGCCTTGGTCAACCCGGTGATCGTGAGGTCGTCAGACACGGGGCTTCACCCCCCAGACGAGGCGGCCCAGGCCGAGCACCAGGAAGGTGACCACCACCTGGATGACCCCGAGGGCGGCGACGGGGCCGGCGGTGCCGGCGACCCAGAGCTTGAGCATGGTGAGCCCCATGACCTCGGTGCCCGGCGTGACCAGGAAGACGGCCGGGTCGTAGTCGTTGAGCATGGCCACGAAGAGCAGGACGAACGACACTGCCATCGCCGGCCGGAGGAGGCGGAGCACGATCGTCCGCATCGCCGTCCACCAGTCGGCCCCGGTGGTGCGGGCGGCCCGGTCGAGGTCCTCGCCCAGGGCGGCGAGCGCCGGGTAGAAGGCGCTGTAGCCGAGGGCCAGGCTGCGCACGGCGAAGGCCAGGCCGACGGCCCAGAGGGTGGCCCGGGCCCGGCCCGAGGGGTCGAGGACCACGAAGGCCCAGAAGAAGGCCATCCCGGTGACCAGGCCGGGCATGGCCCGGGGGTAGAGCATCACGTACTGGAGCGAGCCCCGGAAGCGGAACGACGAGCGGTGGGCCACGACCGACAGGGCGGCGATGGCCACCGTCGCCAGGGCGGCGCCGATCACGGCGACGAGGAGGCTGTTGGTGATCGAACGGCTGAACACCGGGTCGTCGAGCACCCGCTCGAGGTGGGTGGTCGACAGCACGCTCCACGGGTCGACGTAGGGCGACAGGGTGGTGGTGAAGGCGGTGAGCAGCAGCCCGGCGAGCGGGAGCCCGAGCACGACGACCAGGTAGAGGGCCGACAGCCCGGCCAGCGGCCAGCGGGCGGCGCCGAGGGCGATCGGGGCGGCGGTGGTGGCCTTGCCCCCGACGGTCTCGAACCGGGCCCCGTCACCGGTCAGACGGTTGCGGGCCACGAGGAGCAGGGTCACGACGGCCAGCAGGACGACGGCACCGGCCGACACCAGCCCCTGCTCGGGTGGGATCTCGTTGAGCCAGCGGTCGTAGAGGTAGGTCGAGATGAATTCGATGTCCCGCGAGCTGCCGAGGATCAGGGGCAGCCCCAGGACCTCCAGCGACAGGGCGAAGACGATCATCCCCGAGCCGAGGAGGGCGGGCCGCAGCAGCGGCACGGTGACGGTGGCCAGCACCCGCAGCGGCTTGGCCCCGGCGGTCCGGGCCGCCATCTCCAGCGCCGAGTCCTGGGCGGCCAGCGAGCCCCGGACGAGCATCGCCACCACCGGGGCGGCGATCCCGGTGGCCAGCATGGCCATCCCCGGGACGGAGTAGAGGTCCCAGAAGACGGGCACGGGCGTGTGGGTCTCCAGCCAGCGGGTGACGTAGCCCGAGGGGGCGTACATCGCCGCCCAGCCGAGGATCAGCGGGAGCCCGGGGACGGCCACGGGGAGGAGCGAGGCGGCGCCGAAGATCCGCCGGCCCGGGAGGTCGGTGCGGTTGAAGAGCACGGCCATCGTCGTCCCCAGCACCACCGAGGCGGTGGTGGTGAGGACGGCGAAGGTGACGCTGTTGCGGACGGCGTCCCACCACTCCGGGTCGGCGAACAGCCGCTGGTAGTTGTCGGGGGTGAGGGCCCCGCCCGCCTCGTAGAGCGGCGTCGACCACAGCGAGGCCCACACCACCGGGACGATCGGGCCGACGATGACGACGACCCCCGCCCCCCACAGCAGGTACTGCGAGAGCGTCGCCGGGATCCAGCTGCGCCGGGGCCGGAGGGCCTCCGGTGGGGCGGTGGCGGCGGTCATCGGCCGAAGGCCTCGTTCCAGCGGGCGCGCAGCTCGTCACGCCCGGTGACCAGCTCCTCGGGGTAGCCGACGACGATGGCGTTGTCCTCGCCGACCTCCTCCTGGATGGCGGCGAGCCCGTGCGGGCAGTCGACGCCGTCGCGGTAGGGGGTGAAGCCCCCGTCGCACATGACGGCCTGGCCGTCGGCCGACAGCAGGTAGTTGACGAGGAGCCGGGCGGCGTTGGGGTGCTCGGCGGCGGCGGTGACGCCCATGGCCCGGGTCGGCATCACGGTGGCGTCCTCGAAGTAGCGGTAGTTGAGGACGTCACCCGTCTCGGTTGTGTCGATCAGGGCCCGCAGCGAGCCCGAGATCATGAAGCTGGCCACGTACTCGCCGCTGGTCAGCTTGCCGAGGATGGTGCCGTTGCTGTTCTCGACCCCGGCGTGGGGGCCGATCGCCTCGAGGGCGGCCCACGCCTCGTCGCCCTTGGCGTCGACGAACCCGAAGGTCCCCAGGCCGGCCTGGCCGTTCTCGACCTCGATGGTGCCGATCCTCCCGTCGAGCTCCTCGGCCTGCGCGGCCAGCTCGGCCAGGGTCGTCGGCTGCTCGTCGAGCGGGAGGGCCTGGGTGTTGAACACGCCGATCAGCGGGTCGACCGACATGGTGAAGACGCCGGGGGCGGCCACGGCGAGGTCGGGGAGGTCCTCCAGCTCGGGGTCGACGTAGTCGACGACCTGGCCCCGCTCGACCAGGTCGAGCCAGCCGCCGCCGTCGGTGTTGACGATCACGTCGGCGGTGGCCGCCCCGGTCGCCTCCTCGCTCAGGTAGCGCTGGAAGGCCTCGGTGCCGCCGAGGTCGAAGGTCTCGACCTCGATCCAGGGGTAGGTCGCCTCGAAGCCGGCGATCACCGGCTCCCACTGGTCGGGGCTGGGGTTGCCGTAGACGACCAGCCGGCCCTCGTCGCGGCTGGCCTCGACGACGGCGTCGAGGTCGATGGGCTCGGCCTCGCCGGTGCCGCCGGCCGCGGTGGTGGTCGAGGCGGTGTCGTCGCCGTCGGTGGCCCCGACGCCGCAGGCGGCGGCGGTGCCCAGCAGGGCGACGAGGAACAGGGCACGGGCCCGTCGTCGGATCATCATGGTGGTCCCCTTGGTGTTTGCCATAGCAAAGGTGGTGGACGTCGGCCGTGAGCCGGGCCCGGGTCGGTCAGATCAGGACGCCGCTGGCGTCGGGGGCGGCGTGGGCCCGCATCAGGCGCTCGGCCTCGTCGGGGTCGCCGGCCTGCACCGCCTCGAGCAGGGTGCGGTGCTCGGCGTAGCGCTGGGTCATCGCCTCGCGGGTCTGGTCCCGGCGCAGCTCGCCCCGGAGCTTCTCGCGCCGGTGGGCGAGGCTGAAGGCGTCGACCAGGCTGAGGAGCCGGATCAGGACGGCGTTGCCCGAGGCCTCGTTGAGCGCCTGGTGGAAGCGGCGGGTGACGGCGAGGAGGTCGGCCAGGTCCTCGACGGCGATCTCGTGGCCGGCGGCGGCCCGGGCCTTGAGCCGAGCCTGCTCGGCGTCGCCCTCGTCGAGCAGGCGAGCGAGGCCGGCCAGCTGCGCCGCCGTGGCGTTGGTCGCCGCCAGCCGGGCCGCGGTGGCCCGCAGGGTGCCCTCGATCAGCCGGATCTCGGCGGCCTGGGCGTCGTCGAGGGCGGCGACCTGAACGGCGCGGGGGCCGGTGCGCTGGACCAGCTGGTCCTGCTCCAGGCGGCGGAGGGCCTCGCGCACCGGGGTGGGGGAGACCGCCAGCCGGGCGGCCAGGCCCCGCTCGGTGATCTTCTCCCCGGGGGCCAGCTCGCCCGAGATGATCGCCTCACGCAGGGCGTCGTAGGCCTGGTCGGCGAGGGTCGGGCTGGAGAGCTCGCGGAAGCTCGATCCGGTCATGGCGCAGCAACATATGTGCAATAGCATCGACGTGTCAACGGCCACACCGCCGCTCTCCCGAACGTTGGACGGCACCCGCCACATGCGGCGGGTTGCCGTCCAACGTTGGGGTTTGGCGGGGAGTGGCGGGGGGTTGAGGGTGGCACGCGCCAGCACCCTCATGGTCGACCTCAACCTCAGATCGAGGGTTGAGGTTTGACGGAAGGTGGGAATCTGGGCACGGAACGTGGGAATTCGGGCCGATCGGCCCATGTCGGGGGACATCGCGGGGGCCGATCGAGCGGCAACGACGGAACCGGGGAGGACCCCAATGACCACGACCACGACGCGCCGGCGGGCGGCGCTCGGGATGATCGCCATCAGCGCCCTGATCGCCCTCGGGGGCGCGGCCTGCCAGCCCGAGACCCTCCCGGCGCCGCCCGGGGCCACCCCGGCGACGACCTCGACGACCCCGGGGGCGACCGTCCCGACGCCCGCCCTGACCACGGTCGCCTGCCCCGCCGGGGGGTCGATCACGGTGGCCAGCGGCATCGCCACCAACGTCCGCAACCTGCTGGCGGCGGCCCGGGCGGACAAGCTCAACCTCTGCGGCAGCGCCTACCGGGACTCGTCCCGCCAGGTCGAGCTGCGCAAGCAGAACTGCGGGACCAGCCGCTACGACATCTGGGAGAAGCCGGCCAGCCAGTGCTCGCCGCCCACGGCGATCCCGGGCACCTCGATGCACGAGAAGGGCATGGCCATCGACTTCGCCAGCTGCTCGACCCGGACGACCGCCTGCTACCGGTGGCTGGCCGCCAACGCCTCCCGGTTCGGCCTCCGGAACCTGCCCTCGGAGCCCTGGCACTGGAGCACCAACGGCCGGTCGCGGGCCGCCCTCGACCACGACCACCTGGGCGGCGACGTCTGATCCCGGCGGGCCCCGCTCAGGGGTCGGCGGTCACCCCGAGCAGGTCCACGGCCTCGGCCAGGCCGGCCGCCCGGGCCCGCCCGACCAGGGCGTCGAGCTCCTCGACGTCGTGGCGCTCGAGCCGGTAGGCGACGGCGTCAGGGTTGATCCCGGCGAGGTCGTCGGGCACCGCCGGCGGGCTCCAGACCACCCAGCCCCCGGGGCCGGGGCGCCCAGGGCGCGGGCCCTCGGTGACGACCCCGGCCAGGCCCGGTCGGGGGCCCCGGGGCCGGCGCTCGACGGCGGCGACGGCGTGGCCGGCGGCGACCCCGTCCCGCAGCCCGGAGGCGGGGAAGCACCCGACCACCCGGCCGCCCGAGAGCTCGTCCAGGGCGGCCAGGCCGGGCAGGGCCCGCTGGACGGCGGCGGCCGTGGTGGCACCCCAGCGGGGGAGCAGGGCGATCCGCTCGGTGGCCACGGCCATCGCCGCCACCGCGACCACCACGGCGCGGCCGGGCCCGTCCTGGTCGACCAGGACGGCGGCCGCCCCCAGCCGCTCGGCCCGCACGGCCAGCCCGACGAGGTGCTGGACCGGCTCGACGGTGGCGAGCCGGACGGCGAAGCCCGAGGTCACGGGCCCGGAGCCTACCTCTCTCCGGGCAACCCGACCGGGATGGCGGGGATCACCCGTCTCCCGGGGCCGATGGCAGACCCTCTGAAAAGTGTCAGCCGTCAATCGCGTTTCGGCAGGCGGCGCCAGACGCCGGTGTGAAGTTCGACGCTCCGTGGTGAAAACCCTCCGATTCGTGAGAACTTGTTCTCGTTTTCGTTCAGTCCGTGCCTGTAACCAGGGAAAACGGGGGATCTTGCTTGTCAGTTGCACCCGTCGTGCGTACTGTCACGCTCGACACGTCGGACCCGGGTGGTTCTTTGGGAACGGCGTGGAGCTAGGGGAAAGAGGCGCTTCGGGCGCCGGGCCGACGGTCCATGGCTGGACGGTCCTTCATCACATCTGGTGATCCCGCCGGGATCCACCGGATCTTCTGCAACGCGCACAAAAGGGGAACACATATGCGAAGGCTCATGAGCCGTCGCGCCATCGCGGGCATGCTCGCGACGGCGCTGGTGGTCGGAGGGTTCGGGGTGGCGTCAGCGCCGGCCGGTGCCGCTCCCACCACCGCGCTGTGCTTCGGACGCACGCCGGCGACCCAGTCGCTGCTCGACACGCTGGCGACGCTGTTCGCCCCGGCCGGCTCGCCGCCGCCGGTCCTGCCGGCCTCGCTCGAGGTCGCCGTCGACGTCAACGTCACCGCTCCGCAGTCGGTCGACGTCGGCGCCACCGACATCCCGGTCGACATCGGCATCGGTGTCGTCCTGCCCGAGAGCCTCATCGGCCAGGTCGGCGGCCTCGGCGTGACGTCGGTCGACGTCATCGACCAGGTCTCGACCATCGCTCTGACCAACGCCGACCCGGCGTCGATCTCGAGCGCTCCGTACACCCAGACCATCGCCATCCCCTCGAGCGGTGGCCTCAGCGTCAGCTCGCCGAACTTCGGCGACGACATCGACGCCACGGGCCCCGACCAGAGCAAGATCGAGTACCGCCTCGATCAGGTGGTCTTCGACGTGGTCACCCCGCCGATCGCCGGTCTCTTCCCGGCGGGCCTCAACCTGGCCCTCATCTGTGAGTCGACCAGCAGCGACCCGGTGGCGACCACCGACATCCTGCAGCCCGGCCCCCCGATCGCTCCTGACGTGAACACGCAGGTGGCCCTCGGTGGCACCCGGACCGTCACCCTGCCGGTGAGCGGCAACCCGCCGGTCGACGGCGTCGTCATCGAGACCAACGGCACGCTCGGCACCGCCTCGATCGCGCAGGTCGGCAACCAGTGGCGCCTGACCTACGTGCACGACCAGGCCAACGGCGACGGCACCGACACGGTGACCTACCGCGCCAGCAACGCCTTCGGCGGCGGCTCCAGCACCGTGGGCACCGTCACCATCGAGGTCCTGGGCAACCAGTGCGAGGCCAACCCCTCGTGCTCGCTCGACCAGATCATCGAGTTCGACGTCGAGGGCACCACCCTCAGCATGGAGCAGGCCGGTGCCGACGTGACGCTCGAGACCATCACCCTCGACGGCACGCCGCAGAGCACGACCGGTGAGATCAACAACGTCACCGTCATCGACGCCCGCGGCGACGGCGCCGGCTGGGACCTCGTGGGGTCGGTCACCGACTTCAAGAACGACCCGGCCGTCGGCAACTGCCCCCGCGGTGACGACAGCACCTGGGACTACCGCTGCATCCCGGCCAACAACCTGGGCTGGAGCCCGGCTGCGGTCGTGGCCCACGAGCAGATCCCCGGTGACGTCGCCGCCGTGACCGCCGGTACCACCTCCGATGCCGCCGGCATCGCCGACGGCGTCGCCGGCTCGGGCCTCGAGGTCGACCAGGCGCTCTGCACCGCCGATCCCACCACCAACGGCGGCACGTTCGTCTGCGGTGCCGGGCTCGCCCTCCTCGTCCCGGCCAGCGCTTCGGCCGGTACGTACGAGGCCACCCTCACCCTGACGCTCTCCTGAGCTGAACGGAGCCAGAACCTTGAACAAGCCTCACAGGCGTTCGAGGTCGATGGTGCTCCTGGTTGCGTCGGCACTCCTCCTGGCGCTCACCGTGGCGTCGGCACCGGCCTCACCGGCCGGTGCCGACACGGTGACGACCCAGTCGGTGCTGACGCTGACCTGCGTGGCCCAAGCCCCCATCGTGGGCGACCAGGTGGTCTCGCAGAACCTCACCATCGACATCGAACATCCGGATGAGATCCCTCGGAACACCACCGAGACGATCACCATCTCCCAGCCGCCCCTCGAGGTCCCTGCGGGCCTCGAGTCGGGTGGGAGCACCTATCCCATCGTCAACCTGAACTCGTTGAACGTGGCGTTCAAGGTGACCTCGCAGTTCCGGATCGAAGCGATCCGGACCGTCGGGGGCACCACGTCCGCCAACGTCAACTTCACGCCGGCCGGCGACGTCACCTTCGGGGTGCCGGGGCCGCTCCTCGGCGGGCAGACCTACACGCTGCCCACCGTCGAGATCGACGTGAAGGCCGTCGGCACGGTCGGGACCCAGGGGTCGGTGTTCTTCCAGTCGTTCAACCTGATCGCCCGGGCGTCGCTGCCCATCGTCGGTGACCAGAACATCCCCACCGGCTGCCCGACCCCGAGCCCCAACCCGGCGCTCTTCTCGGTCGGCGTGGCCCCGGGTGTGTTCAGCACCGACCCCGATCCGGTCACGACGACGGGGAACATCAACCAGCAGACCAAGGCCAAGTACGGCAGCACCTTCGCTCCCGGGGGGAACGACCTCGTGTCGAACCCGTTCTCGGTCAGCACCACCGGCTTCCCGGACATCGCACCGGGGGCGAGCACGACGCTCGGCCTCAGCGTGAGCGCCCGGGACTGGATGGCGCCGTACACCGTCGACCCGCACAACACCGACGGGATCATCGGCCTCGGGTCGCAGCGCAAGGTCACCGGAATCCAGAACTGGGCCATGACCTTCACGGGTCCCGACCCGGCCCTGTTCCAGGTGGTCAGCGTCACCAGCGCCAACCCGGCGACGATGACGGCCAGCTACGCGGCCGGCACCAACGTCATCACCCTGGCTCGACCCACCGGCTCCGCCGGCCAGCTGAGCGCGGGCGTGACGTTCTCGCCCCCGACGGTCAACGTCGTCGTCAAGGCGATCGGGTCCGGCCCGTACCCGCAGCAGGGGACGATCAAGTTCCGCAACCTGAGCTGGACCACCACGTGGCAGCAGCGGACCTGCATCCTCTTCTGCGGCTCGTACAGCAACCAGACCAACCTGTCGCCCACCACCCAGGCCGTCGCGGCCCAGGGCGGCAACCCGGTCGGGACGCAGCCGAACAACACGATGTTCTTCCGCCCGGTGAGCCCCGCGCCCACCGTCGGCACGATCAGCATCGTGATCCCCCCGGGGACGGCTGACGACAGCGCGACCGTGTCGAACAACGACGTGGACGGCGTGGACATCGACGTCCTCGCCAACGACACGGCGGGCACCGTCCCCCTCGACCAGGGATCGGTGTTCATCGTGGACGAGCCGAGCTTCGGCGACGTCATCGTCGACCCGGTCACCGGCGTGGTCACCTACATCCCGGACTACGGGACGCTGGAACCCGAGGATGGCTTCACCTACGCGGTGCAGGACATCCAGGGGCGCTACGCCAACCTGGCCTCGGTCGTCATCGACATCGTCGGGATCTTCTGCTACGGGCCGTGCAGCCTGACGCAGACGATCGAGTTCGACGTCCTCCCCGACACGCTGTCGATGGAGCAGGCCGGCGGTCAGGTCCAGCTGGAGACGGTCATCCTCGATGGCCAGCCGGCGGTCGCCACGGCCGCCCTCCAGGAGGTCGCCGTGGTCAACGAGCGGGGCGGCACCGCCCCGTGGGACCTCACCGGTCAGCTGACCAGCGACTTCAAGACGGATCCGGCCACGCCCGAGTGCCCGGCCGACACGCCCAGCTCCTGGAGCTGGAAGTGCGTGCCGGGCGACAACCTCGGGTGGGAGCCTCTCGCCGCCGTCACCCACGACCAGGTCCCTGGTGACGTGGCCGTGGCCGAGGCGGGAGCCACCACCACCGGTGGCCTGCGCAGCAGCGCTCAGCAGCTGTGCGGGGCACCGGCCACGCAGTCGGGCGGTTCGTTCGGCTGTGGAGCCCTGGTGAGCCTGGGGGTGCCGGCCAGCGCCGGCGCCGGGCACTACGCCGCCACGCTCACCCTGACCCTGGCCTAGCCAGGGGACGATCGCTGCTCCGGTAGCGAAAGCGAGGACGAGGGACGGGGCACACCCTCCCGCCCCGTCCCTCTCCTCCTCGCACGAACCCGGCCCCCCGGGGCCACCCTCGAAGAAAGCCCACGAGACATCGTGACGACCTCCACCAAGATCTCCCGCCGGCGCCTCGTCCAGGTGCTGGCCATCGTGCTGCTCCCCCTCGTGCTGGCCGCCGGACCGGCCCACGCCCAGGAGGGAGAGGACGACCAGCCCGGCCCCGGGCTGCCGCCCGCGACCGCGTCCCCGGAGGGGAGCGAGGAGGGCGAGGCGGGCTGGGCCGTGCAGCCGGCCGGCCCCGACGGGCCCGGCCTGCGCGCCGCCTTCACCTACAACGTGCAGCCCGGCCAGGTGCTGCGCGACAGCGTCTCGATCTCCAACCTCTCGGACGAGGAGATCACCTTCGCCATCAGCTCGAAGGACGCCTTCAACACCGCCGTCGACGGCGCCTTCGCCCTCCAGGACGACGCCGAGGAGGCCGTCGACGTGGGCTCGTGGGTGACCATCGAGGTCGACGAGTACACCGTCCCCGCCGGTCGGCGGGTCGACATCCCCTTCGAGCTGGCCGTCCCCGACGACGCCTCGCCCGGTGACCACGCCGGCGGCATCCTGGCGGCCAACGTCGACGTCGTCGACGAGGTCGAGCAGGACGGCGTCACCCTCGCCGTCCGCCAGCGCGTCGCCGCCCGCATCTACGTGCGGGTCGCCGGCCCGCTCGAGCCGGCGCTGCGGATCCGCGACCTGAAGGTCGACGCCAGCACGCCCGTCATCCCCTTCGCCCAGGGGAAGGGCACCGTGACCTACACGGTCGAGAACGTGGGCAACGTCCGGATCGAGTCGGCCACCGAGAGCAAGGTCACCGGCCTGTTCGGGCGCACCGTCGCCGGGCTCGACTCCCAGGACCTGCCCGAGCTGCTGCCCGGCGGCAGCGTCCAGATCACCGAGACCTGGGAGGGCGTGCCCGCCCTGGAGCGCCTCAGCGCCGAGGTCATCGTGAAGAGCCTCGACGGCGAGCTCACCGAGTCGGCCAGCGCCTCGACCTTCGTGTGGTCGTGGCTGGTCGTCGTGCTCCTCGCCCTCATCGTCCTGCTCCTCCTGGGCCGGACGGTGATGAAGCGCCGCAAGGGGCGGGCCGCCGGGCCCGCCGGCCCCACCGGAACCAGCGGCGGCACCGGTGCCGCCGCCGACGAGCCCGCCGTCGTCGGCGCCGGCAGCTCCGACTGATCGTGCGCCGCCTGCTCGCCGTCGCCCTGCTGGGCGTCCTGCTGGTCGCCCGGCCGGTCGCCGGCCAGGAGTCCGAGGGACCCACGCTCACGACCGACCGCCCCGCCTACGCGCGCGGGCAGGTCATCCGCGTCGAGGGCGAGGGCTGGCCGTCGCGCACCCTCCTCACCATCGAGCTGTGCGGCAACGAGGCCGCCAACGGGAGCATCGACTGCGACTCCCGCCACGCCACGACCGGGGCCACCACGGCCGACGGCCGCCTCTTCGTCAACCTGCTGGCCTCGGCCCCGCCGTCGCCGTGCCCCTGCGTCGTCCACGTCTTCTCGCCCGGGGGGAACACCGACCTCGGCGTCCGGGTGCGGATCCAGGGCGTGCCCGAGGCGGAGGTGTCCACCGCCGAGGTCCCGAACCGGAGGCTCGAGGTCACCGACGTCGAGATCAGCACCAGCAACCGGCTGGCGACCTGGTTCGGCGCCGCCCCCCGGGGCACGATGCGGGCCACGGTGGAGAACACCGGCGACGTCCCGGTCCACGACGCCGCCCTCCGGGTCCGCTGGGGTCGCTCCGAGGCCGGCACCCGCACGATCGACGCCGAGGACCTGGAGACCCTCGAGCCGGGCGAGTCGACGGTGGTCGAGATCCCGGTCGAGATGGAGCCGCTGTCGTTCGGCCGCTACGTCGTGTCGGCCGGGGTGGCCGGCTTCTCGGACTCGACGGCGCACGACGCCATCACCGCCTACCCCCTCGGGCTGATCCTCCTCGCCGTGCTCGGCGTGGCCGCCCTGGTGGCCGTGCGGGCGTGGCGGGCCCGGCTGGCCGGGGGAGAGCCCGAGCCCGGCCCCCCGCTCGTCGCCCCCCCGCCCCCCGCTCCCGCCCCGGCCCCCGAGCCCGCCGTCGACGCCGAAGGCGATGACGACGACGCCGACGACGGGCTCCGCCGGATCCCCCTGCCGGTCCGGGCCGGGGTGGGGGTGGCGGTCGTCCTCGCCGTCGTGCTCACCGGCGCCTTCCTGCGCGGCTGCGCCGACGACGACGGTGGCGCCGTGTCCGAGGACGACCTGTGCGAGGCGCTGGTCGAGATCGACCCGGGCCGGGCCTTCGGCGGCGGGAGCGCCGAGCGGCTGGCCGCCTCGGCGGTGCGCGTCTACGACCTCCAGGACCGGGTGCCCGAGGAGGTGGCCGGCGCCGTCAGCGCCATCACCAACGAGATCGACGAGGACCCGACGGTGCTCGACCTGCCCCGCCTGGAGCAGGGCGACGAGGGCTACACCGAGGCCTACCAGGCCGCCTACGCCCTCCGCTTCAACAGCGAGGTGGCCGTGGCCGCCGCCCTCCTCGAGCGCTACGCCGTGGACGAGTGCGGCATGGCCCCGAGCGGCGCCTTCGACCTCGAGGCCGTGCGGGCCAGCGACCTCGACGCCGCCGCCGTCCCCGTCCTGTCCCAGGACGAGATCGACGCCCTCCGCATCGAGTTCACGCCCGCCGACGTCGAGGGCTTCGAGCTGAAGCCGTTCGAGATCCCCCAGGTGTCGTTCGACGACGACATCGAGGGCTTCGAGCTCGAGGTCCCGGAGATCCCCCAGCCCGACCTCGGTCGCTGACCGAGCCGACCCTTGCACCACCCACACGACAGGAGACGATGCATGTCCACCCGACGGATCGACCGACGCCGACGCAGGGCGGGGGTGGTGGTCACGCTGGCCGCCGCGGTGGGGGTCGGCCTCGCCGTCCTCCCGGCCGGTGCCGCCACCGAGTCGGTGTCCTTCTCGCTGACGTCCGGGCAGCTCTCGGTGGGCGACACCACCTTCGACCTCCCGACGACCAGCGGCTTCAACGGCACGCTCGACGACACGACCGGCGACCTCAGCGGCACCTTCGTGTTCCCCGTCATCGAGACCGACATCACCCAGCCGTTCCCGGTCAAGGTCAAGGTCACGCTGAGCCAGACGGGCAACGCCACCGGCGTGATCGACCCCAGCACCGGTGACGCCGCCCTCGACGCCACGGTGAACATCGGCCTGGAGATCCGGACCGCGGCCGGCGCCCTGCTCGTCGGCGCGCCGTGCGGCATCGGCCCGGTCAACCTGACCTTCGAGGGCAGCTGGGACGAGGCCGCCGGCACCCTGAGCCTGGCCGACGACGGGTTCGTCCTGCCCGCCTCGTCGGGCTGCGCCTCGCCCGGCATCGACTTCGGCCCGATCATCGACGACCTGCTCGGTGGCGACACGGCGGCGAACCTGGTCCTCAGCACGGCCACCAACCCGATCACCACGCCGAGCAGCTCGCCCACGACCGGTGGCACCGACCCGACCAGCAGCGGCAGCAGCCCCTCGTCGTCGGTGTCGACGCCCACCTCCTCGCAGCCGGTGACCCAGGCGACCCCGCCGGTCGCCCCGCAGCGGCGGGGCCCCGACGGCGTCCAGCCCCGCATCGTCGACCGCTACGCCGACGACGCCGACCCCGTGCGTGACGTCGCTCGCGTGACCGGGTGAGACGAGCCTCCCCGCTCGCCCTGGCCCTGGCCGTCGCCCTCGCGGTGACGGCCGGGGCCGGTTGCTCCGACGACGGTGACGACGACCGGAGCGGCCCCACGACCACCACGACGACCGAGGCCGCCCTCCCGGGCCCGCCCCGGGACCCGGCCGTGGTCGGCACCTGGACCGCCGACGGTGGCGACCAGCTGGTCGAGGCCCTCTCGAACCAGGGCCTCGACGAGCTGCCGCCCTGCGAGGGCACGCTGACCCTCGAGCTCCGGGACGACGGCGGCTTCACCCGCACCCTCGCCGGGACCTGCGCCTTCGCCGACGGGGACGGCGAGGTCGAGCTGGTCGCCTCCGGCGGCTACGCCACCGAGGGCGGCGAGCTGGTGCTCACCAACACCTCGTCCACCGGCGCGATCGCCGGCGAGGACGGCGAGGAGCTGGAGCTCCCCACCGACGAGGCGGCCGAGCCGGGGGCGGCCACCTACGAGGTCACCCCCGACGAGCTGGTCCTCGGCCTCGCCGACACCGAGGCGTCCCTCACCTTCACCCGCAGCTGATCCCAAGGCCTGGCCGCAACCGCTCCGTCGTCCCCGCTCCGGGGCGGCCGGCCCGGCGGCCGAGCGGGCCCGCCCCCGAGGCGGGCCCGCCGGTCGTGCCCCACCCCGACCCCCGAACTCGGTGGGATCCGTGACCCCCGGGTGTCACGGATCCCACCGAGTTCGGGGTCAGAGGGGGTGGAGGGCACCGCCTTCGACGGGGACGACGTGGGCGGTGGCCTCCAGCCGGGCCAGGCCCATCCCGACGCAGGCGTGCTCGCCGTGGCCGAAGGCGAGGTGGCCGGCGCTGTCCCGGGTGACGTCGAAGCGCTCGGGGTCGTCCCAGCAGGTCGGGCACCCACGTCGCCGGCAGCACCTGGGCCAGATCGGGCACGGCGTCGAACGTGCCCCGCTCGACCAGCCCGTCGACCAGGGCGTCGGCCCGGGCCTGGGCCTCGGGGCGGAGCTCGGCCAGGGCCCGGGGGGTGAGCGGGCGGCCGATGATCTCCCGCTGGGTGGCGTGCTCGGCGCCGTCGCTCATCAGCGTCGTGCCCCGACCGCCCTGGTTGATGAAGTCGTTGAGGCCGACCCCCTGGCCCGAGACGAAGGTGGCGTCGTCGGCCAGCACGGCCCGGGCCTCGGCGTAGCGGGTGACGGCGTGGACGTCGTGGGCCTCCAGCCACACGACGGGGCCGGCGTCGCGCAGGGCCCGCAGGTGCGGGTACGGGTCGAGGAGCACCTCGTCGGTGAAGAGGTCGACGGGCGAGGAGATCACCAGGCCACCGTGGTCAGGTCGTCGCCGGCGACCAGCTCGCCGGTGAACCCGCCCTCGCGCACCTCGGCCACGAAGGGCTGGTAGCCGTCGACCGGGGGCGGGATGAAGTGGGTCAGCACCAGCCGGCCCACCCCGGCCCGCTCGGCCGCCGCCCCGAGGTCGACGGCGTCGGCGTGGTAGGCGGCGATGGCCTCGTAGTGGGTGCCGGCCACGGCCTCGGCGAAGGCCCGCAGGCGGACCTCGTGGACGAGGACGTCGGCCCCGGCGGCCAGGGCCTCGACCTCGGCGCAGACGGCGGTGTCCCCGCTGACCACCACCGACCCCGACGGGCCGTCGATCCGGTAGGCGACGGCGGGGAGCACCGGCTCGTGGTGCACGGCGACGGCGGTGACGACGACCTCACCCGATCGCCAGACCTCGGTCGGGGTGGCCGGGGCAGGGAAGGCGACGACATCGACGGCGGGCGGGCCGCCGTGGCCGACGTGGGCGATGCGGACGGCGATGTCGTCCGCCCACGGGTCGAGCAGCGTCGCCGCGAAGCGGGCGGTCGGGCCCTCGGGGGCGACGATCGTCGTGGCCGGGGCGTCGGCCACCCAGCGGGTGAGCACCAGGTCGGCCAGCCCGGTCAGGTGGTCGGAGTGGTGGTGGGTGAGCAGGACGGCGTCGATCTCGGCCAGCGGGGCCATGGCGCCGGACAGCCGCATGACGGTGCCCCGCCCGGCGTCGACCTGGAGCCGCACCCCGTCCAGCTCGACCAGGGTGCCGGCCCCGGCCCGCGCTGGGTCGGGCACCGGGACGCCCGTCCCGGTGAGCACGACCCGGTTCACGGGGTCGGCTCGACGCAGCGGTTGCGGATGGTGCCGATGCCCTCGACCCAGGTCTCCAGGAGCTGGCCCGGTCGCAGCGCCCGCGGGGGCTGGCGGGCCATGCCCACGCCCGACGGGGTGCCGGTGAAGATCACGTCGCCGGGCAGCAGCGGGAGCACCGCCGAGAGCTCGGTCACCAGGCGGGGCACCGAGAAGACGAGGTCGTCGGTGCGCCCGTCCTGCACGACCTCGCCGTCGACCGAGCAGCCCAGGGCGAGGGCGTCGCGGTCGGGCACCTCGTCGGGGGTGACGAGCCACGGGCCCATCGGGCCGTAGCCCCGGCGGGACTTGCCCAGCGAGAACTGCATGCCGGCGGCGAGCTGGAGGGTGCGGTCGCTGATGTCCTGGCCGACGGTCAGCCCGGCGACGTGGTCCCAGGCGTCGGCCTCGGCGACCCGGTCGGCGGTGGTGCCGATCACGGCGACCAGCTCGACCTCCCAGTCGACGGTGTCGCCGTGGATCTCGATGTCGTCGAAGGGGCCGCCGAGCGAGGCGGGGAACTTGGTGAAGGTGGCCGGGACGGCGGGGATCTGCATCCCCGACTCCTCGGCGTGGCTCCGGTAGTTGAGCCCGATGGCGAAGACCTGGCGGGGCCGGGGCACAGGGCACCCGAGGACCGCCTCGTCGAGCGGCCCGGTCACTGCCGGGTCGGCCTCGGCGGCCCAGGCCCCCAGGGCGGCCCAGTCGTCGAAGGCGGCCATCGGGTCGGGGCCGAAGCGCCCGTCGGAGGCGGTGGCGACGTCGACGACGCCGTCGTCGCGCACCAGCACCAGGCGGCCGTCGTGGTTGGCGATCTTCATGCGGTGCTCCTGATCCGCTGGCGCAGGTCGGCCAGCACGCGGTCGGCGCCGTCGGTGGCGGTGCCGAAGAGGTGGAAGTCGGGGCGCTGGAGGGCCCAGCGCACATCGTGGCGGGTGAACCAGGCCTCCAGGTCGGGGGACCGGCCGGCGACGTCGACCACGACGCCGCCGATGCCGGCGAACCAGGTGGCCAGCTCGGGGTCGGGCCGGGTGCCGTCGACGGTGACCAGCCGCCAGCCGGCGCCGTGGACGTCATCGAACAGCACCCCGTCGACGTGCCCCTGGGGGAAGAGGGTCCCGGCCCGGGGGTCGTCGGCCCGGACGAGCCCGGCGGCCAGGCCGGGGAGGTCGGGGGCGTCGCTCACCGAGCCGTCGTAGGCGGCGGCCATGGCCTCGTCGCGGGCCGCCGCCGCCACCGGGTCGGGGACGCAGATGACCCGGCCCAGCTCGATCGAGAAGTCGACGGCGGCCTCGGCGCTGGGCCGGCGCTCCTCGTCGTAGGTGGCGAGCAGGGCGGTGTCGGCCCGGCCGTCGAGCACGAGGTCGAGCTTCCACGCCAGGTTGGCGGCGTCCCGCAGGCCCGAGCACAGGCCCTGGCCGGCGAAGGGCGGCATCAGGTGGGCGGCGTCGCCGGCGAGCAGGGCCCGGCCCACCTGCCAGCGGCGGGCGACCCGGGCCTGGAAGGTGTAGAGGGCGTGGCGCTCCAGGCGGGCGTTGCCGGGGTGCACGTCCCAGGGCGCCAGCAGCTCCCAGGCCCGCGCCTCGCGACCGAGGTCCTCGACGGTCTCGTCGGGCAGGCGCATGAACTCCCAGCGCCGGCGGCCGGGGCCGCCCGACACCGCCGTCGTCGGCCGCTCCGGGTCGCAGACCTGGACGTTGATCGGGTCGAACACCCGGGGCTCGTCGAGGACGAGGTCGACGATCAGCCAGTCGTGGTGGAAGCCGCGGTCGTCGACCTCGACGCCGAGCAGCTCCCGCACCGTCGAGTTGGCCCCGTCGCAGCCGACGACCCAGCCGGCCCGCAGGGTGCCGTCGGTGTGGGTGACCACGACGTGGTCGTCGTGCTGCTCGATGCCGTCGACCCGCGTGCCCCGCCGCACGGTGACGAGGGCCTCGGCCCGGGCCCGCAGGGTCGCCTCCAGCTCGGGCTGGCAGAACATCGAGGAGAAGGGCCAGCCCGAGGCGGCCACCCCGATGCGGCCGAAGCGGAGCAGGGTGGTGCCCTGCCCGTTGCGCCACTCGTAGACCTCGGCCGGCTCCGACACGGCCCGCACCTCGTCGCCGATCCCGCAGGACTGGAGGATCCGCCCGACCTCGTGGTCGAAGTGGACGGCCCGGGGGAGCGGGTACGGCGCCGGCCACTGCTCCAGCACGGTGACCGAGCGGCCCCGCTGGGCCAGGAGGATGGCGAGCACGAGGCCCACCGGCCCGGCGCCGACGACGGCGACGTCGACGTCGGGGCCCGTCCCGCTCACGCCGGGCGCAGGGGCTGGTGGCCCCAGGCGCTGATGGCGTCGTAGCGGCGGTCGTCGTCCCAGTCGTCGGTGATGACCCGGGCGCCGTGGCCGACCTCGATCTGGAACCCGGCCGGGGTCTGGAGGTAGAAGCTGAACATCCCGTCGTTGTCGTGGCGACCGAGCCCGTTGGGGATCCCGAGGTCGGTGGCCCACAGCCGGTCGAAGGCGGCGCCCACGTCGTCGCGCTCGTTCATCTCGAACATGACGTGGTGGAGCCGCTGGGGCAGCGCGAACGGGGCCCGGGCCAGGGCCACGGTGTGGTGGCGGGCGTTGCAGTGGAAGAACCGCACCTCCAGCTCGATGCCGGCGGCGATCTCCATCTCCAGCCAGTCCGACTGGGCGAACCCCAGGCCCTCGGTCAGCAGGGCGACCGACTCCTCGAAGGCGGCGGTGGCGAACACGACGTGGCCGAAGCCGACCCCCTCGGTGAGGAAGCCCCCGGGCACCAGGTCGGAGCGGAAGGGGGCGTCGGCGCGGGCGGTGCCGAGCACGACCTCGACGTCGCCGCCCCACGGGGCCGGCGCCCGCACGAGGCGCTCGACCCTCCGCTCGCCGGCGCGCTCGGCGTCCTCGACCACGTCGAGGCCGAGGGCCCGGAGCCGGGCGACGGTGGCGTCGAGGGCGGCGGCGTCGACCGCCTCGAACCCGACGGCGACGGCGTCGTTGGCCGCCCCCTCGCGCACGACGAGCCGCTGGGCCCGGTCGTCGTCGCGCCAGGTGAGGTCGCCGGCCGGGGTCGGCTCGCCCGCCTCCAGCCCCACCACCTCGGCCAGGGTGAGGGTGAGGCTGGTGGGGTCGGGCACCTCGATCACGAGGTGGGCCAGCTCGATCTGGGTCTTCACGGTGGATCCTGACGTAGGAGGCGTTCGGTGCCGGCCCGGAGACCGGCGAGCAGGCCGTCGACCTCCGCCAGCCGGTGGCGGGAGTCCTCGACGGCGACCTCCGGGGTGAACGGGAAGTCGCTGCCGTAGTGGAGGTGGTCGGGGGCGGTGAGGGTGCGGAGGGCGTCGAGCTGGCGGGGGAGCGGGTAGCCGGCCAGGTCGTAGTGGAGCCGGGCCAGGTCGGCCAGCACGTCGACCTCGGGCCCGACGTCGAGCAGCAGCGAGAAGACGCTCACCCGGTCGGCGACCATCGCCAGCGTGGCCCCGCCGTGGGGGACGATCAGGTCGATGCCCGGGTGGCGGGCGATCGTGCCGGTGAGGACGAGGTCGACCACGGCCCGGGTGGTGTCGAAGAGGAACTCGACCATCGGGCGGGGCCGGTCCAGAGCGGTGCGCTCCCAGCACGGCGGCGAGGTGGGGTGGATGAAGACCCGGGCCCGGCGGCGGTCGAGCTCGGCCCACACCGGGGCCAGGGCCTCGTCGCCGAGGTAGGTGCCGCCGACGTTGGTCAGCAGGGCGAAGCCGTCGACGGCGAGGGTGTCGCAGCAGTGGGCGATCTCGGCCAGGGCGGCGTCGACGTCGGGGAGGGGGAGCGAGGCGAACAGGCCGAAGCGCCCGGGGTGGTCGTCGACGGCCCGGCGACCCTCCTCGTTGACCATCCGGGCCAGCCCCGCCTCCATGGCCACGCCGGGCGAGGAGATCGACAGCAGCGCCCGCTCGATGCCCTGGCGGTCCATCATCGCCACGTGCTCGGCGGCCGACCACTCGGGGATCCGGGGGAAGCCGTCGGGCCGGTCGTGGCCGTGGCGGACCAGGGCCTCCCGGTAGGCCTCCGGGAGGAAGTGGGCGTGGAGGTCGATCAGGCCGGTCACAGGGCGTCGACCCAGGCGCACAGGGTCTCGACGTAGAGCTCGGGCCGGTCGCCGTGCATCGAGTGGCCGACGTCGGGGAACGAGCGGTAGGTCACGTCGACGCCGGCGCCGGTGAGGAGGGCCCGGACCCGGTCGGCCTGCTGGTCGGTCAGGGCGCCGAGCAGGAAGCCGCTGGCCTCGTCGACCGCCCGCAGGTGGTGGGTGAGCAGGACGTGGGGCACCTTCACGCTGCGCAGCATCCGCTCGTGGTCGCAGCTCGCTGCCACCGTGCCCGTCCAGAAGGCCCGGCCCCACTCGGGGTCGTACTCCCTCATGTGCGGCGCCGGCTCCTCGGGCACGGGGATGAAGCGCAGGTGCTCGGGGAGGAAGGTCGCCGCCCCCTCCCGCATGGCGTCCCACGCCCCGATCGACCACTGGTCGCCGAGGTAGGTGCTCCACAGGTGGAACAGCGGGCCGATGCTCTGGCGGATGCCGGGGCCGATGGCCGGGCGGACCTCGGAGGCGAACAGCGGCGGGTCCTCGTAGACCGAGGCGACGACCTGGCCGGGCTTGGCGTAGGCGCTCAGCCAGGCGCTGAGCACGCCGCCCGAGGAGAGCCCGCTGACGATCGCCGGCCGCCCGACCACCAGGTCGAGGAAGCGGACCAGGTCGCCCCCGATCAGGTCGAGGGTGTAGCGGCCCGGGGTCCGGGTGCTGCCGCCCTGGCCCCGCAGGTCGACGGCGAAGACCTGGAAGCGCTCGGCCAGGCGGGGGATGACCGCCTCGTAGCCCCACCACGACTCGGTCTGGCCCGGGATCAGCAGCAGGGCGGGGGCCTCGGGGTCGCCCACCACCACGTGGTTCATCTCGACCTCGCCCAGGTCGACCCGGCGCGTCTCGTAGGCGTGGTCGGCCATGCCGGCATCCTGATCAACTGATCAGGATGCGTCAAGGGCCTCCCCGAACAGCAGCCGGCAGACGGCGTCGGCGTGGGCGTCGACCACGGCGTCGGAGGTCGGGTCGAGCCCGCTGAGGCGGCGGCACTCGGGGCCGAGGACGAACATCGACGGACCGGCGCCGGTGAGGATGTAGTAGAGGTGCGGCGCCGGGATCGGGGGCACGGCGCCGGCCCGGGCCAGCTGCTCGAACAGCGCCGTGGTCGCCTCGTAGAGCGGCCGGATGTGCGTCTCGACCAGGTAGTCCATGCGGGGGCCGTCGGCCTTGCACTCCTGGGTGATGATCCGGTGGAGCTGCGGGTTGCGGGCCGAGAAGGTGACGAACTCGCGGACTCGGAGCTTGGCGCTGGTGAGGGCGTCGACGTCGCGGTGGCGGTCGGCGCGGTCGGCCATCGAGGCCCGCAGGCGCTCGAAGAGGGCGTCGACGGCGGCCCGCCACAGGTCGTCCTTCGACCGGTAGTGGTAGTTGAGCAGCGGCTGGGTCACCCCCGCCCGCCGGGCGATCTCCCGGGTGGTGGCGTCCTTGAACGACCGCTCGGAGAACAGGTCGAGGGCGGCTTCCAGGATCCGGTCGCGGGTCGGGTCGGCCGAGAGTCGTGTCGCCACCCGCGGCAACGTACCCGCTGACCCCCGCGCCCCCAGCCGAGCTCGGGGTCAGAGGTGGTGGAGGGCGCCGCCTTCGACGGGGACGACGTGGGCGGTGACCTGGTCGCTGCCGGTGAGGAGGGCGACGATGGCGGCGGCGACGTCGTCGGGGGTCGAGACCCGGCCGGTCAGCGACTGGCCGGCGTAGTGGGCCTTGACCGCCTCGTAGGCGTCGCCCAGGCCCTGCTGGAGCCACTCGCCGTCGATGAAGCCGGGGGCCACGGCGTTGACCCGGACCTCGGGCCCGGCCACCCGGGCCAGGGTGACGACCAGGTTGTTGAGGCCCGCCTTGGAGGCGCAGTAGGCGATCGACGAGCCGATGCCGGCCAGCCCGGCCACCGAGGAGGTCATCACGACCTCGCCACCCCCGTCGGCCCTCAGGTGGGGGAGGGCGGCGCGGGTGCAGAGGAACGGCCCCTTGAGGTTGACCGCCATGATCCGGTCCCACGCCTCCTCGGTCATCGCCGCCAGGTCGTGGTGGGCGACGAACTCGGTCGTCCCGGCGTTGTTGACCAGCACGTCGAGCCGGCCGAAGCGCTCGACGGCGGCGGCGACCAGGGCGACGCAGTCGGCGTCGACCGAGACGTCGGCCCGGTGGGCGACGGCCTCGACCCCGGCGGCCCGGCACTCGGCGGCCACCGCCTCGGCGGCGTCGACCGAGCGCGAGTAGTTGACGACGACGTCGCAGCCGAGGGCGGCGAGCCGGCGGCACGTCGCCGCCCCCACCCCCGTCCCCCCGCCCGTGACGATGGCGGCCCGTCCCTTCAGCTCCATCCCGGGAGTCTGGCACCACCCGTGTCCGGGGCCGGGGGGCGTCGGCCCCCGGCCCCGGTCCGCCATCAGCGCAGGCCACCCCGACGATGGCGGCGCTGGCGGCCTGTGGCTCCTGCCGGATCAGATCGTGGTGGCGTAGCCACTGCTGTTCAGATAGCCGGTCTGCTCCCACGTCCCCCAGATCACCGCGGCGTGGTAGCTCTGGGCCCGGATCGCGGCCTGTTGGCCGGCGGGGATGCCGCACATGGCGCGGATCTCGGCGTTGGTCTTGGTCAGAGAGGCAGCACCAGTGTCCGATGCGCTGCCGTTCGGGGCGTTGTGCGCCATGTCGACGGTCCCGCAGTAGTGCTCCACCCAAGTGGTCGTGTTCAGCGCGAGCACGCCGACGGCAGTCACGACGTAGCCCTCGGGCAGCGTGCGGGGAGTCGTGCAGTCCCCGTGGTAGCTGTTGGTGAGCGACCGGAACCGGACGCCTCCAGTCACGGACTCGACGTGGTTCCGGCCCTTGACGCAGACGCCAGTCGGGTTCTGGTCGTTGAACGTGCCGCCGGTCCAGACGCTGGCCGCGGAGGCGGGTGATGCGGTGGTGGCCACGAGGGCGAGCGTCAGGGCCGCGGCGGCGGCCAGGCGGCGGATGGTGGGGCGCATGGTGGTCTCCTCCCTCTTGCGGCCCGGGTGGGCCGGCAAGTTGGCAGACCTTGTCATCGGGCGTGTTGCGGTGGGTGCGCGGGTGACAGGTCGTGCCCCCCCCGAACTCGGTGGGATCCGTGACACCCGGGTGTCACGGATCCCACCGAGTTCGGGGTCAGGGGTCA
>DASTYI010000125.1:0-14348 GCA_035765045.1 Iamia sp. | reverse complement strand
GGAGCGGGCGGCCCGGAGCGCGGCCCGCTGCGAGGGCGGGGCCGACCAGCCGGTGGCGGCGGGCGGCGCCCTCGCCACCCTCGGCCCCCGCCAGCGCGAGGTCGTCCTGCTGGCGGCCAAGGGCCTGAGCAACCAGGAGGTGGCCGAGCGCCTCGGCATCTCGACCCGGACCGTCGAGAACCACCTCCACCGCGCCTACGCCGAGCTCGGCGTCGACGGCCGTCGCGGCTTGAGCGACCTCGTCAGCAACGAAGGCCGGGCGGAGGGGCGGTGAGGTCGAGGAGGTAGGGCGTGACGGCGTCGTCGACGCAGTCCGACAGCGAGCGGTAGGCGGTGTGGACGTCGCCCTCGTAGGTGACGAGCACCGATCCCTCGATGACGCGGGCGGCGTCCTCGGCCTGCTCGTAGGGGGTGGCCGGGTCGTTGGTCGTGCCGATGACGACCACCGGCGGCGCCTCGGTGATGGCCCCGTCGGCCAGCGGGAGGAGCGGGTCGACCGCCTCGGGCGCCCCCCAGCAGCCCGGGAGGGCGGTGCCGAACCACGCCCCCCAGAACGGCAGCTCCTCGGCCCAGGCCTCGGCCAGGGCCAGGTCGCCCTCGGGCGCGTCCGACCGCTCGACCTGGTCGGCGCAGCGGATGACCCCGCGGGCGTCGGCGTCGTCGAGCCAGGTGCCGTCGGCCTCCCGCCCGAGGTACTGGTCGCGGATGGCGAGGAGGGTGCGGCCGTGGGGATCGTCGGCCAGCGCCTCCGCCAGCCCCTGGTCGAGGGTCTCCCAGGCGCCGTCGTCGTAGAGCGAGGCGGCGACGGCGATGTAGAGCTCGCCCACGCCGAGGGTGCCCTCCCGGGGCTCGGATCCGGTGCCGAGCTGGTACGAGGCCTCGATGCGCTCGTCCTCCAGCCGGTCGACCAGCCCGAGCAGGGTGGCCTTGGGGTCGTCGCCCAGCGGGCAGGTCGACCGGGCCGGGCAGCCGGCCAGGTAGGCGTCGAGGGTGCGCTCGAAGCCCTGGGCCTGGACGTGGGCGTCCTCGATGGGCTCGACGCCGGGCACGGTGACGCCGTCGAGCACCATGGCCCGCACCCGCTCGGGGTAGAGGCGCAGGTACTCGATGCCGATCGTCGTGCCGTAGCTGTAGCCGACATAGGTGAGGGCGTCGTCGCCGAGCAGGCCCCGCAGGGCGTCGAGGTCGCGGACCGTGGCCCGGGTGCCGACCACGGCGAGCAGGTCGCCGGCGACCTCCTCGCAGGCGGCGACGCCCTCGGCGGCCTCGTCCCGGATGGCCTCGACGTCGGCCTCGTCCTCGACGGTGGGGTCGATGTCGGGCTCCAGCCACTCGGCGTCGCTGGTGCAGTCGATCCGGTTCGACCCGCCGGTGCCCCGCGGGTCCCAGGAGACGACGTCGAACCGCTCGGCCAGCCCGTCGGGGAGCTGGCCGTCGACGAACGAGTGGACGAAGTCGACGCCCGAGGCGCCGGGCCCGCCCGGGTTGAGCAGGAGCGAGCCGATGCGGTCGCCGCCCTCGGCCGGGTGGCGGGTCACGGCGATCTCCAACGTGTCGCCGTCGGGGTCGGCCCAGTCCCGGGGGACGGTGAGGGTGGCGCACTCGAACGACCCGGCGCAGGGTGCCCAGGGGGAGAGGGCGGCGTGGTCGGCCGGCTGGTCGGGCCCGATGTCGTCGCCACCCGGCGGCGGTGGGACGTCGCCGGCGGCCCCGTCGGTCGTCGCCGGCCCGTCGGGCGTGGCCGTCGTCCCCGGCCCGCCGGCGTCCCGGGTGATCGCCGTCGGCGCGACGTCGGCGCACGCCGTCACGGCCAGGGCGAGCACGCCCGCGACGAACACGGCGGACGATCGGCGCAGCATCGCCGTCATGCTGGCAGGTGCACCCCCCACCCCCCGGGTCACACCGCGACCGTGACCCACAAGAAGGCGTTCTTGTGGGCTGGGCGTCGCGGCGGCGGGTTCTTGTGGGCGAGGGGTCGCGGGAGCGCGACGGTGGGGCACAGGAAGGCGGTCAGCGGAGCGGGGGCTCGTCGTGGGCGGGGTCGAGGTGGGTGCCGGCGGCGACCTCGGTGCCGGGGGCGAGCCGCCGGGCGGCGCCGACCAGCACCGGGTGGCGGGCGTGGGGGGCGCCGATCCGCGCCTTGGCCCCGACCCGCACGTCCTCGGCCAGCACGGCCCGGGCCACCGTCGCCCCCCGGCCCACCCGGACGTCGTCGAACAGCACGCTGTGGCGGACCTCGGCGTCGCGGTCGATCACCGCCCCGGGCCCGACGATCGAGTCCACGACCGTCCCCCGCACCACCGCCCCGGGGCTGATCCACGACCCCTCGATCCGGGCGGTGCGCTCGATCCGGGCCGGCGCCCGGGTCACCGCCGGGCTGAGGATCGGCCAGGCCGGGTCGTCGAGCCGGAACGGCGGCCGGGGCCGGAGCAGCTCCAGCTGGGCGTCGAGGTAGGCCTGCGGCGTGCCCAGGTCGCGCCAGTGGCCCTCGTGGACCCAGGCGTGGGCGTTGCCCCGGGCGATCACCGCCGGCACCAGGGCCTCGCCGAAGTCGCCGAGCGGCGCCCCCTCCGCCACCAGCGTCTCGAGGGTCCCGAGCAGGACCCCGGTGTCGTAGGCGAAGACCTCGGTGGCCGCGACCCGGTGCGGTGGCTCGTCGGGCTTGACGTGGATGCCGGTCACCCGGCCCCGGGCGTTGACGTCGACCAGGGCGTGACGGGTCGGGTCCTGGTGGCGGGCCAGGGCGGTGGTGACGACGGTGAGGTCCGAGCCCCGCGAGCGGTGGGCGGCGACGACGGCGCCGAGGTCGATGGCGCTGAGGTGGTCGGCCGAGGCGACGAGGACGACGTCGGGACCGAGGGCGTCGATCACGCGGGCCTGGCGGGCCAGGGCGTCGGCGTTGCCCGCGGCGAAGCCCTCGCCGTCGGCCCCCTGGTACGGCGGCAGCACCCGCAGCCCGCCCCGGCTGCGGTCGAGGTCCCACGGTCGCCCCCCGGCCAGGTGCTCGTTGAGCAGGTGGGGCTCGTACTGCTGGACGACCCAGACGTCGGTCAGCCCGCTGTGGGCGGCGTTCGACAGCATCAGGTCGATCAGGCGGAAGGTGCCGCCGACGGGGAGGCTCGGCTTGGCCCGGCCGACGGTGAGGACGTCGAGCCGCGAGCCCTTGCCCCCGGCCAGGATGATCAGCAGGGCACGCGCCATCGGCCGATCCTCGCAGGCGCGGGCGGCGGCCGACGTCTAGACCGCCCGGTCAAGAGGCACGTAGCCTGCTCGGCCATGTACCAGTGGACGGACGAGCAGGAGATGGTGCGCGGGGCCGTGCGCCAGTTCATCGACAAGGAGATCCGTCCCCGGATCGACGAGTTCGAGCACGGCGACACCCCGCCCTATGACGTCCTCCGCAAGCTGTTCGAGGACTTCGGGATGGACGCGGCGGCTCGTGACCGCTTCGCCAAGGGCATCGAGTTCGAGAAGCAGGTCGAGGCGGCCAAGGCGGCCGGCGAGCCCGTCCCCGAGAAGCCCAAGCGTGACGGCGACGGCGGCGCCTCGTCGCTGACGCTCATCCCGATCATCGAGCTGTGCCGGGTCTGCCCGGGCATGGTCACCGCCATGGGCGTGTCGATGGGCCTCACCTCGGCCGCCATCTCGTCCAAGGGCACGATCGCCCAGAAGGAGCGATGGGTCCCCGAGCTGCTGACGCTCGAGAAGATCGGCGCCTGGGCCATCACCGAGCCGGGCTCGGGCTCCGACGCCTTCGGCTCGATGAAGTCGACCGCCCGCCGCGACGGCGACGAGTACGTCCTCAACGGCTCCAAGACCTTCATCACCAACGGCCCCTACGCCGACACGATCGTCTTCATCTGCAAGCTCGACGAGGGCAACGACCCGTCCGAGCGCAAGATCCTCTCCTTCGTGCTCGACAAGGGCATGCCCGGGCTGGAGCAGTCGAAGCCGCTCCGCAAGATGGGCATGCACAGCTCGCCCACCGGTGAGCTCTTCCTCGACGACGTCCGGGTCGGGATCGACCGGCTGATCGGCGAGACCGAGGACGTCGCCTCCGGCGGCCGGGAGGGGGCCAAGGCCACCTTCATGCAGGAGCGCTCCGGCGTGGCCGCCATGGCCCTCGGGATGATCGAGGAGTGCCTCGACCTGTCGGTCCAGTACGCCAAGGACCGGGTCCAGTTCGGCCAGCCCATCGGCGAGTTCCAGCTGATCCAGGACAAGCTGGCCCGGATGGAGGTCGCCCGCCTCAACGTGCAGAACCTGGTGTTCCGGACGATCGAGATGTCGGCCTCGGGCCACAGCATGACCCTCGCCGAGGCCTCGGCCATGAAGCTCTACTCGGCCCGCGCCGCCACCGAGGTGGCCATGGAGGCCGTCCAGCTCTTCGGCGGCAACGGCTACATGAGCGAGTTCCGCGTCGAGCAGCTCGCCCGTGACGCCAAGGTCCTCCAGATCTACGCCGGCACCGACGAGATCCAGATCACCCACATCGCCAAGGATCTGTTGCGCCGCTAGTCGGTGGGGGCGGAGCCGGTGCCGGCGTCGATCTGCGGCTGCGCCGGGATGTGAGCCGTGCTTGCTGGTCGGCCTCGCTGCGCTCGGCCTCCGGGCCGGCACCGACGAGATCCAGATCACCCACATCGCCAAGGATCTGTTGCGCCGCTAGTCGGTGGGGGCGGAGCCGGTGCCGGCGTCGATCGGCGGCTGCGCCGGGATGTGAGCCGTGCTTGCTGGTCGGCCTCGCTGCGCTCGGCCTCCGGGCCGGCACCGACGAGATCCAGATCACCCACATCGCCAAGGACCTCCTCCGCCGCTGACCCACCTCGAGCTCGGTGGGATCCGTGACACCCGGGTGTCACGGATCCCACCGAGTTCGGCGGTCAGTCGGTGGTGGACCAGGCCATCAGCCAGACGAGGGCGACCAGGACGAGGGGGAGGACGAGGGCCCAGCGCAGGGCGGTGGCGTGGGCCAGGCCGCCGATGATGCCGGGACCGCCGAGGTAGGCGCCGTAGCCGGCGGTGGTGACCACGGCGATCCCGTGCTCGCCCCGCAGCCGGCCGGCGGCGGCGAAGGCCAGCGGCACCGCCGGCGCCAGCCCGGCCCCGACCACCACCAGCAGCAGCGGCACGGCGACCGCCACCGGGCTGACCAGCGAGAGCCCGAGGGCGACGGTCGCCACCGCCACCCCGATCCGGACCAGCCGGGTGGGGCCCCAGGCCGCGGCCAGCCGGTCGCCGGCCAGGCGCCCGGCCAGGCCGCCGGCCGACACGCCGGTGACGGCGAGGGCGCCGAGGAGGGCGCCGCCGTCGAGGTCCTCGCGGACGAGCACGCCGGCCCAGTCGAGCAGGGCGCCCTCGGCGAGGAACACGCACCCCCCGATGGCGGCGAGCGCAGCCAGCCGGCCCCGGCGGGGTGCGGTCGCGGCCGCGGCGGGCGCGTCGGACGGGTCGAGGTGCTCGATCCGGCCGTCGGGCACGTGGCGGCCGCACAGGGCGGCACCGAGGAGGACCGCCGCCCCCACGAGGGCGAGGTGCGCCGCCACCGGCAGGTCGACGGCGACGGCGATCGCCCCCAGCCCGGCGCCGAGCAGCACGCCCCCGCTCCACCCGCCGTGGAGGCCGCTCAGGAGGGGCCGTTCGGACCCTCGTTCGAGCTGCACGCCGGCGCCGTTCATCGAGACGTCGAGCACGCCGATGGCCAGCCCGAGCGCCAACTCGGCGGCGGCCAGCGTGGCCCACGACCCGGCCAGCCCGGGCAGCACCAGCGCCAGCCCGACCAGCACCCAGGACGTGCCCACCACCCGGCGCGACCCGTGCCGGCGCACCAGCAGACCGCCCAGCCAGGCCCCGGCCACGGCGCCGATCGACAGCCCGAGCAGGGCGGTGCCGAGCGCCCCCTCGCTGAGGTCGAGGTCCTCCTTGACGTCGGGGATGCGGGCGCCCCAGCTCCCGGTGGCCGCACCGAGGGCGACGAAGGCGGCCAGCACGGCGACGTAGGCCGGTCCCCGGCGTCCGGTGCGAGCGGGCGGGGCCGCCGTCGAGGTCACCGCCCGACGCTACCGAGGCGTGCGTGGGCGGTCTCGACCCGGGCAGGGCGGAGCCCATGACCAGCGACGGACCCGAGCCCGAGACCCCCACCGAGCACGAGGCCGAGGTGGCCGCGGCCGACGCCGTGGAGGAGCTGCCCGAGACCGCGCCCGACGCCTACCAGCAGGCCACCGACCCCGATCCGCAGTAGTGGCATGGGCCACGCCGACGGAAACGTTCCCGGCCTGCCGCGGCGGGTAGGGGCCGGGACGTTCGCAACGGAAGGAGCGCACAGATGAGCGGAAACGCAGATCAGGCCAAGGGCCGCGTCAAGGAGGCGGCCGGCAGCCTCACCGGTGACCAGGACCTCAAGAACGAGGGCAAGGTCGACCAGGCGAGCGGTGACATCAAGGAGAAGGTCACCGGCGCCGTCGACAAGGTCAAGGAGAAGCTGACCGGCAAGGACTAGCCCCCTCGGCGCAACCGACGACGAGGAGCCCCGCCCACCCGGGCGGGGCTCCTCCGCGCCCGGTCTCGGTCAGACGTCGAGGGAGCGGCCGATGATCTCCTTCATGATCTCGGTGGTGCCGCCGTAGATGGTGGTGATGCGGGCGTCGAGGTAGGCCCGGGCGATCGGGTACTCGAGCATGTAGCCGTAGCCGCCGTGGAGCTGGAGGCAGCGGTCCACGACCCGCTTCTGGAGCTCGGTGCACCACCACTTGGCCTCGGCCGCCTCCTCGGCGGTGAGCTCGCCGGCGTCGAGGGCCTCGACGCAGCGGTCGACGAAGACGCGGGCGAGGTCGATCTCGGTGCGCATGGTGGCCAGCTCGAACCGGCTGTTCTGGAACGACCCGACGGGCTGGCCGAAGGCGGTGCGCTCGCGGACGTAGTCGAGCGTCCACCCCAGCGCCGCCTCCGCGGCGGCGACCCCGGCGGCGGCGATCGAGAGCCGTTCCTGGGGGAGGTTGTGGACGAGGTGGACGAAGCCCTGGCCCTCGACCCCGAGCAGGTTCTCGACCGGCACCGAGACGTCGGTCATGAACAGCTCGGCGGTGTCCTGGCTGTGGAGGCCGACCTTGTCGAGGTTGCGACCCCGCTCGAAGCCCTCCATGCCCCGCTCCAGCACGACCAGGCTGATGCCCTTGTGCTTGAGCGACGGGTCGGTCTTGACCGCGGTGATCACCAGGTCGGCGTTGATCCCGTTGGTGATGAACGTCTTCGACCCGTTGACGACGTAGCGGTCGCCGTCGCGGATCGCCGTCGAGGCCATCGACCCGAGGTCCGACCCGATCCCCGGCTCGGTCATGGCGATGGCGGTGATCAGCTCGCCCGAGCAGATCCCCGGCAACCACCGCTGCTTCTGCTCCTCGGTGCACAGCGAGAGGAAGTAGGGCAGGCAGATGTCGTTGTGGAGGGTCAGGCCCAGGCCGGCGCCGCCGGTGCCGGCGTAGGCCAGCTCCTCACCGAGGATCAGGTTGAACCGGAAGTCGCTCGCCCCGCCGCCGCCGTACTCCTCGGGCACGTCCATGCCGAGGAAGCCGGCCGCCCCCGCCGTCGTGAACAGCTCGCGGGGCACGATCCCGTCACGCTCCCAGTCGAGGAACGACGGCACCACCTCCTTGGCCACGAACGAGCGGACGCTGGCACGGAACTGGTCGTGCTCCTCGGCGAACAGGGTGCGACGCATGCCCTGACCGTACCGTGGACAGATAGATGATCTAGTCATATGATCGACTCATGGTTTCCCAGCGGCTGGTCAACCTCGTCGGGGCCCTCGGGGTGGCGCTCTCGGACGGCCAGCGGCGGGCGATGGGGGAGGCGTCGGGGCTCGCCGACACCGAGGCCGCCGCCGTCAACGTGATCGGGTTGGAGCCCGGCCGCAGCATCGCCTCGGTCCGGGTCGCCCTGGCCATCACCCACCCCGGCACCGTCCGGGTGGTCGACCGGCTGGTGGCCCGGGGCCTGGTCGAGCGGCGGGCCGGGGTCGACGGGCGCACCGTCGGGCTCCACCTCACCGCCGAGGGCGAGGGCGCCTTCACCGCCCAGCTGGCCGCCCGCGAGGGCTGGCTCGCCCCCTTCGCCGAGGCCCTCGGGCCCGGGGGCGAGGCCCTGCTCGACCGGCTCCTCGGCCTCACCACCGGCACCGACGAGGACGGCGAGCACCTCTGCCGCCTGTGCGACGACCGGGTCTGCCCGCAGGACCGGTGCCCGGTGACCCTGGCGGTCGGGAAGGACCCGTGACCGCCCGGCGCCGGGGCACCGCCCTGATGGTCGGGTGCGCGGCGGCGTGGGCCGGCGGCGTCGTCGCCAGCGAGCACGCCCTCGACGTGACCGGGGCGTCGGCCTCGTCGCTGCTCGTCGTGCAGATGGCGGCCTCGGTGGCGGTGCTCGGCGTGGCCGTGGCCGTCACCCGGACGCCGACCCGGGGGGCGTGGCGCCACGGCTGGCTGGGCCTGCTCGAACCGGGCCTGCCGTACCTGCTGGCCCTGGCCGGCCTGGCCCTCACCAGCGCGGCCAGCGCCAGCGTGCTCGGCAGCCTCGAACCGGCCCTGGTCCCCGCCGTGGCCTGGCTGCTGCTCCGGGAGCGGCCGACCGCCCCCTTCCTCGGCGTGGTCGCCGGGGCCACCGCCGGCGCCGCCCTGGTGTCGCTGGCCCCGTCGACCGACGGCCGGTCGCTGGCCGGCGACCTGCTCGTGGTGGCCGGGGTGGTGGCAGCCGCCGCCTACGGCGTCCTGGCGTCGCGCCGGGTCCACGAGGCCGGCCCGCTCGGCACCGCCCTGGCCCACCAGGCCTGCGCCCTCGGCTTCGTGGCCGTCGCCGCCGTGGCCGGGGTGCTCGTCGCCGACGCCGGTGGCCTGCCCACCGGGGCGAGCGGGTTGGCGTGGGCGGCCGGGTCGGGCGTCCTCGGCTACGCCCTCCCGTTCTGGCTCTACCTGTCCGCCGTCACCCGGATCTCGGCCGCCCGGGCCGCCGCCCACCTGACCCTGATCCCGGTGTTCGGCGTGGCCCTCTCGGTCGCCCTGCTCGGGGAGGCGGTGACCGCCGCCCAGGTGGCCGGGTCGGTCCTCGTGGTGGCCAGCCTGGCCCTCTGCGCCCGGCTCGACGCCCGCCGGCCCGAGCCGCCCGCCGCCCCGACTACACCGATCGAGCCCGTGGTGCGTGTGTCAGGGTCGTGACGCAGCCGACCTTCGCCCCGGACCGGGCCAGGGCCGTCGAGGGGAGCCCGCCAGCCGTGACCGAGACCGTCGGGCCGGAGCCCTTCGGCGCCTTCTTCGCCGACGAGTACCCGCGCCTGGTCGCCATGGTCCAGGCCCTGTCGGGCGATCGGGGCCACGCCGAGGACGTGGCCCAGGAGGCCCTGCTCCGGGCCTACCGGCGGTGGGACGTGGTCGGGCGCTACGAGCGACCCGGGGCCTGGTGCCGGCGGGTGGCGCTCAACCTGGCCACGTCGGCCCGGCGGCGCCGCCGCTCCGAGACCCGGGCCGTCATCCGGCTGACCACCCGACCCGAGCGCCCGGCGGGGGACCCGGTGGCCGACCCGGTGGTGTCGGCCGACGTGTGGGCCGTGGTCCGCACCCTGCCCCGCCAGCAGGCCGCCGCCCTCGTCCTCTACTACCTGGCCGACGAGAGCGTCGCCGCCCTGGCCGAGAGCCTGGGCTGCGCGCCCGGGACGGCCAAGGCCCACCTCCACCAGGGTCGGGCGGCGCTGGCCGCCCGGCTCGGCACCGACACCGAGGAGCAGCCGTGACCGTCGACGACGTCCTCCGGGGGGCCGCCCGTGACCTGCTCGCCGAGGTCCGGGCCGACACCGATGCCCCCGCCGTCCTGGCCCGGATCGGGACGGCACCGCCGCGGCGCCGGCCCGGTCGGCCCCTGGCGGTGGCCGCCGGCCTCGTCGTCGTCCTCGGCGTCGCCGCCGTGGTCGTGACCCGGGACGGCGACGACCCGGTCACCGCCGGGCCGCCGACCACGACGTCCTCCACCGTCGCCGGCCCGGTGCCGGGGGAGTCCGAGGGCCTGGCGATCACGGTCACCCCGGCCGAGGGCCTGGAGGATCGCGACGAGGTCCGGGTCGTCGTCACCGGGCTGGCGGTCGGTCCCGGCGAGCACGTCGAGGTGGTGATGTGCGCCGGCGACGCCATGGACGCCGCCCCCTCCGGCCGTGGCTGCCAGTCGCCCGCGGTCATCGAGCTGCTCACGCCCACCGATGGGCGCATCGACGTCCCGTTCGCCGTCGAGCGGATCGTGAACCTCTCCGGCGGCGACGGGGTCGTCGACTGCGCCCGGCCCGACCCCCGGGGGTGCGCCATCGGGGTCACCGTCGACCGGGGGTCGCCGTCGCGCCCCCCGGAGCTGGTCGGCCTGGCCGGGATCGGCTTCACCCCGATCGAGGACGAGGCCGACCCCACCCTGACCGTCGAGCCGGCCACCGCCCTGACCCACGGGCAGGTCGTCACCGTGACCGGGCAGGGCTTCATCGGCCCGGTCAGCGCTGCCCTCCTCTGCGGGCCCACGCCCGAGACCGTGGGCTGCACCCGGATCCCCCTGGGCGAGGGGCCCCTGGCCGAGGTGCCGACCGAGGGCGGTGCGTTCCGCGTCGAGGTCCCCGTGTGGCGGGCCTTCCGGTACGACGACGACCTCGTGGACTGCGCCGTGGTGGCGTGCACCCTGTCGACGACGAGGGAGGACGGGCGCTCCACCGGCCTGGTCCCCCTCGCCTTCGACGCCACGGTGCCCACGCCCCAGCCGCCCACCCTCGAGGTCAGCCCGACGACCGGGCTCCACCCCGGCGACCCCGTCACCGTCACCGCCCGCGGGGTCGTCCCCGGCGAGGAGGTCCTGATCTTCGCCTGCACCCTGGGTGGGAACGTCGCCAGCGACGAGTGCGGCCAGGCGACCTCGCTCGACACGATGGTCGCCGGCGCCGACGGCGTGGCCACGATCACCATGCCCGCCGCCGACCCGCTCCGCTACGGCCAGACCTGCACCGAACCGCGGCGCTGCGGCGTCAGGATCGACTCGCCCATGGGCTCCGGCGACCCGCTGCTGGCGCTGGTCGAGCCGGTGCCGGTGCAGTTCAGCCTGTGACCGCCGCCGCCCGGGCGGCCCGCAGCGGCGAGGCGTCGGGCGGGAACGCCCAGTGGAAGGCGGCCAGCCCGACGTTGACCCAGGGCCGCACCACCAGGGCGTCGACCGGGGGCAGGGCCGGGAGGCGCAGGGCGGCCTGCGCCCACCACGGCAGCAACCCGACGGCGGCGCTGGCCACGGCGGCGTGGGCCGGGCGGGCCAGGACGGGCAGCGGCGGGTTGAGCAGGAAGCGGACCGTGGCCCGGCCGTCCTCGGTGAGGCGGAGGTCGGGGCGGCGCTCGGCCAGCCAGCGCTCGGTGCCCGCCGCCGTGTCGGGCAGCGGGGCCGAGCCGAGCAGGTCGGCCACCCGGCGCATCTCGACGCAGTAGGCGTCGGCCGCGGCCCGGTCCAACCGGTCGCGGCCGTAGGCCCGGTTGGCGGCGAGGAAGGAGTCGACCTCGGTGGCGTGGACGAAGGCCACCAGCTCGGGATCGGCGGCGTCGTAGGGCGTGCCGTCGGCGGTCGTGCCCCGGACCCGGCGGTGGACCCGGCGGACGGTGCGGGCGGCCCGCTCGGCATCGGCGGTCGTGCCGTAGACCGTCGCCACCACGAAGCGCGACGTGCGCTCCAGCCGCCCGAAGGGGTCGTCGCGGAACGACGAGTGCTGGGCCACGCCGGCCATGACCGAGGGGTGCAGGGCCTGGAGCAGCAGCGAGCGGAACCCGCCGATCAGGGTGGCGGCGTCGCCGTGGAGCCGCCAGGCCACGCTGTCGGGCCCGAACAGGCCCGGATCCGGGCTGGTCACGTCGACCAGGTCGGCGGCGGTGGCCGGCGAGCCCTCCCCGGGGGGCTGGGCCGCCCGCACCGCGGCCCGCAGGACGACCCGGGGGTCCAGCGGCAGCGCCATCGTGCCAGCGTAGGTTGCGTCGATGCAGACGGTGCTGGTCGTGACCGGGGGCGACCCGCCCCACCCCGGCCTCGTCCTGCCCCCGGCCGACCTGGTCGTGGCGGCCGACTCGGGGGCCGACCACGCCACCGCCCTCGGCCTCCGGGTCGACGTCCTCGTCGGCGATCTCGACTCGGTCGCCCCGGCGACGGTCGCCGCCGTCGAGGCTGCCGGTGGCGAGGTCGTCCGGCTGCCCCGGGACAAGGACGCCACCGACGTCGAGCTGGCCCTCGACGCGGCGTGGGGGAGGGGCGCCGAGCGGCTCGTGCTCGTCGGCGGGCACGGCGGGCGACTCGACCACGCCCTGGCCACGATGGGGGCGCTGGCCGCCGTCGCCGCCCCCGGCCGGCGGGTCGAGGCGTGGATGGGCGCCGCGCAGGTCGCCGTCACCGTCGACGGGGCGACGGTGGAGGGCCGGGTCGGCGAGCTGGTGTCGCTCGTCCCCCTCGGCGGCGGCGTTGACGGGGTCACCACCGCCGGCCTCCGCTGGCCGCTGGTCGACGCCCACCTGCCCTTCGGCTCGACCTGGGGGGTCAGCAACGAGGTGGTCGCCGCCCCCGCCGGGGTGACCGTCACCGCCGGCGTGCTCGCCGTCGTCCGGCCCCACGCCCTCGACGCCCGACGCGACGATCCCGGCCACGTGCCCCGGCCCTGACATGCTGGCCGGCGTGGACGTGACCGCCGAGATGGAGGCCCAGGCCGCGCCCGACGCCGTCTTCGCCTGGATCGACGACCTCGGCCGCTATCCCGAGTGGCTGGGCCTGGTCAGCCGGGCCGAGCCGGCCACGGCCCACCCCGACGACGAGGGCCCGGCCTGGTCGATCGACCTCCGGGCCCGGATCGGTCCGCTGGCCCGGGCCAAGCGGTTGCGGATGGTGCGCACCGTCCACGAGGTGCCCGAGCGGGCCACCTTCGAGCGGCGCGAGCACGACGGGCGGTCGCACTCCCCGTGGATCCTGCGGGCCGAGCTCGCCCCCACCGGCGCCGGCGCCACCCGCCTGGTCATGCGGCTCCACTACGGCGGCACCATGTTCACCCCGCTGGCCGACCGCCTCCTGCGCGACGAGATCGACCGCTCGCGGCCCCGCCTCGCCCGCCTGGTCGAGCAGCCCGCCGGCTGACCCCCCGCCTACAGCCCGGCGAAGATGGCCCGGACCTCGTCGCTCACGGCGACGTCGGCCGGCGTCTCGCCCCGGTCGTTGCGGGCGTTGGGGTCGGCGCCCCGCTCCAGCAGCAGCCGCACCATCGCCGGGCGGTCGTTGTGCGAGGCGGCGTGGAGCGGCCGATAACCGTCGCTCATCGCCGCGTCGGCGTCGGCCCCGTGGTCGAGCAGCAGGTGGACGACGACCTCGTGGGACCCGGCGGCGGCCGAGTTGATCGGGCGCACGGCCAGCGGGTTCGACGACACCGGGTCGCACGGCGCGCCCCGGTTGAGCAGCAGCTCGGTCGCCTTCACGTGGCCGAAGAAGGCGGCCAGGTGGAGCGGGGTGAAGCCGTCCTCGGACTCGACGTCGCGGCGGGCCGGGTCCTCGTCGAGCAGGGCCTGGAGCACCTCGGTCCGGCCCAGGGCGGCGGCGTCGAAGACGTCGAGCGGCGCCCCCGCGGCCAGCAGGTCGTCGACCAGGCCGGCCATGTGGGCGTAGGCGGCCAACCGCACCGCCGACGCGCCCCGGGCCCGCGTCGGCGCCAGCTCCGGGTGGCGGGTGATGATGTCGCGCGCCACCGGCTCGTCACCGATGTCGATCGCCGTGAGGAGCGCGTGGAGAGGTCCACCCCTCCCCCCCTGGCTGTCAACCACGGCGAGCAGGTTAGTGGGACGGGGCGACGCCGGTAGCGTGGGTCCGTTCCCCCACCGACACCGGAGGCCCGGATGGTCGACGTCACCGACGCCACCTTCATGCAGGACGTCATCGAGCGGTCGAAGGAGGTGCCCGTCGTCGTCGACCTCTGGGCGCCGTGGTGCGGGCCGTGCCGGACGCTCGGCCCCATCCTCGAGGACGTCGTCGACGCCACCGACGGCTCGGTCGTGCTGGCCAAGGTCAACGTCGACGAGAACCCCGAGGTCTCGCAGGCCTTCCGGGTCCAGGGCATCCCCGCCGTCTACGGGCTCCGCAACGGCAAGGTGATCGACAGCTTCGTCGGTGCCCAGGGCCGCGACGCCGTCCAGGCCTTCGTCGACGGGCTGCTCCCGACCGCCGAGGAGGGCGAGGTGGCCCGGCTGCTCGCCCTCGGCGACATCCCCTCGCTGCGCCTCGCCCTCGAGCTCGACCCGGCCAACGAGGAGGTCACCCTCGCCCTCGCGAGC
>DASTYI010000124.1:0-2336 GCA_035765045.1 Iamia sp. | reverse complement strand
CCGCAACAGCGACCACCGAACCCTGGCCCTGGCGCCCTGGCTCGACTACTACAACACCCAACGCCCACACGGCACCCTCGGCAAGAGGACCCCCGCCAGCCTCCTCAAGGCTGACGAACGCTCCTAGGAACTACACCTAGGCCTGCATGTGGCTGCGGAGCCGCTTGACGATGCTGGCGATCCACCGCGACACCTGCATCTGGCTGACGCCGTAGCGCTCGGCGATCTGCGACTGCGTCAGCTCCTCGAAGAAGTAGAGGCGGATCACGTCGCGGTCGCGCTCGCCCAGGTGCTCGATGGCCTGGCTGAGGACGACCTGGTCCTCGGCGACCAGCAGGTTGCGGTCGTCGTCGCCGATGACCTCGTGCTGGCTGGGCCCGTCGACGGTGGGGGTCGAGTCGAGCGAGGCGGGGGTGCGGGCGGCGGCGGCCTGCTGCGTGGCGAGCAGGTCGGCGGTCTCGATCCCCAGCTCCTGGGCCACCTCGTCGGCCGTGGGCGGCCGGCCCAGCTCGGTGGTGAGCCGGTCGGTGGCCTCGCGGGCGGGGACGGCCATCTCGTGGACCTTGCGGGGCACCCGGATGCTCCAGCCGTGGTCGCGGTAGTGGCGGCGGAGGGCGCCGAGGATCGTCGGCGTGGCGAAGGCGGGGAACGGGAGCCCCCGCTCGCAGTCGAAGCGCTGGAGGGCGACGACGAGCGACTCGCGGGCGACCTGGTCGAGGTCGTCGCTCGGCTCGCGGTCGCGCCGGAGCCGGCGGGCCAGCGAGAGGGCGTACTGCTCGTACTCGGCCACCAGGGCGCCGAGGTCCTCGGCGCTGCCCGAGCGGGCGTAGCGGACGTGGAGCAGCCAGATCGGGAGGGGCACGCCCGGGCGCCGGCTCCAGTCGCGGGCGTCGTCGCCCCGGGGGACGGTGCGCCGGGCCTGGAGCACGTCCACGGCCTCGGTCACCTGGTCGAGGGTGCGGCGGACGTGGCGGCGGCAGGCCCGGTTGCGTGAGCCGACCCGGCGGCTCTCGGCCAGGGCCCCCTCGGCCCGGCGCATGGTCGAGGCCATCTCGTCGGTGAGGGCGGATGTGGTCACGGGGTGCTGCGACGGGGGGTGGGCGACGTGGGCACGGGGTCCCGCTTACCCCGAAGCCGGGTTGCCAACCCTCGCCCCCGGCCGGCGTCGGCCCGGTCACCCCATCAGGTGACGAGGGTCGGCGGCGCCCGTCGTCGTACGCTCCCGCCCCCATGGTCGACCGAGCGGGCGCGGCGGTGGGGGCGGCGATCGTCGCCCCGGCGACGTTCCTGGCCGTCGACCCGGCCGGTTGGTACCCCTTCGGCCCGCTCCGCGGGCTCGTCGTCTCGGTGGCGATCCCGGTCGTCGCCGCCCTGGCCCTCGGCCGCCGGCCCCTGCCCCGGGCGGTGCGGCCCGCCCTGCTCGCCGGCGGGGCGCTGGTGGCGGTCATGGCCGTCGCCGCGGCCGTCGGCCGGGACCCGCTCTACGCCTGGACGGGCACGCCCGAGCGCCACGCCGGGGTCGCCCTCTGGGTGCTCGCCGTGGTCGCCCTCGTCGCCGGCGCCGGACTCGACCCGGACCGTGGCCTGGTGGTCGTGGGCCGCGGCCTGGTCGTCGCCGGGCTCGGGGTCGGGGGCGTGGGGTGGGCCGAGGCCCTCGGCTGGGAGCCCGACGAGCTCGACGTCGGCACCCGCCTGACCGGCACCCTCGGCTCGTCGGCCTTCCTCGGCGCGGTGTGCGCCCTGCTCCTCCCCGCCGTCGCCGGGCTGGCCCTCGACCGGGCCCAGCCCCGGGCGTGGCGGGCCGCGGCGGGGGCCGCGGTCGTCGCCCTGGCCGTGCCCACGGTCGGGTCGGGCGCCCGGTCGGCCTGGCTCGGGCTGGCCGCGGCGGCGGTGGCGGTGCTCGCCGCCCGGCGGGGCGACGTCGCCGCGGCCGTGCGGGCCCGGCGGGGGGCGGCGGGGATGGCCGCGGTGGCGCTCGTCGTCGTCGCCGGCGCCGTGCTGGTGCTGACCCCGGCCGGCTCCCGGCTGCTGGCGCTGGGCGACGCCGACGCCCCCGGCGGGCAGGGCCGGCTCGACGAGTGGCGGGTGGCGACCCGGGTCCTGGCCGACCACCCGGTGCTGGGCGTCGGGCCCGAGGGGTACCGGATCGCCTTCGCCGAGGGGGTCGACGAGCGCTACGAGATCGCCCACGGCCGCGACCCGCAGCCCGACCGGGCCCACAGCGCCCCGCTCGACGTGGCCCTGGCCGGCGGGCTGCCCGCCCTGGCGGCCTGGGGGGCGTGGGTCGTCGTGGTCGGGCGGGCGTGCGCCCGGGCGCTGGGGCGGGGCGCGCCGAC
>DASTYI010000123.1:0-27915 GCA_035765045.1 Iamia sp. | reverse complement strand
CCGCAACAGCGACCACCGAACCCTGGCCCTGGCGCCCTGGCTCGACTACTACAACACCCAACGCCCACACGGCACCCTCGGCAAGAGGACCCCCGCCAGCCTCCTCAAGGCTGACGAACGCTCCTAGGAACTACACCTAGGGCGCCCCGGACACCGGGCGCCTGTCGCTTCCGTACAAGACCGAGGCGGCGGACATCCCTACGTTGCCGTCGCCCGGCGTCCGACGCACCGCGTCCCCGCGGCCGTCAGCCACCGGGAGGAGCTGCCGTGCGCACGATCATCGCCTTCACCCACGCCACCCTCGACGGCTTCATCGACGACCCGCACGAGTGGTGGTTGCCGTACCTGGACGACGAGCTGCGGGCCGACGAGCTGGAGATGCACCTCGCCGCCGACGCGCTGCTCCTCGGGCGGGTCACGTTCGAAGGCATGGCCAAGGCCTGGCCCGCCATGGACGGCGACCCCTTCGTCGACCACGTCAACGCCATGACCCACCACGTCGTCGCCTCCCAACCGGTCGACACGTCGGTGTGGGAACCGACCGTCGTCATCCCGGGAGCCGACCTGATCGACGAGGTCCGCCGGCTCGAGCAGGCCGACGACGGGGACATCCTCATCTGGGGCACCGGTCGGCTCACGGACGCCGTCGTCCACGTCTACCGACCCACCTCACCCGCCTGATCCCGACCCGCCCATCCCCCACCGAGCAGGAGCTGCCCGCCCATGCGCAAGGTCATCAACTTCACCCACTCGACCCTCGACGGCTTCATCGACGACCCCAACGAGTGGTCGTTCCCGTACTCCGACGAGGAGCTCCAGGGCTACCTCATGGAGATGCACCTCGCCGCCGACGCGCTGCTCCTCGGGCGCCGCACCTTCGAGGGGATGGCGCAGTCGTGGCCCGCGATGGGCGGCAACCCCTTCGCCGACCACGTCAACGCCATGACCCACCACGTCGTCGCCTCCCAACCGGTCGACACGTCGGTGTGGGAACCGACCGTGGTCATCCCGGGAGCCGACCTGATCGACGAGGTCGACCGGCTGAAGCAGGCCGACGGCGGCGACATCCTCATCTGGGGCACCGGTCGGCTCACCGACGCCCTCGCCGCCGCCGGCCTGCTCGACGAGTACCGGATCGCCACCTTCCCGATCATCAAGGGCGAGGGCGAGCCCCTGTTCCGCGCCGCCAGCGCCGGGACCGTCGATCTCGTCGACACCGAGGTCTTCGCCACCGGCGCCGTCCTCCACGCCTACCGCCCGACCCCTCCCCGCTGACCCGCGAGCCCGCTCGACACGGGGGCCTGGACCAGCGCCCTCGGGGCGGAGCCACCTGAGGAGAGTGGAGGTGATGGGACTGGAGCCCACGGCATCACTGCCTGACCAGGACGTTCGTCGGTCTGAAGCCATCGACGCGCCGCCCACGTTCGTCGACGTCATCTCCGCCGGCGGGTTGAAGGACCGCGACGACCACATCCGCCGCGAGGCGATCCCCCTTTGAGCCGCTCCGACGAGGAGCGCATCGCCGACATCCTCGACGCCGCAGCGGAGCTGGCGGAGGTCACGGCGGTGGGGCGAGACACGTTCCGCAGCAGCGTCCTGCACATCCGAGCGGCCGAGCGGCTCCTCGAGATCATCGGCGAGGCGAGCAACACCCTGTCCGACGCCTGCCGAGCAGAGCACCCTGAGGTCGCCTGGCGAGGCATCACCGCCCTCAGGATCCTGCAGGCCCACCACTACCACCGGATCGACCCCGATCAGGTGTTGAAGATCGCCACCACGTCGGTGCCTGATCTCGCCGGTCACCTCCGCATCTGACCGCTTGACGCCACCGAGGGACTGGCCTCAGCCGGGCGAACGCCGCCTCAACACCTTCTCGAGCAGGTGGGCTCCCACCCGGTGGCGCATGTCGTCTTCAGCGATCCGCGCCGTCGCCTCCTCGATGCTGAACAGCCGACGCGAAAGACAGTCGTCGACGACATGACGCAGCTCGTCGTCGGTCATCTCCGGGGCGAGATCGATCACCGTCCGCAGCGCCGTCGTGCACGGGATGCCGGCGACGGTCGTGAGATCCTTCTCGGGGACGTCGTCGTGGTGGACCACGATCTCGACGCCACCGACGAGGTGGAGCTCGGTCGGCGCACCGTTCGCATCGATCCACATGTCGTCGGGGAGGTCGCGCATCTCATTGGTCCTTCCGTTGCTGGCATCCCCGGCCGCGCCGGTCGTACCCAAAGCGATGCCCGTCCACTCTGCGAAAGGCATCGAGGTGGTCGCGCTGACCCCTGAGCGTCCACCCAGACGGCCAAGTCGCCGCCGAGTCGTTGAGGCACACGCGCCGCCAGCCGACGTCGGTCCTCCCGTCGAGCCGCCGTGGACCTGCAGCGATGGAGAGTGGAGGTGATGGGATTCGAACCCACGGCCTCTTCGATGCGACCGAAGCGCTCTAGCCAGCTGAGCTACACCCCCGAGGGAACGGTCACCCTACTCGCTGGACCCGGCATGGGCCGAACGGCATGGGCCATGCGATTCATTTCACGAAGGGTGACCTTCAGTCACTCAGAGCGTCAGCAGGCGGGCCGATGGCCGGCGCATGAAGCGGACCTTCCCCCGACGCTCGATCGCCGTGGCTGCCCTGGCCGTCGCCCTCATCATCACCCTGGCCGGCTGCATGTCGGACGGCCAGACGGCGGTGCAGAACGAGATGAACGCCGACCGGCGGGCCCAGGGCCTGCGGTCGCTGCCGACCCACCCCATGCTCAACGCCAAGGCGCAGGCCTGGGCCGAGAAGCTGGCCCGCGACGGGAAGCTGTCGCACTCCTCGCTGTCGGCCGGTGTGCCCTCCTGTTGGCGGAGCCTCGGTGAGAACGTCGGCTACGGCGGCTCGGCGGCGTCGGTGCAGGACGCCTACATGCGCTCGACCGACCACCGGGACAACATCCTCGACCGCCGGTGGGGCTACGTCGGCGTGGGCTTCGCCAAGGCCGGCAACCGCACCTACACCGTCCAGGTGTTCATGCAGGGCTGCTGACCGCCGGCGTCCTAGCCGTCGATGCCCTCGATGGCCCGCTGGAGGCGGGTCTGGAGGGCCGTGGTGGTGACGTCGCCCCGGCTGCGCTCGAGGACGGCCCGGAGCTGGTCGAGCGACCGGCGCAGCCCGTGGGTGAGGGCGTCGGGGTAGTCGACCAGCGAGAGGACGTCGTAGACGTCGTCCATGGCGCCGAGCAGCGCCTCGCCCCGGGCCAGGTCGCCCTCGCGGAGCCGGTCGAGGAGGTTGCGGCGCAGCTCGCTGGCCGCCTCGCACAACCCCCGCATCCAGGCGGTCGGGTCGACGCCGAGCTCGTCGGGACCGGGGACCGGCTCGCCGGCGACCAGGGCCGCGGTCAACCGGGCCTCGGCCAGCTCCTTCTCGGCGTCGTGGAGGAAGCCCCCGTGGGCCACCGCCGGGAAGGGCGCCAGGGTCCGCTGGGCGACCCGCAGCGAGGCCTCGGCCTCGGCGGCGTGGGCCCCGGCGGCGGCCGCCTCGCCCCGGTGGAGGGCCCGGATGGCCCGGGACGCGCTGCGGATGGTGGCCCGGCAGGCCGGGAGGGCGGCCTCGCGGGCTTCGTGCGCCGCGCTCAGGCCGACCCGGATGGTGTCGGTGATGCCCTCGAGCCGGGCGCGGGCAGGGGTCGGGTCGGCCACGGGCGCAGGGTAGGCCGGGGCGAGGGCCCGACGTGACCGTCGGGCGAGCAGGTCAGCCCGAGGCGGTGCGGCGGACGGCGACCAGGCGGGGCTGGCTCTGCGGCGGGGCGGCCAGGTAGCGGACCTTCACGGCCTGCTCCTCGGCCAGCTTGCGCATCTGCACCAGCAGGTACAGGTAGCCGCCGAGGGCGATGTCGACCACCACGTGGAGGACGAGCATTGCCCCGCCGAAGGCGAGGGCCAGCAGGAAGGTGAACCCGGCGAGGCCGGCCAGGGTGAACAGCACGTCGCGCCGGCGCTTGCGGGCCGCGGCCCGGCCGCTGGGCGTGCCGGCCAGGGGCGCACCGCTGCGGGGGGCGGCGACGCGCGGGCCCACGCCGGGCAGCGACGGCGGGCGGAGCGAGCTGGTCGGGGTGGTGCGGCCGATGACGGCCAGGTCCTGGCGGAAGCTGGTGACCGACGAGCCGGGGCGGAGCTCGGCCCGGTTGCGCACCAGCGGCGGCACCAGGACGATGGCCCAGACGATGGCCAGGAGGATCAGGACCGGCACACCCATGTCTCCAGATCGGCTCTCTCTGCTCAGGACCGTACCTGCGTGGTCGCCGTCGTCGGTGGATGGCGCACAGGAGCGGTTGGGGGCGGGTCGTCTCGGGTGACCTCGTCGTCACCCCAGCGCTGAATGTGACGTTTCTACTACGGAACCGCGACGGGAGCCAGCCCGGAGCGTGGTCGTGCGCCTCCGCCGGTCGGGCTGGCGACCGTCTGACCTGGGACTGTCGTTCAGACCTCGGCCGGATCGCCGAGCCCGGCGGGGCCGATCATCCCCGGCGAACCGTCACCCTGGCCGTCGCCGGCGGCCCCCCGGGCGTGGTCGGCGAGGACGCTGTCGATCGACCGGTCGAGGCCGTCGAGCCCGTCGGAGGACTCGCGGCGGTAGACGCCCGAGCGCCCGCCGGTCTTCTCCCAGAGGGCGATGTCGCCGATCGTCATCGAGCGGTCGGCCGACTTGCACATGTCGTAGATGGTGAGGGCGGCGACCGAGCAGGCCGTCAGCGCCTCCATCTCGACCCCGGTGCGGTCGACGGTGTCGACGTGGGCCTCGACCTCGATGAAGGTGTCCTCGATCCGGAAGTTGACCAGCACCGCCCCGACGAGGAGCGGGTGGCACAGCGGGATGAGGTCCGAGGCCCGCTTGGCGGCCTGGATCCCGGCGACCCGGGCCACGGCCAGCACGTCGCCCTTGCCGACGCCGCCCCGGGCGACGAGCGACGTCGTCTCGGGGTGCATGTACACCCGACCCCGGGCCACCGCCCGCCGGTGGGTCGGGTCCTTGGGGGTCACGTCGACCATGCGGGCACGCCCGAGCGGGTCGAGGTGGGTCAGTCCGCGATCGGGCATGGCCCGATGCTACGCCCCGTGGCGATCCGAACCCGAGGTCGCCCTCAGAGGGCCGTCAGCCGCCGATCTGGCTCATCGAGCGCCGGGGGCGGATGAAGGTCGGCTGCCCGATCAGGTGGCCCGGTCCCTTCTCCCCCACGGCGGCGGCGATGGCGTCGGCCAGCGCCTCGTCGGAGGCCCCGGCCCGCAGGAGGGCCCGCAGGTCGGTCTCGTCGGTGGCGAACAAGCAGGTCCGGAGCTTGCCGTCGGCGGTGAGGCGGATCCGGTCGCAGTCGCCGCAGAACGGCCGGGTCACGCTGGGGATCACCCCGACGTCACCCCCGCCGTCGCGGTAGCGCCACAACGAGGCGGGGGCCGACCCCCGGGGCACGGCGTCGAGGGGGAAGACGGCGTCGATGGCATCGACGATCTCGTCCTGCGAGACCACGGCGTCGGCCCGCCACTCCTGCGAGGCGTCGAGGGGCATGAACTCGATGAACCGCACCCCGATGCCCCGCTCGCGGCCGAAGGCGGCCAGGTCGACGATCTCGTCGTCGTTGACGCCCCGCATGGCCACCACGTTGAGCTTGACCGGGGTCAGCCCGGCGGCGAGGGCGGCGTCGATGCCGGCGAGCACCCGGTCGAGGTCGTCGCGCCGGGTCAGCGCGACGAAGCGGTCACGCCGGAGGGTGTCGAGCGAGATGTTGACCCGGCGCAGCCCGGCGGCGGCGAGGTCGGCCGCCTGGCGGTCGAGGGTGGTGGCGTTGGTGGTGATGCTGAGGTCGGTGCCGAGCCGGGCCAGCTGGCCGACCAGCACCGGGAGGTGGGCCCGCAGCGTCGGCTCCCCGCCGGTCAGCCGGATGGCGCCGACGCCGAGCCGCTCGACCATCACCCGGGCCAGCCGCTCGATCTCCTCGAAGGTGAGCAGCTCGTGGCGGGGCTGCCACACCATCCCCTCCTCCGGCATGCAGTAGGTGCAGCGGAGGTTGCAGCGGTCGGTGACCGAGATGCGCAGGTCGCGGTGCACGCGCCCGTGCCCGTCGACGAGGGGGCGGATCACCCGGCCAGCCTACGGCCGCCCCCCGACGAGCGCATGGGGGGTGAGGACGAGGACCTCGACGTCCTCCCCCGCACCGATCCCGTCGCCATCGGGGACCACGGCGAGGCCGTCGGCCTGGGCGGTGGCCCACAGCTGGTGGCTGCCCTGGGCAGCGACCGGGGTGGCCATGAGCACCCCGTCGACGGGGGCGAGGGCGACCCGCACGTAGTGGTCCTTCCCGTCGGGCCGGCGCCCGAGGGCCGCGCCGGTGCGGGCCGTCGTGCGGAGGCCGTCGAGGTTCGGCCGGCCCGCCAGCTTCTGGAGCGCCGGCCGGGCCAGCAGCTCGAAGCTGACCAGCGACGACACCGGATTCCCGGGCAGCCCCAGCAGCGGCACCCCGTCGACAGCGGCGATGGCGAAGGGCTTGGCCGGGCGGATGGCGATCTGGATCCACTCCGGTTCGGTCATCCGTTCGAGCACCAGCTTGACCACGTCGGCCTCGCCCATGCTCACCCCGCCCGAGGTGAGGATCAGGTCGCAGCGGAAGGCGGCGGCGTGGAGGGCGGCGGCCACGGCGTCGACGTCGTCGCGCACCCAGCCGAGGTCGACCGGGATGCACCCGGCCTCGGCCACCTTGGCCAGCAGCATCGGCCGGTTCGAGTCGCGGATCTGACCGGTGGCGAGGGCCCGGGGCGCCTCGACCAGCTCGTCGCCCGTGGAGATGACGCCGACGCGCGGGCGGGGCACCACGCGGGCCGTCGTCCGGCCGGTGGCGGCCAGGACGCCGATCAGCGGGGCGTTGAGCACGGTCCCGGCGGGGACCACGACGGTGCCGGCGCGGACGTCGTCGCCCGCCCCCCGCACGTGTTGGCCCGGCTCGGCCCGGGCCAGGATCGCCACCGTCTCGTCGTGGTCGCGGACGCCCTCGGAGAAGCGGGACAGCTCGACCGGCACGATGGCGTCGGCCCCGGCGGGCACCGGCGCCCCGGTCATGATCCGGATCGCCTGACGAGCCCCGACGGTGCGGGTGGTCGCCCGCCCGGCCATGACCGTCTCGATCACGTCGAGCACGACCGGGATGTCCTCGGTGGCCGAGGCCACGTCAGCGGCCCGCACGGCGAAGCCGTCCATCGCCGAGCTGGCGAAGGCGGGGAGGTCGTCGTCGGCCACCGCGTCCTCGACCAGGACGCACCCCCGGGCCTGGGCCAGCGGCAGCTCCTTGGGGGCGAGCTGCGAGCAGCGGTCCAGGACCAGCTCACGGACCTCGCTCAGCGGGCGCATGGCGCCCGACGGTATCGCCCGGCGACCGATCCGCCGTGCCCCGGTTCACCAGGCCGCGGCCTGGAGACCTTCTCGCCGGGCGACCGTGCCCTCGTCGCGGAGGTCGGCGCCGGTGAAGGCCCGCACGGCCCCGTCCTCGCTGGTGGCGAGGACCCAGCCGCCGTCGGCGGTCGTGTCGAGGCCGGTGATGCGCAGGGCGCCGAAGCGCTCCTCGGCCGTGCCCCGGGCGGGGTCGAAGACGGCGATCCCGGTGCCGACGGCCTCCTGGTCGTAGCCCTGCGGCACGCCGGTGACGAAGGCGACCCGGCCGTCGGCCAGGAACGTGCCGTGGGCCTCGCCCCCCGCGGCCCCCTCCAGCGCCACCCGCTGCCGGGTGCCGGCGTCGAGGTCGACCAGCTCCACGATGCGCTCGCTGGTGCCGGCCTCCATGTCGTGGAGGAGCCAGTCGACGAGCAGCTGGCGGCCGTCGGGCGACCAGGTCAGACCGGTGGCCCAGTCGTCGGGCCCGGCCATCAGCGGCTCCCCGTCGACGAGGAGCGGGGTGAAGCGCCCGGTGGCCACGTCCATCGTGCCCACGCCGGTGTACAGCTGGAAGACCGCCACCGTCCCGTCGGGGCCGACCGCCGGGTGCTCGCCGTAGCCGAGGAGCCGGGGCTCGCCCCCGTCGGGTCCGACGACGTAGACGGCGCCGGCGGCGGGCTCGCAGCAGATGCCGTAGACGACCGAACCGTCGGGCAGCAGGTCGAGGGTGACCGGCCCGGTGGCCGACCCGGGGGCGTCGTCGGGGAAGGGCGGGTCCTCGACCAGCACCGACCGCACCTCGCTGTCGGGCCCGGTCCCGTCGGGCTGGCCCTCGACGGTGCCGAGGCGGACCACGGCGCCGAGGCCATCGCCGTCGGTGTCGACGATGGCGACCACCTCGTCGGGCATCGCCGCGGGCACGGGCGGGGCGGTCGTCGTCGGCGTCCCGGTCGTGTCGGGCGGGGGCTCGGTGCTGGCCGGGGGGCTCGGGGGCTCGGTCGTGGGCGTCGTCGGGACCGTGCTCGCGGTGACGTCGGGCGCCGTCGACTCGGCGGGGGTCAGGTCGGTCGTACCGTCGTCGCCGACGAGGGCGACGGCGGCGATGGCGGCGGCCACGACGACGACGGCGGCGGCCCCGGCGAGGAGGACCCGGCGGGTGGGCCGCCCGGCCCGGCGACGATCGACGAGGGGCACCACGATCGGCGGCTCCTCGCCGAGGCGGGCCACGATCTGCGCCCAGCCGTCGGCGGCGGGCTCGACGGCGGCCGCGGCATCGGCGTGCTCGCGCAGGATGGTGTCGACGTCGGTCATCGGTGCTCCTCCAGGGTGCGGGCCAGGGCGGCCCGGGCGCGGTGCAGGTGGGTCTTGACCGAGCCGACCGAGATGCCGAGCTCGGCGGCCACGGCGACATCGGTCAGCCCGGCGAAGTAGTGCAGGGCGACGCAGCCGCGCTGGCGGTCGGGCAGGGCGGCCACCGCCGCGGCGACGGCGCGGGCCCGGTCGCCGCCCAGGGCGTCGGACTCGGCGCTCGGGGCCGGGTCCCGGGGGGCAGGGGCCAGGCGGCGCACGACGGCGCCATGGCGGTGGTGGTCGTGGGCCAGGTTGGTGACGATCCGGCGCAGGTAGGCGCCCTCCGCTCCCGGCGCCGGCGGGGTGGTCGCCCGGTGGAGGCGGACGAAGGCGTCGTGGACCAGGTCCTCGCCCAGGGCGGCGTCGCCGGTGAGGGCGACGGCGAGCCGGAGGAGGGGCCGGGCGTGGGCGTCGTAGGCGGCCCTCAGCCCGTCCAGACCCGCATCCGACACCGTCCCGTCGATCATGCCCCCTCAGACGACCGGCCCCCGCCCGTGGTTGACGTCAGCCGCGGCCCATGTCGCCCGCTACAGGTCGCGCCGGCGGACGAAGTCGGCGAGGAAGGCCCGGAACTCGGGGCCGAGGTCCTCGCGCTCCGACGCCAGCTCGACGATGACCTTGAGGTAGTCGAGCACCTGACCGGTGTCGTAGCGGCCCTCGGTGAAGGTGTAGCCGTAGACGGCCTGGCTCTGGATCAGCAGGGCGATGGCGTCGGTCAGCTGGAGCTCGCCCCCCGAGCCGGGCTCGATCCGCTCGAGGGCGTCGAAGATCTCGGGGGTGAGGACGTAGCGGCCCATCACGGCCAGGTTCGACGGGGCCACCGCCGGGTCGGGCTTCTCGACCAGGTCGAGGATCTGCACCAGGCGGTCGGACACGGGCTCCGGCTTGGCGCAGCCGTAGCGGGAGATCTCCTCGGACGTGACCTCCTTCAGGGCCACCACCGAGCGGTTGTAGCGCTCGTAGGTGGCGATCATACCCTCGAGCAGGCCGGTGTCGGCCCGCATCCACTCGTCGCCGAGGAGGACGGCGAAGGGGTTGTCGCCCACGTGCTTGCGGGCCACGGAGATGGCGTGGCCGAGCCCCAGCGGCTCGCCCTGGCGGACGTAGTGGATGTCGGCCAGCTCGGCGATGTCGACCAGCTGCTCGCGCTGGTCGTGCTTGCCCTTCTCGCCGAGGAAGTACTCGAGCTCGAAGTTGCGGTCGAAGTGGTCCTCGAGGCTCCGCTTCCCCCGGCCGGTGATGATGAGGATGTCGTCGATCCCGGCCCGCACCGCCTCCTCGACCACGTACTGGATCGCCGGCTTGTCGACGACCGGCAGCATCTCCTTGGGCTGTGCCTTCGTCGCCGGCAGGAAGCGGGTGCCCAGCCCGGCGGCGGGGATGACGGCGGTGGTCACGGTGCGAGTGGTCTGCACGGCCCTGTTCTACTGCGCCGCGTGTTGCAGTCCTGCCCGGAGGGCCCGGTACTCTTGGCACTCTCCCTTGTCGAGTGCCAACGCGTGGAGCGCCGATGCCGACCTACGAGTACCGCTGCAAGGACTGTGGGCACACGTTCGATGCCTACCAATCCTTCACCGATGACGCCCTCACCGAGTGCCCGGAGTGCGGTGGCTTGGTGAAGAAGGTGTTCGGCAACGTCGGCATCGCCTTCAAGGGCAGCGGCTTCTACAAGAACGACAGCCGGTCGGGTTCGTCGTCCTCGAGCTCGTCGTCGAACGGCGACGGCGCGAGCAGCACCTCGTCGTCCTCGGACAGCTCGACCTCGTCGTCCACCTCCTCGGACAGCGGCTCGTCGTCGGGCACCAAGAAGGAGAGCAGCACCAGCTCGTCGTCGAGCTCGTGACCGTCCCGGCCGCCGACCTGGCCGTCATCGGCGGCTCCGGGCTCACCGCCCTGTTCGACGAGGTCGAGTCGGTCACGGTGACGACGCCCTGGGGCGAGCCGTCGGGCCCGATCCAGCTCGCCCCCGTCGAGGGGCGCACCGTTGCCTTCCTGCCCCGCCACGGACCGGGCCACCGCCTCCCTCCCCACCGGGTGCCGTACCGGGCCAACCTGTGGGCGCTCCGCTCGCTGGGCGTGACCCGGGTGCTCGGCCCGTGTGCCGCCGGCTCGCTGCACCCGGACCTCCACCCCGGCCACCTGGTCGTGGTCGACCAGGCCATCGACCGCACCTGGGGCCGTCCCGACACGTTCTTCGAGGGCCCGACGGTCAACCACGTCTCGCTGGCCGACCCGTACTGCCCGACCCTGCGCACCGCCCTGCTCACCGGCGCCGCCACCGGTGAGCTCCCGGTCCATGACGGGGGCACCGTCGTGGTGATCCCCGGTCCGCGCTTCGCCACGCGGGCCGAATCCCGTCTGCACCGCCAGCACGGCGCCACGGTGATCAACATGACCCAGATGCCCGAGGCCGCCCTGGCCCGGGAGCTGGGGCTCTGCTACGCCTCGGCCGCCCTCATCACCGACTACGACACCGGGGTCGACGACGATCCCGACATCGCCCCGGTGACCCAGGCCGAGGTGTTCTCCACCTTCGAGGCAAACGTGCCCAAGCTCCGAAGGGTCCTGCTGGCGGCCCTGGCCGCGATCCCGGATGACCGGTCGTGCGCATGTGCCGATGCGCCTGGAGGCCTCGTCCCCGACCTGCCGGCCTAGCCTTACCCACCGACCCTCCGTCGAACACATGTTTGCCGACGGATCCCGGTGGGCACACCGGGCCCCACGCCTCCCGCCGGTGCCGCGGCGCACGGAGGCGGACGCTTCCCCCGTCGATGTTCACCCCCTGATGGAAGGACGCGCCCATGCCCCCTTTCCGACCCCGTCGCTCGCTGCGGCCGCTCCGCCCCCGGCTCCCCCGCCGGGCCCTGCCCTGGTACGCCGCTGCCGCCCTCCTCACCGTGCTCACCGCCGTGTTCGTCCACGGCGCCCTCCAGCGAGCCACCGCCTCCGAAGCCGCCTACGGCGCGACCCAGCCCGTCGTGGTGGCCACCACGGCGGTCGCCGTGGGCGACACCCTCGACCCGTCGGTCGCCACCGTCCGCTCCCTCCCCCGGGCGGTCGTGCCCGACGGGGCCCTGGCCGAGCTCCCCGACGGACGGCGGTCCCTGGTCGCCCTCGCCCGCGGGGAGATCCTGCTCCACGACCGGGTCAGCGGCTCCGATGCCGCCGGCCCGGCCGGGCTCCTCGCCCCCGACCAGCGGGCCGTCCCCGTGCCCATCGCCGTCCCCGGTCTCCCCTTGGCCGTCGGCGACCGGGTCGACCTCGTGGCCGGGGGCGCTCCCGGCGGCGGGGTCGACGGCGACCTGCCGATCGGCCCGACCGAGCCCGACGTGGTCGCCGCCGATGCCCTCGTGCTCGTGGCCGAGGAGGAGACGGTCGTCGTCGCCGTCCCCGCTCCGGTCGCCGCCGAGATCGCCATGGCCCTCACCACCGGACCCCTCGTCCCCACCCTCCGGCCACCGTGAACCCGCCCAGCATTGCCCCACCGAAGACGGTCGCCGCATGGGACACACGTTCGCTGCCATCCGTCGAGCCGTATGCTGTCGCTGTGCCTGGGACCGTCAGACGAGCGGAGCATGAGGCATCCGTCCTGCTCGACAGCTGGTGGACGACGGCGAGTCGAGACGAGCCGATGCCCGTCGACCCCTTCGCACTCGCTGCTCGCCTGGGCATCCGGGTACGCGAGGCCGCCTTGCCGGTCGATGAGTCCGGCCACATCGAGTTCCGTCCCCACGACGAAGCCGTCATCACCATCAACCGCGCTGACCACATCAACCGCCGACGGTTCACGTGCGCTCACGAGATCGGCCACTACATCAGACGCGATCCATCCGTCCGCCGCGGACGCATGGTCGACTACCGCAGCACCCTGGCCGGCCTCGGCACCGACGTCGAGGAGATCTTCGCCAACCAGTTCGCGGCCGCGCTGCTCATGCCTGCCCACCTCGTCGACCGGTGGCTGCACCTCGGCGCTCCGGAGATGGCCGCCCGGTTCGGGACATCGGTCCAGGCCATGGAGATCCGGATCCGCAACCTGGGCCTCGGCTGAGCGAGGAGGTCAGCCATGACCGCCGGCGAGCCCCCCAAGGCACCCGACGGGCAGCGCGCAGAGGGTGACGGTCCGGAGGACGACGAGTCCGGTCCCGGGCCCGACCCTTCGGCTCCCGCCAGCTTCCCGCTCGATGATTCGCCGTCGTGGGCGGCCACCGATGGCGGGACGACGCGTGCTCTCTCGCAGTTCCTCACGATCTCGCCCTGTCTGGATCTCTACCAGCGATCAGGAAGCAGCCACCGCGTCCTGTTCGGCGTCTGCTTCGCCCTCGACCTGGTCATCCGGCTGGGCGCGACCGTCCTGATCCTCGCCATCCTCGCCGCGGTGGCATGGAAGACCCTGGCCCCTCTCCCGGTGCTGTGGGACCGCTGACAGCACCGGGTGGCGGTGGCGTCAGGCCGGGAGCTGGTGCCGCTGGAAGAAGAACCACATCCGCTCGTTGGCGTCGATGCCGTCGACGGTCGGTCCGACGATGCCCTCGATCTGGCGGGCGAAGTCGCTCCCGGGCCAGCCGTGGCCTTGGCCCTCGATGATCACGAACTCCATCGCCGCCCCGTCGGGGCAGGTCCAGGTCCGGTCGACGACCGGCCCGTCCACGGCGTCGGTCGGGTCGGTGCAGCTCTGGAGCTCGGCCCAGCCGGCGGCGGTCGCCGGGTAGCCCTCGCCATCGAGGTCGGCCGGCGGGATCGACGACCCCGGGCCGGGCTCGCCACCGGTGAACGAGCTGGTGTCGATGCCCCCGTTGAACAGCAGGATCGGATCGGAGGTGCCGTGGAACGTGAGCAGAGGGACCGGTCGGCTCGGCTGGCAGGTCGCCGGCAGCTGGAGCCCGTTGACCGGGGCGAAGGCGGCGAAGCGGTCGGCCCGCTCGCAGGCCAGCAGCGACGTCATGAACGCCCCCATCGAGAGCCCGGTGGCGTAGATCCGGGAGGTGTCGATGCACCGGCCGGCGGTCACCTCGTCGATCACCAGGTCGATGAAGGCGAGGTCGGGCGACTCGCCACCGCTCACGTCCCACTGCACCGGGCTCCCGGTGCCGTTGGGGAAGGCGGTGACGAAGCCCTGCTCCAGGCCGTAGGCGCCCAGGGCGCTCTGCTGGACGTGGATGTCGGCGCCCTCGGTGAAGCCGTGGAGGTCGACCACCAGCGGCAGCGGCTCCTCGTCCTCGGGTGCGGTCACCAGGTAGTACCGCTCGACCCCGTCGGAGGTCGTGTCGACCCGCTGGGTGTCGACCGGGCCGTGGGGTGCCGAACCGCAGCCCTCCGAGGGCACCGCCGGCCCGGAACCGTCCGCTCCCGACCCACCGGCGGGCTCGGTGCTGTCGTCGGTGGCGGGATCCTCGGCGGGTCCGGCCGGGTCACCGGGGTCCCCCGGCTCGCCGGCGTCGGCACCGGAGGCGCCGTCCTCGGCCGTGTCGGCGTCGTCGGTGGGCGGGGCCGACGGGGCGGCGTCGTCGTCACCCCCGCACCCGGCGAGCAGGGCGGCGACGACGAGCAGGACGGCAAGGGCACGGCGCGGGCGCATCACGGCCGGCATCCTGGTCGATCCGACCTCAGCGTGCGTCGATCACGCCCCCGGCCACCAGCCCGAGCACCAGCACGCCCAGGGCGATCCGGTAGATCACGAACACCGCCGTCGAGTGGCTGGTCAGGAACTTGAGGAACCAGGCGATGGCGGCGTAGCCCACGACGAACGCCAGCACGGTGGCCACGACCGTCTCGGCCAGGCCGGGGCCACCACCGTCGAGCACGTCGGGCGCCGTGGCCGCCCCCGACAGCACGACGGCCGGGATCGACAACAGGAAGGAGAACCGGGCCGCCCCCTCACGGGTGAACCCCATGAACAGCCCGGCGCTGATCGTCGCCCCCGACCGGGAGACCCCCGGGACCAGGGCCATCGCCTGGGCCACGCCGATCCCGACGGCCGACCGGGTGTCGACATCGTGGATCGTGCGCTCCTGGCGACCGACCTTCTCGGCCACGAACAGCACGATGCCGAGCACGATCAGGGTCGTGCCGACCAGCCGCAGGTCACGGGCACCGGACTCGATCTGGTCCCGGAACACGAGCCCGAAGACCGAGATGGGCACGGTGGCGAGGATCAGGTACCACCCCATGCGGGCGTCGAGCTCGCCCCGCAGCGCCGGGTCGAACAGCGAGCGCACCCAGGTGACCGTGATGCGCCACAGGTCCTTCCAGAAGTAGATGACCACGGCGGCGACGGTGCCCAGCTGGGTCACCGCCGTGAACGCCGCCCCCGGGTCCTCCCAGCCGAACAGCGCCGGCACGATCCGCAGGTGGCCGCTCGACGAGATCGGCAGGAACTCGGTCAGCCCCTGGACGATCCCCAGGACGACGGCCTCCACGAACGACACGAGGGTCGATCCTGGCAGACCGGTCGTCGGCCGCCCGACCTAGGTACCGGAGATCGTGACGTCGCGGATGACAAGGCTGACGCCGGCGGCGGACATGGGCAACCAGTCGATGTCGGCGCCGACGGCCTCGACGTCGCGCAGCATCCGCTGGAGCGTCGAGGCGATCGTGAACTCGCGCAGCGGCGCACCGAGGGCGCCGTCGGTGATGCGGAGCCCCTCGGCCCCGGTCGAGAAGTCGCCGCTGACGGGGTTCACGCCCGAGTGCATGCCGATGACCGACGAGATGAGCACGCCCTCGCCGACCTGGGCCAGCAGCTCGGGCTGCGACGCCGTGCCCGGGGCCAGCGACAGGGCCCGGCAGCCCACGCCCGGCGTCGACTTGAACCCGCCCCGCACGGCGTTGCCGGTCGACGTCGTGCCCGCCCGACGCCCGCTGTAGGCGTTGTGGACGAACGAGCGCAGCACGCCGTCCTCGATCAGGAGCGTCCGCCGGCTGGCCAGGCCCTCCCCGTCGGTGGCCGAGGCGGTGTAGGCGAGCGGGTTGGTGGCGTCGTCGACCAGCGTCACCAGCGACGAGCCGACCTCCTCGCCCAGCCGCTCGGCGAACGGCGATCGGCCCTTGAGCACGGCCTCACCCGAGAGCGTCGACCCGATGATCCCGATCACCTGGGCGGTCACGTACGGGTCGAGGACGATCGTCGTCCGCATCGACGCCGGCTTGGTGGCGCCGAGGAGGCGGGTGGCCCGGTGCACGGCGTCGGTCGAGGCGTCGGCCAGCACGAGGTCGTCGAGCTCCCGCCCGACCGAGAACCCGAACCCCGTCTGGGTGAGCCCGTCGGCCTCGGCCAGGCACGAGACGGCCACGTAGCAGGCGGTCGACGCCGACTCGGATCGGACCCCGGTGGTCGACGCCACGCACGCCTCCCCCATGGCGTCGACGAACTCGGCCGACTCGACGCCGGAGATCCGCGGATCGGCGGCCTGGACCGCCGCCTCCAGCTCGAGCGCCAGCTCGACCTTGCGCTCGGTGGGCACGTCGAGCAGCGACGGCCGGAACAGGTCGAGCGTGGGCACGGCCACGCCGTCGGGGGTGGCCAGGCCGACGTGGGGGTCGGGGGTGGCGAAGCCGGCGTTGTCCCGCGCCTCGGCCAGCGTCTCGGCCAGGACGTCCTCGTCGAAGGTGGCGGCGTAGGCGAAGCCCTGGCGGTCGCCCTGGACGACCCGGATGCCGACGCCCATCGTCTCGGCCGACGACAGCGACTCGACGTCGGCCCGGTAGGCCCGCACCTCGGTGTGGCGGCTCCGGCCGACCACGGCCTCGACCTGCTCGCCGTCGGCCGCCCAGCCGACGACCCGGTCGGCGATGTCGATCAGATCGGGGGAGCCCGACGCTCCCGACGACCGGCTCATGCCGCCGTCCCGCCGATGGTCAGGCCGCTGCGGACCCGGAGCGTCGGGACGCCGTCGCCGACGGGGACGCCCTGGCCGTCCTTGCCGCACGTGCCGGGCGAGCCCATGGCGAAGTCGTTGCCCAGGGCGTCGATGTCGACGAGCACCTTGGGCCCGTTGCCGATGAGGTTGCCCTCGCGCAGCGGCTCGGTGATCTCGCCGTCCTCGATCAGGTACGCCTCCCACATCCCGAACACGAAGTCGCCGGTGGCCGTGTTGACCGAGCCGCCACCGAGCTGGGCCACGTACACGCCCCGATCGGTGCCGGCGATGATGTCGGCCGGGTCGTCGGTGCCGTTGGTGAGGAAGGTGTTGGTCATCCGCACCATCGGCAGGTGCTGGTAGCTCTGGCGCCGGCCGTTGCCCGACCGGGGCCGGCCCTCTTTGCGGGCCCGGGTGTGGTCCCACATGTAGTCGGTGAGCACGCCGTCCTGGATGAGCACGTTGCGCTGCGCCGGCGAGCCCTCGTCGTCGATGCCGAAGCACCCCCACTCGTCGGCGACGGTGCCGTCGTCGATCAGGGTCACGAGCGGCGACGCCACCTGCTGGCCGACCCGGTCCTTGTAGACCGAGGCGCCCTTCGCCACCAGGTCGGCCTCCAGCCCGTGGCCGCACGCCTCGTGGAACAGGACGCCCCCGCCCCCGGCGCCGATCACCACCGGCATCTCGCCCGACGGGGCGGGGCGGGCGGAGAGCTTGGTGATCGCCCGCCCGGCGGCCCTGCGGGCCAGGTCCTCGACCTCGTGACGGTCGAACAGCTCGAAGCCGACGGTGTGGCCGAGGCTCTGGCGCCCGGTCTGCATCCCGGTGTCGCCGGTGGCGACCACGCCGATCGAGAACAGGGTGCGGACCTGGTCGTCCTCCGCCAGCAGGCCCTCGCTGTTGGCGACCAGGATGCGCCGCCGGCTGTCGCCGTAGCGGGCGCTGACCTGCGAGACGGCGCCGTCGGCGGACCGGGCCGCCTCGTCGGCCCGCCGCAGGAGCTCGACCTTCTTCGCCTTGGGGACGTCCTCGGGGAGGATGGCCACGGTCGACGGGTGGCGCACCGTCGCCCGGTCGAGGGCGATGACGTTGGTGCCGCCCCCGCCCTCCCGGGCCGCCGCCCCGGCCGCCGACGCCGCCGCCAGCAGGCCCGCCTCCGACAGGTCCGAGGTGTGGGCGTAGCCGGTGGTGTCGCCGCTGATGACCCGGATCCCGGCGCCCCGGTCGCGCCCCGACGAGAGCTCCTCGATGCGGCCGTCATCGAGCACCGCGGAGGTGGCCCGCTTGTCCTCGGCGAAGACCTCGGAGAAGTCGCCGCCGCCGGCCAGGGCGGTGGCGAGGACCTTGGAGAGCACGGCCTCGTCGATCATCGGGGCAGCGTACCGACGGGCGGCGACGGGCCGGCGCGGCCCCGCCGGACCGGCTCCACCAGGGTGTTTGCCCTCGGGCGGGGCCGGAGGCGTAGCGTACGCAGCCGTGCCGTCGACCGACGCCCGCGCCGATTCCGTCCGACCCGGCCTGACCGGGCAGGCCCGCCTCGACGTCGACGCGGCCGACACCGCCGAGGCCCTCGGCTCCGGCGACGTCCCCGTCCTGGGCACGCCCCGGGTCGTCGCCCTGTGCGAGCAGGCCGCCATCGCCGCCCTGGGCTCGGTCCTCTCCGCCGGCCAGACCTCGGTCGGCATGCGGGTCCAGATCGACCACCTCGCCCCCACCGCCGTCGGCGGGGCGGTCACCGCCGACGCCACCCTCGAGAAGGTCGAGGGCCGCCGGCTCACCTTCACCGTCTCGGTCAGCGACCGCTGCGGGCTGGTCGCCGCCGGCCGGGTCACCCGGGTCGTGGTCGAGCGCGAGCGCTTCCTCTCCAAGGCCGCTGGCTGAACCGGCCGCCCGGCCTGGCACACTGCTCGGTCCCATGACCAGCAGCCCCCCGCCTCCCGAGATCGACGTCGTCGGCGTGGACGCCGACGACACCCTCTGGCACAACGAGACGTACTTCGCCGAGGCGCAGGCGACGTTCGTGCAGATCCTGGCGCCGTGGACGCCCGAGGGGGAGGACGTGCTCGCCCTCCACGACGCCACCGAGCGGCGCAACCTGGAGCTGTTCGGCTACGGGATCAAGGGCTTCACGCTGTCGATGGTCGAGACCGCCATCGAGGTGAGCCGGGGCGAGGTCTCGACCTCGGCCATCGCCGAGCTGATCCGGATCGGCAAGGAGATGCTGGCCCACCCGGTCGAGCTGCTCGACGGGGTCGAGGAGGCGATCGACGCCCTGGCCGGGACCCACCGGCTGGTGCTGATCACCAAGGGCGACCTGATCCACCAGGAGACCAAGATCGCCCGCTCGGGCCTGGCCGACCGCTTCGAGCGGATCGAGATCGTCTCGGAGAAGGACCCGGCCACCTACCGGGCGGTCGTCGACCGGATGGGCGTCGCCCCCGAGCGCTTCCTGATGGTCGGGAACTCGGTCCGCTCCGACGTGCTGCCGGTGCTCGAGATCGGCGGCCACGCCGTCCACGTCCCCTACGCGATCACGTGGAGCCACGAGGTCGTCGACGACCACGACGACGGCGCCTTCCCGGTGATGGCCAGCCTCACCGAGCTGGCTGCGTGGCTCAGCGTGAGGAGCCCCAGCGGGCGGTGACGTGGGCCCGGAAGCGGGCGCCCCGGTCGAACTCGTTGGTGAAGGGGCCGAAGCTGGCCGCCGCCGGTGACAGCAGGACGACGCCGCCGTCGGGGCCGAGCAGGTCGACGGCGAGGTCGACGGCCTCGGCCAGCGACGCGACCGAGTGCACCCGGTCGGTGACGCCCCGGTCGGCCAGCAGGGCCTCGATCTCGGTGGAGGCGTCGTAGTTCGGGTGGCGGAGGAGGACGACGTGGTCGGCGCTGGCGGCCAGCTCGTCGGCGAAGGCGTCGAACGCCGACCGCTTGGCCTTGCCCCCGCAGATGACGGCCAGGGGGTGGGCCGCGAACGACCGCACCGTGGCCGTCGCCGCCCGGGGGGCGGTGGCCGTCGTGTCGTTGACGAAGGTGATCCCGTCGGCGACGGCCACGACCTCGCGCCGGTCCTCGACCTCGCGGGCGGCGAGGCAACCGGCGCGCAGCTCGGCGACCGTCGCCCCCTCGGCCAGCCCGGCGCAGACGGCGGCGCACAGGTCGAGCACGGCGATCTCCGAGCGGACCTGGAGCTCGTCGACCCCGACCACGTCGTGCTCCTCGCCGGCGAAGCGCACCCACAGCCGCCCGCCCGCCGTCCACGCCCCCTCGTCCCCGGCATCGAGGGGGCGGTCGGCGAACCAGAGCCGCCGGCCCCCGGCCACCCCGGCGGCGGCCAACGAGGAGGCGACGTACTCGACGGTGGTGGCGTCGTCGGCGGGGAGCACCAGCCAGTCGTCGGGCCCCTGGTGCAGCCAGATGGCGGCCTTGGCCCCCCAGTACTCGGCGACGGTGGGGTAGACGTCGAGGTGGTCCTCGTCGAGGTTGGTCACGATCGCCACCTCGGGCGACAGCCGCCGCTCCCCCAGCCCCTCGAGCTGGAACGACGACAGCTCGATGATCGCCACCGTGTCCTCGGGCGTCGCCCCCGGCAGCAGCGCCTTGATGGCGCTGACCCGGAGGTTCCCGGCCTTGAGCGTCGGCTGGGCGGCGGCGAGGACGGCGTCGGCCAGCGTGGTCGTGGTCGACTTGCCCTTCGTGCCGGTGACGCCGACGATCCGCCCCGGCCACCACCGGAAGAAGAGCGTCATCTCCATCTCGACCGGGATGCCCCGCGAGCGGGCGGCGGCGAGCAGCGGGTGGCCGAAGCGGACGGCCGGGTTGCGGACCAGGACGTCGACGCCGTCGAGGTGGCTGTCGTCGTGCCCGCCGAAGTGGGCGACGTCGACGACCTCGTCGATGTGGGCGAGGACCTCGGGGGCGAAGGCCTCGCGGGGGCGGTGCTCGGTCAGGACGATGCGGGCGCCGACGGCGGCGAGGAGCTCGACCATGCCGGCGCCGCCGCCGTGGTCGCCGTAGCCCATGACGCAGACGGTCCGGCCCTCCAGGGCGGCCCGGGCCGCGTCCGGTCCGCCCCGCTCACGGTCGGCCAACGGAGCTCAGCCCTCGGGCTCGGGACGGCCGGCCTCGAGGAACCGGCTCACGACCTTCCACCAGCGGTCGGGGTTCTCGAACTGGGGGCTGTGGGCGGCGTCGGGGATGACCTCGAGGGCGGCGCCGGGGATGGCCGCGGCCAGCCGCTCGGACGGCCCGACGAAGCCCTCGTCCTCCTCCCCCACCACCACGAGGGTGCGGACGTCGAGCGACCGCAGGGCGTCGAGCCGGTCGTCGGCCGCCGCCAGGCGCTGGATCATCGACGCGTACATCGCCGCCGCGCTGGCCCGCATCTTGCGATCGCCGAACTCGATGTAGCCGGCCCGCTCCTCGCGCACCCGCACCTCCGACGGCGTGCGGGGCTGGCGGATCGGCTCGAGCTCGGCGGCGATGGCCATCAGCCGCTCGATCCCGTCGGTGCGGACGACGTCGGCGGCGAGGGCGACGACGGCGGGCTCGAGCCCCTCGACAGGGCCATGGCCGGTGTCCATCAGGACGAGCGACCGCAGGCGGTCGGCAGCGTCGAGGGCGACGACCTGGGCGACCATGCCCCCCATCGAGTGGCCGAGCAGGTCGAAGCGCTCCCATCCCAGCGTCTCGACGAGGGCCAGGACGTCGGCCGCCATCTCCTCCAGCGAGTAGGCGTCCTCGTCCTCGGGCGCCTCGCTGGCGCCGTGGCCCCGGAGGTCGGGGGCGACGACGTGCCAGCCCCGGTCGGCGAACCCGTCGAGGAAGTCGGCGAAGTCCTCCTTGGCCCCCGTGAAGCCGTGGACGAGCAGCAGCGGCTCGCCCGACCCGGCCTCGGCCACGCTGTGGCGGAGCCGGGCGGTGGTGACGTCCCGGATCTTCACGTCGCGCACTCTAGAGATCTGCGGGGATCGGGCCGATTCGCGCCGGACATCGCCTCGGCGGCGCCACGGGGAGAGGCACACCGTGCTGCGGGGTCGCCTCGCCCTCGGCTCGCTCCGCGACCGGCGCTCGACGACGGCCCTCGCCGGGGGCCCACCCCCGCCCGGCGAGCCGGGGTCGGGAACGGGGGGTGCACTACCGTTGACCACCCCGGGCCAGGGAGGATGCTGCGAGAGGAGGCGCCATGACCGACACCGTGCGCCGCCGCCTGACCCTCGGGCTCCGCCTGGTCGTCAGCGCCGCCATGCTCGGCTTCCTCCTCACCAAGATCGAGTCGCGGGGGGCCCGGGTCCTCCCCGAGTGGTCGACCGCGACGGCGCTGTGGCTGGCCGGGGCCATGCTCCTCACCCTCCTCAGCATCCTGCTCTCGGCGGTCCGCTGGCAGACGGTCCTGTCGGCCATGGGCCAGCCGGCCCGCTTCAACCGCCTGCTGTCGCACTACCTGGCCGGCCAGTTCGTGGCCAACGTCCTGCCCACCACCATCGGCGGCGACGTGCTCCGGGTGTCGCGCCTGGCCCGGGACAACGGGCGGATGCCCGACAGCTTCGCCTCGGTGGTGCTCGAGCGGCTGACCGGCTGGCTGGTGCTGCCGATCATCACGTTCATCGGGCTGATCATCAACCCGCCGCTCCAGGACCTCGGCCAGGCCACCCAGATCGCCTTCAGCCTGGCCTGCGGGACGCTCGTCGCCCTCGTGCTGGTGATCGTGGCCGTGGCCGCCCACCGCTTCGGCGAGGTCGACGCCGAGAAGGGCTGGAAGCGCTTCCTGGCCGCCGTCAGCCTCGGCCTCGGCCGGCTGCGGGCCCACCCCCGCCAGGCCGGCTACGTGATCGCCGTCGGCTTCGCCTACCAGCTGGTGCTGGTGGGGGCGGCGGTGATGGCAGCCCGCTCGCTCGACATCCCCGACGCCGGCCCGACCGCCCTGCTCGCCTTCTCCCCGGCCGTCGCCATCGCCCAGGTGCTGCCGATCAGCATCTCCGGCCTCGGCGTGCGCGAGGGGCTCTTCGCCCTCTTCCTCCGGCCCCTCGGCGTGCCCACCGCCCAGGCCGTCGCCCTCGGCATCCTGCTCTACGTGCTGAACCTGCTGGTGAGCCTGCTGGGCGCCCCCGCCTTCGCCATCGGCGGGCGGGGCCGGGGTGACGTCCTCGACCCCGACGACCTGGTCACGGCTCGGTGACCGAGACGGCGGCCAGCACCGAGGACGACGCCCCCGACGGGCGGGACGCGCCCGCCACCGCCTCGGGCCGCCGGCTGCGGTGGTGGCGCGAGGCCGGCTACGTCGTCGCCTTCTACCTCGTCTACTCGTGGATCCGGAACCAGTTCGGCTCGGCCGGCGAGGACTCGGCCCGGATCGCCTTCGAGCACGCCCGCGACGTCATCGACGTCCAGGACGCCATCGGCCTGTGGTTCGAGCCCGAGCTCCAGCGGTGGTACCTCGACCTGCCGGCCATGGGCGGGATCCGCCTCTGGAACATCTACTACGGCACCGCCCACTTCGTCGTCACCGCGGTGGCCCTGGTCTGGATCTACCGGAAGCTGCCGGACCGCTACTCGCTCTGGCGCTCGACCCTGGCGGCGATGACCGCGGCGGCGTTGATCGGCTTCGCCACCTACTCGCTGATGCCGCCCCGGCTGCTGGGGTCGACGTCGAAGTACGGCGCCTGCTTCGAGCAGCAGGTCGAGGACTGCCACGGCGACGGGATGGTCGACACCCTCGCCGTCCACGGCGGCTGGCTGTCGTTCGACGACGAGGAGGTGGCCGAGGTCTCCAACCAGTACGCCGCCATGCCGTCGATGCACACCGGCTGGTCGACGTGGAGCGCCTTCGTGATGTGGCAGCTGGTCCGGCGCCGGTGGGCCAAGGTGCTGGTGGCGCTGTACCCGGTGGCCACCGTGTTCTGCATCCTGATCACCGGCAACCACTACTGGCTCGACGCCGTGGGCGGGCTGGCCGCCTTCGCCGTCGGCCTCGGCGTCGCCACCCTCCTCACCCGCTGGAACGAGACCCGCTTCGCCCGTCGCGAGGTCAGGCGAGCCACCTGACCGGGGGGCCGTGGAAGGCGCTGCGGGCCAGGACGTGGGTGCGGACGGGGGCGGGCTTGGGCCAGAGGGTGAGGCGGACCTCGGCCTCGGTCTCGGTGGCCGGCTCCATGCAGAGCCAGGCGACGGGGGCGTCGGCCGTCGCCGCCTCACCGGCGGCCCGGATGGCGGCCTCCAGGCCGTGGCGGACCTCGGGCCGGAGGTACTGGGCCACGATCGTGTGGACCACGACGGTCACCGTGCCCGGCACCGGGGTCGCCAGCCGCTCCCCCACCCACGTGGCGGCGTCGGCCCGGTCGACCGGGGCGGGCACGTCGGCCGCCACCGCCAGCGCCCCGTCGAGCCGGGCCCGGCGCTCGGGCTGGTCGGGCCACAGGCAGGCCCGGAGCCGGAGCCGGTGGCCCGGGTCGGCCGGGTCGAGCGGGTGCACGTCGCAGCCCCGGCGCTCGGCCACGGCCAGCGGGGCGTCGAGGCGGGGCCGCCCGTCGACCCAGGGCTCGACGAAGCGCACCGGGGCATCCTCGGGCCCGAAGGCCTCGCCCCCGGCCTCGTAGCGCAGATGGTCGAAGCGGAGGTTGAGCCCGGCGCTGGCCCCGGCCTCCAGCACCCGCAGCGGCAACCCGGTGGCGCCGAGCAGGAGGAACCCGCCGAGGAGGGCGGCGGACCGCCCGACCTCGTTGGTCTGGATCGGCTGCGCCGTCCGGGCGGCGACGGCGTCGCGGTGCTCCCCGACGGTCCGGACGAAGACGTCGCCCACGTCGGGCCCCGGCGTCCCCCCGGTCGACGGGTAGTGGGCGGCCAGCGCCGGCGCCCCGCCCTCCAGCACCAGCTCGTGGACGGCGGCCAGGAACCGGAGCACCGTGGCCCGGGCGTGGGGCTCGTCGGCGAAGGGCGCCAGCACCGCCCGGCAGGGGCCGCCGGCGACCAGGTCGGCGAGCACGGCGTCGAGCACCGTCTCGTAGAGGGCGGAGCCCCCGATGGCGCAGCCCTTCCGCTGCGCCCGCACCAGCGCCTCCAGGTCACCGGTCATGACGGGCCAGCGTGCCAGACCGGGGACCCCTCCGACGGCAACGGGGCGCGACCGGAGCGGTAGCGTGGCCGGCGATGCTCCTCGACCGGATCCACTGCCCGGCGGACCTCCGTCGCCTCTCCTACGACCAGCTGGACGAGCTGGCCGCCGAGATCCGGGAGTTCGTCGTCGACGCCGTCGACAACGTGGGCAGCGGCCACCTGGGGTCGAACCTCGGTGCCGTCGAGCTCACGCTGGCCGTCCACCGCGTCTTCGACTCGCCCCGCGACATCGTCCTGTGGGACACCGGCCACCAGGCCTACGTCCACAAGATCGTCACCGGCCGGCGGGCCGACTTCGAGCACCTGCGCCAGGCCGGCGGGCTCTCGGGGTACCCGAGCCGGGAGGAGTCCGAGCACGACTGGGTCGAGAACAGCCACGCCTCGACGATCATCAGCTACGCCCACGGCATGGCCGTGGCGCAGGAGTCCGACCACGGCGAGGGCCGGCGGGTCGTGGCCATCATCGGCGACGGCTCGATGACCGGGGGCATGGCCTACGAGGCGCTCAACAACCTCGGCCACTCGGGCAAGAAGGCCATCATCATCCTCAACGACAACGGCCGGTCCTACGCCCCGACGGTCAGCCGGCTCACCGAGACGGTGTCGCGGGTGCGGGTCGACCCCCGCTACGTGCGCCAGCGGGCCCGGGTCGAGGAGACGGTCCGCAAGGTGCCCTACGTGGGTGACCACCTGGCCTGGGGGATGCTCGGCGCCCTGGCCGGCGTGCGCGAGATGGTCGAGCCGCCCGTCTTCTTCGAGACGCTGGGGGTCAAGTACACGGGGCCGATCGACGGCCACGACGTCGCCGGGCTGGAGAAGGCGCTGCGCCACGCCGCCGAGCTCGACGAGCCGATCGTCGTCCACGTCCTGACCGACAAGGGCAAGGGCCACCCGCCGGCGGAGAACGACCCGATCAAGCGGATGCACGACTTCGGGCCCGGCGTGGCCAAGCCCGGCTCGTACACCGCGGCGTTCACCGAGGCGCTGATCAAGGAGGGCGAGAACCGGCCCGAGGTGGTCGCCATCACCGCGGCCATGCCCGACTCGACCGGCCTGCTGCCCTTCGGCGACCGCTTCCCGGGGCGGATGATCGACGTCGGCATCGCCGAGCAGCACGCCGTCACCTCTGCCGCCGGCATGGCCATGGGTGGGCTCCGCCCCGTCGTCGCCCTCTACTCCACCTTCCTCACCCGGGCCTTCGACCAGGCCAACCTCGACGTCGGCCTCCACGGCCAGCCCGTCGTGTTCTGCCTCGACCGGGCCGGCATCACCGGCGACGACGGCCCGTCGCACCACGGCGTGCTCGACATGGTCCTGCTGTCGAAGGTGCCGGGGATGACGATCTTCGCCCCGTCGTCGTACCAGGAGCTCCAGCAGCAGCTCCACGACGCCCTCGAGATCACCAGCGGGCCGGTCGCCCTGCGCTGGCCCAAGACGGCGTGCCCCCACGTCGAGGAGGGCGAGGTCGGCTCGGGCCTGCGGGCTCGGCGGGTGGCCACCGGCACCGACGTGTGCCTGGTGGGCGTGGGCAAGATGCTCGGGGCGTGCACCGAGGCCGCCGCCGTCCTCGCCGAGGAGGGCATCAGCGCCACGGTGTGGGACCCGCGGGTCGTCCACCCGCTCGACCCCGAGCTGGTCGCCGACGCCGCCGGCCACGCCGCCGTCGTCTGCATCGAGGACGGCTACCGCGACGGCGGGATCGGCTCGCACCTCCGCGACCAGGTCGAGGACCTCAGCGTCGACCGGCCCCGGGCCGAGCAGCCGGTCGTCCGGGTGATGGGCGTGCCCACGCAGTACCTGGCCCATGGCAAGGCCGACGCCATCCTCGCCGCCCTCAACCTCGACGCCGCCGGCGTCGTCGCCGAGGCCAAGCGCGCCCTCGGCCGCTAGCACCCTCCAGCCCTCCGCGACCTGGCGCCCACAAGAACGCCTTCCTGTGGGCCGACGGTCGCGGTTCCGCGACGTGGGGGCACAAGAAGGCGTTCTTGTGGGGAGGGGGTCGCGGGGGTGGGTTCTTGTGGGGTGGGGGGCGCGGATGCGCGACGTGGGGGCACAGGAAGTCAGGGGAGGCGGGCCTGCCACCAGGCGACGACCGGGTCGTCGGGAGCGAGGCCGTAGGCCCGGGTCATGTCCTCGGCCAGGTCGGCGACGGGGGTGCCGGCGGCGAGGGCGGCGGCCGCCGCCTCCCACACCGGGCGATCGACGGGCAGCGGGAGGGCCAGGACCTGGCGGGCCGACAGCTTGAGGGCCTGGCGGCTGCGGGCCGTGCCCGCCGTCCGGGCCAGGGCGAGGGCCGTCACCGGCGGCGCCGACAGGGCGGCGGCGAGCAGCCAGAGGACGGCGTCGGGGTCCTCGCCCCCGGACCGGGGCTCGACGCTCACCAGCGGGGTCGCCGGCAGGTGGGCGCCGGTGACGTCGACGGCGGCCTCGACCACCCGGGTCTGCGGGGCGACGAGCACCTTGGGCCGCAGCCGGGCCCGGAACCACGAGGCGACCGCCGGGTCGTCGGCGGCCACGCCGGTGAGGTCGACCGCCGGGCGCGCCCACCGTCGGCCCCCGATCCGGGCCGGCCGCGCCCCCCAGGCGACGACGCCGGGGTCGACCATCCCGGTGGTGGCGATGCGGGCCAGGCCGTCGTCGTCGTGCTCGACCACGTGGGCGGCCAGGGCGTAGTGGTGCTGGCGGAACCCAGCGGTGGCGGTGGCCAGGTCGCCGATCGTCCCGGCCCCGAGGTCGAGGGCGACGGGCGGCACCCCCCACGCCCGGGCCAGCATCGGCGACCAGCTGACGGAGGCCTCGGCGCCGACCGGCTCGGCCCGCCGCTCCAGGAGGAGGGCGCAGGTGTCGACCTGGGCGGCGAAGGCCCGGCGGTCGACCTCGCGCAGCCCGAGTACGGCCGCCCGGGCCTCGACCGCGGCCCGGAGCGGTCCGGCGTGGGCGGCGCCGAGCACCGACTCGGGCTGGATCAGGACGACCCGCCCGCCGGGCCGCACGGCGTCGAGGGCGACGAGGAAGAAGAGGGCGGCGGTGTCGACGTAGCCGCCGGCGACGGCCCCGAACCGGGCCCGGAGCCGCGCCCGGGCCTCGGGGTCCCGGGCCGTGGCCGACGCCAGCTGCCCCAGGAACGGCGGGTTCCCCACCACCAGGTCGAAGCCCCACCGGCCCCCGACCCCGTCCCCCGGCGAGCTGGCGATGGGGTGC
>DASTYI010000122.1:0-56136 GCA_035765045.1 Iamia sp. | reverse complement strand
ACGGCCACCAGGACGGCGGCGGCCACGACGACCCCGGCGCCCGCCCGCCGGCCGCGGCGCCGGCGCCAGCGCCGCCGGCCCTCGTCGAGCAGCCAGTCGGGCGTGGTGGTGGTCGCCTGGCGCTGGGCCCGCAGGTCCGATCGCAGGCGCTCGATCACGGCGTGGTCATCCATCGTGGCCCTCCATCAACACCCGCAGCCGGTCGAGACCGCGCGAGGTCTGGGTCTTCACCGTCCCGGTGGTCGTGCCCATCAGGTCGGCCACCTCCTCGACCGAGCGGTCCTCGAGGAACCGCAGGGCCAGCACCGCCCGCTGCCGCACCGGGAGCCGGCGGAGCAGGGCGGCGCACAGCAGGCGGTCGTCGACCCCACCGGGGCCGCCGGGCTCGTCGCGGGCCGCCACCGCCCGCCCGTGGTGGGCCTGGCGGCGCTCGAGCTGCCGGCGCCGCCCCCACGAGGTGAGCTCGTTGACGATGGCCCGGCGCAGGTAGAGCTCGACGTCGTCGACCCGGCCCCGGCGCAGGTGGGGGAGCGTCCGGGCCGTGGCCTCGATCACCAGGTCCTCGGCCTGGCGCCGGTCCCCGGCCACGGCGGTGGCGAAGGCGAACAGCCCGGGCAGCAGCGGCCGCAGCAGGGCGTCCTCGTCGGCGGGGGTCGTCGCCGCCCAGGGAGCGGCGGCGAGATCGGTCGTGCGTTCCACTGCCCGATCGGACGGTCAGCCCGCCCGTGCGGTTGACAGCGGGCCCGAAGTCCTCAGGCGACCGCCTCGCCCGTCTGCTCGGCCTGCTCCTCGGGGGTGAAGGCCCGCAGGATGCAGAACTCGTTGCCCTCGGGGTCGGCCAGCACGACCCAGGTCTGCTCGCCCTGGCCGATGTCGACCCGGGTGGCGCCGAGCGCCTCGGCCCGGGCCACCTCGGCGTCGCGGTCGTCGGGGCGGAGGTCGAGGTGGAGGCGGTTCTTGACCACCTTCGGATCGTCGACCTTGAAGAAGGAGAGGTCGGGCGCGACCCCGTCCTCGGGCGAGCCCGGTGGTGGCTCCAGCACGACCTCCTCGTGGTCCTCGTAGGTGATCCGCCACCCCAGCAGCTCGGCCCACCAGCGGGCCAGGCCGGAGGGGTCGGGCGTGTCGATGCCGATGCACTGCCAGCGGAGGCTCATGGCCCGTCCCTACCCGTCGGCGACCGACACCGACCACCCCGATCCCGCCGTCACGGCGTGCGCCGGTCGACCACCGTGCGCCCGGCCGACACGACGAGGGTGCCGCGGAGCCGCCCGTCGGAGGTCGCCACCACGGCGACGGCGGCCTCGGTGAGGCGGGGCACCGTCTTGGTGAAGCCCCCGGCGCGGGCCAGCCAGCGGCTCGTCCCCCCGGCGGTCGGGAACCAGATGTCGTCGGTGCCGCTCCCGTCGAAGTCGCCCACGACGGGGCTGTAGGCGCCCCGCACGGCGTCGAACGGGCGGGTGGTCCACGTGCGCCGGTGGGGGTGCATCAGCCAGACGGTGCTGGCCCCGCCACCGGGGCGGTACCAGGCGATGTCCGAGGTGCGATCGCCGTCGAAGTCGCCGACGATCGGCCGGTAGCCGGTGCCGGTCACCGGGATCGGGACCCGCTCCCAGCCCCCCGCCCGGCGGGCCAGCCAGATCTCGCTGCGCCCGGGGGCGTAGAGGAGGATGTCGGCGTTGCCGTTGCCGTCGAGGTCGCCCATCCGGATCCGGGCGCCCTTCGGCCCCCAGCCGATGCCCACCGAGGTCGACCGGCCGCCCGTGGCGAACATCCACGCTGTCAGGGCGCCGGTCGCCGGGTCGTACCAGACGACGTCGTCGGCCCCGTCGCGCCGGGTGTCGCCGGCCACCGCCGAGTAGGCGCCGTTGACCGTGACCGGCTGGAGGCGGGCGTGGCGGCGGCCGTCGGCGACGGTGAAGGCGATGCTGTCCGTCGCCGCCCCGGGGCGGTGGGTCAGCACGTCGTCGGCCCCGTCGCCGTCGAGGTCGGCCACGACCGCCTGGGTGCCCCGGGCGACCACGGTCCGGTCGCGGAAGGTCGAGGCCGCCGGGGGCGCCCCCGAGGGTCGGACGATGCCGACGACCTCCTGGTCGTAGGTGTCGATGTAGTACGGGTACGAGCCCCGCAGCCACAGGAGGGCCCACGAGCCGTCCCGGGCGGCGAGGAGCGGGCGCAGGTTGTCGGTGCGCGAGTCGGCCGTCACCGGGGCCCACGACCAGGTCGTGCCGCCGTCGGCCGACGTCCCCTCCCAGATCTCGTGCTGGGCCCGGCCGGTGGCCCGGGAGACGAGGGGGGCGCCGTGGGCCGGGTCGACGTCGGTCGCCATGTAGACCCGGTACGGGTCGGTGGGGTCGATCGACGTCAGCCCGGTGTAGGAGAGCTGGTTGTCGAACAGCTCGGACCCGGCGTCGCCGACCCGCACGACCTCCCACCGCCCGGTGCCCGGGTCGAGCCGGGCCCAGTAGGCGTCCTGCCGGAAGATCTTGCCCGCCACCGGTGAGCGCTGGGGCCGGCGCACGGTGAACGTCATCACCGGGGCGCCGGTGGCGTCGACGACGAGGTCCGATCCCCAGGCGTCGGTGTCGTCGAACGAGCGGTACGTCGACGGCGCCCACGTGATCGGGTTGGTCTCGGTCGACTGGAAGACCAGCGTGAACCGGGACGGGTCGACCGGACGCCCCAGGTCGGTGACGTAGGTGCCGTCGGACCGGTACATCCGGCCGTCGCGCAGGTAGCCGGCGTAGACGGGGTTGGCCCGGGCCACGTGGGGGTGGCCGAGCCCGACGGTGAACCAGATGCGGCCGTCGGGGCCGGCGGCGTAGTGCACGTAGGGGCGGGACCGGGGGCGGGCGAAGACCTCGCCGAGGTAGGTCCACGTCGGGCCCTGGTCGTCGGACACCATGACGACGGGCTGGTGGCCGCGGCCCCGGAAGAAGTTGTAGAGCCGGCCCTGCCCGCCGTTCTCCTGCGGGGCCCAGACGAGGTTGGCGTAGGTGACGTTGGCGACCGGCTCGAAGCCGGGGGTCGGGGTGGGGTCGGCGGCCTCGGGCCGGTGGACCTGGACCCCGGTCTGCCAGGTGGCGCTGCCCCGGTCGCGCCAGGCGACGTGGACGTAGGGCTCCTCGCTGTGACCGGCCCAGGCGGTCACGACCCGCCCCGACGGGAGCTCTAGCACGGCGCCGTTGTTGTGGTCGTCGGAGGCGAGGCGCCCGCTCATCACCGTCGAGACGTCGGCCCGGCCCCGGGCCAGGTCGTAGGCGGTGACGTCGTTGGCCCGGCGCCGCCCCCCGGCCCCGGGCGGGGCGGGCACCGAGGTGGCGAGCAGCTCGCCGTCCCGGGTGACGATGGCGCGGGGCGACTGCCACCAGCACCAGCCGCCGTTGGGGTTGAGGACGCGGACGGGCTCGGCGGCCACCGCGGCCCGGCCGCCGGCCCGGCGGGGCTGCGGGGTGGCGTCGGGGGTGTCGGTCGGCGCCGGCGCCGGGGTCCGGTCGGGGGCGGGCGGCGTGGCGTCCCAGGCCAGGTCGTCGTCGGGCCCGGTCGTCGGCGCCGGCTCCGTCGGTCCGGCCGGGTCGGTCGGCTCGGTCTCCGGGGCCGGCTCGGCGGCCATCGCCGGGATCGGGGTCCGCGTCGGGACCACCGCGCCGAGGGCGGCGAGCGCGACGACGAGGCCGACGTGCCGCCACCGGCTGGGTGCCCGGGATGCTCGAACCACCGTCCCTCCGAGGGCCGTCGGATCCCACGGCCTCACCGCCCTGGCGCTCCGCCCCGACGGCGATCACCCGACGGTAGCCGCCGGCCGGGTCAGCCGGGGGAGATCAGATGTGGTCCTCCAACCACCGGCCCGCCTTGGTCGAGAAGCCGAGGTGGGCGGTCTCGGCCCCGGTGACGTCGATGACGAGCAGCTCGTCACCGCCCTCGACGAACCGGCCCAACCGGTCCCGCACCTCACGCACGGTCTCGCTGGTCCGCACCAGCCAGGTGGCGTCGAGGTAGTGCCAGCAGTGCGGCTCCCGCCGGAGGGCGTCGACGAGGCGCCGGTGTCGCTGGTGCGACCGGTCCACGTCGTAGCTGATGAGCAAGGTGCGCACGTGTGGCCCCCCGAGCCGTCACGTCCTTCATGGGGCGCCCGCACCCTAACCCGTCCGGGTGACCTCCCCGACCGCCCGGTCGGTCCGACGACGAGGGCCGGCGCCTCGGCGCCGGCCCCCTGCGGTCTTGGTCGGGGTGGCGGGATTTGAACCCACGACCTCTTCGTCCCGAACGAAGCGCGCTGCCAAGCTGCGCCACACCCCGTGTGTGGAGAGGTGACCCTACCTCCGTCGGAGGGGCCGCCTCCAACGCGAAGGGCGCTCTCGCCCGGCGCTAGCTCGCGCAGCCCATGGATCTCGATCTCGCAACTGCGACCTTGAGCGGCCTCCTCGCCCGCTGAGGGTCGCAGGTTGCCGGTCGTTCCCCAGGCCGGGTGGTCGCTCCTCGTCGCCCTGACCGAGCCGGCCGCGAGCGGGCGGGCTAGGGGGCGATGGCGTCGGCGGCGGGGTCGACGGCGCCGTCGTGCCACTCCCCGCCGTCGAGGAGGGCCTGCGCCGCCCGGCGGAGCCGGAACGGGTCGAGCGGCTTGGTGATCCAGCCGTCGGCCTGCGAGCGCTTGGCCAGGAAGACGTCGTGGGGCCGGTCGAGCAGCATCAGGACGGGCACGGGGTCGAGCCGGCCGGCGCCCTCCTCCAGGTGGAGGGCCATGCAGGCCGCCATCCCGCCCATGTTGCCGATCTGGAGGTCGAGGACGACCAGGTCGGGGTCGAGGTCGGCGGTGACCTCGACCACCTCGGCGCCGGTGCGGATGCGCAGGACCTCGACGTCGTCGTCGCTGAGGGCGGCGTCGACCTCATCCGCGATCCAGTCGGCGTCGGTGGCGAGCAGCACGGTGCGCACGGTCGGACCCTACCTCCGCACCCGCCGGCGCCACGACCCGCGGCGCCGACCCGCGACCCCGACCCCGGGGTCGTCGGTCGCGGCCCGGTACGATGGCGGCCCGCGCTGATGGGGCTCCCGGCGGAGCCCGCCCCCAGCCCGCCCGCACCCCCGGACCAGGAGACCCAAGTCCCGTGCTCGAGATCGAGGTCGCCTCCACCGACAGCTACACCCTGTGCCGCCCGGTCGGAGAGCTCGACGCCTACACGGTCGGTGACTTCCGCGAGGTCCTGAGCGACGTGGCCACGGCGTCGCACCTGCTCATCGACCTGTCCAACGTCCCGTTCATGGACTCGGCCGGTCTCGGCGCCCTGATCGGCGGCATCCGCCGCACCCGCGAGTCGGGCGGCGAGGTGGCGGTGGCCTGCGGGCGCCCCACCCTCACCCGGTTGCTCCACACCACCGGCTTCGACCGGCTGGTCCCGGTCGAGGAGACGGTGGACGCCGCCGCCGCCGTCCTCACCGCCGCCGCGCCGGGGTAGGCCGGGGCCCGTCGTGGAGGAGGGCAGCGACGTCGCCGAGGTCGGGGCCCCGATCGAGGAGGCGCCGGTCCCCTCCGGTCGCTGGCGGCGGCGGGACGTCGGCCGGGTGCTCCGCCGTCACGAGGGCGGGCTCGTCGTCACCGGGGCGACGGGGACGGTGGTGCTGCCCTACGCCACCACGCAGCTGTTCACCAGCGAGCTGCCCACCACCGACGACGACCCGGGCGACCTGCGGGGCCGGGCCAGCTGGCGCTTCCGGTGGCGGGGGAGCAGCTGGGGCGTGCAGGGCGAGAAGCGGTCCTCGCCGCTGGCCGCGGTGTGCCGGGCCGGGGTCGGGGCGGGCACCGTCGTGCGGCTGGCGATCGCCCGCCAGCGCCTCGCCGCCGGCGACACCGTCGACTTCGCCCGGCTGTCGGCCACCACCCACGAGCTGTGGGTCCACGGCAACCCGCCGATGCCGTGGGCCGAGGTGCAGGGCGTCGACCGGCGCCCGCTGGAGCCGGTCGTGCTCCGCACCGCCTCGCGCGGCACGTTCACCCTGGCCGACTCGCCGGTGGAGATCGCCGACCTCGGCGTGCTGGTCCGGCTGATCGCCGAGGGCCGCTGAGGAGCCGAGCCGATAGGCGAGGCGACCCAGAAGCACAGTGCGTTGTTCTCCGAGGCCCTGCCGAGGAGATGTCCGGCGCGACCCGGTCCCATCCGCGCAGGTCCTAGGAGCCGTCGGGGAAGAGGTGCGACCCGATCTCGGCCAGGCCGTCGAGGTCGTGGACGTCGGAGCGCAGGAAGGGGACCCGGGCGACGGGCGCCGGGGCGACCTGCTCGGCCAGGCCCTCCAGGTGGTCGTCCTCCCGCGAGCGGATCAGGGCGAAGTCGGCCAGGTTGGCGTAGAGGCCGCCGAGGTCGGTGCCCGCCAGCGTGCGGGACCGCTCGCGCAGGGCCTCGGCCAGCTGGTCGCTGAAGGCGGGGTGGACCCGGTTGACCACCAGCCCGGCCACGGGGATGTCCGACTCGGCCAGCTTGGCGGCGAAGAAGCGGGCCTCCTCGACCGTGTCGCGCCGAGGCGAGGCGACCAGCACGAAGGCGGTGCGGGGGTCGTCGAGCAGCTGGAGCACGGCGTCGGCCCGCTCCCGGAAGCCGTCCTCCATCCCCTCGAAGGCCTGGAAGAAGGCGATGGCGTCGTCGAAGACCTCGGCCCCGACCACCTTGGTGACCTGGCGGATGAACGACGTGGCCGCCTTGTTGACCGCCTTCATCACGCCCCGGGTGGGGGCGGTGAGGATGCGGTAGAGGCGGTGGTCGAGGAACCGGGTGAGGTTCCTGGGGGCGTCGAGGAAGTCGAGGGCGTGGCGGGTCGGCGGCGTGTCGACCACCACCAGGTCGAAGGCGTCGTCGGCCTGGAGCTCGTAGAGCTTCTCCATGGCCATGTACTCCTGCGTGCCCGACAGGGCGCCGGAGATGTTCTTGTAGAACCGGTTGGCGAGGATCCGCTGGGCCTGGTCGTCGTCGGCGGCGTAGCGGGTGACGACGGCGTCGAAGGTCGACTTGGTGTCGAGCATCACCGCCGACAGCTCGCCGTCCCAGTCGCCGTCGATGGGCGTGGGGGTGTTGCCGATCCCGGCGATGCCGAGGGCGTCGGCCAGCCGCCGGGCCGGGTCGATGGTGACGACGACCGCCCGCCGGCCGTCGCGGGCGGCCTGGCGGGCGAGGACGGCGGCGGTGGTGGTCTTGCCCACGCCCCCCGAGCCGCAGCAGATGACGATCTCGGCCTCGTCGACCAGCTCGCCGAGGTCGGAGGGCACGAGCCGCTCGCTCACGCCGACCCCTCCGAGGCGGCGGCGAGTCCGGCGAGCACGGCGTCGGCCAGCAGGCCCAGCCCGGCCGGGTCGAGCTCGGCCTCGAACAGGAACGGCAGGCGGACCTGGGGGAGGGGCAGGCCCTCGTCGAGCCGGGCCAGCTGCTCGGCCTGGAGGGCGATCCGGTGCCGGCGGAAGTCGGCCGCCGCGGCCAGGGCCTCGGCCTCGCCCGGGCGGAGCGACGTGCCGGCGGCCTCGGCGGCCTCGACCGGGTCGGCGTCGAGCCCGGGGACCTCGGCGTAGAGGCCGTTGACGACCACCGGGCCGAGGCTGACCCCGACCTCGTCCTCCAGGCTGAAGGCGGTCTCGACCAGCTCGTTGACCGGGGTCTCCTCGGGCAGCGTGACCAGCACGACCTGGGCGCGGGCGCCGTCGGAGAGCATGGCCTGGACGTCGCGGGCCTGGGCCTGGATGGGGCCGACCCGCACGGCGTCGAGCAGCCCCCGGGCCGAGCGCAGGAAGGTGATGGCGTGCCCGGCGGCCGGGGCGTCGATGAGGATCAGGTCCGGCGCGCTGGCGTCGCCGCCCGCCATCCGCTGCTCGATCTGCTTGACCTTGCCGAGCACGACGATGTCCCGCAGCCCGGGCACGGCGGTCGACACCATGTCGACGACGCCCGAGCTGACGAGGCGCTTGGACAGCCGCCCGAGCCCGGCGTCGTCGAGGTACTCGATCAGGGCGTCGTCGGGCGTGAGGGTGCGGGCCCGGACCTCGCCGCCCCCGGTGGCGGAGGCGTCGGCCAGCACCACCTCCTCGTAGTCGAGCGGCTCCTGGCCGAACATCGAGGCCAGCCCCGACTTGCCCTCCAGCTCGACGATCAGGGGGTCGAGGCCCTGGCGGGCGGCGGCGAGGGCGAGCGCCGCCGTCACCGTCGTTTTGCCGACCCCGCCCTTCCCGGCGACGATGACGACCCTGGACGCGGTGAAGAACGGGTCCGCACCCGCGGCGTCCGTCACCGTCGTCGACACATCGGAGGCATCTCGGTGCGCAGGCTATCGACCACCACTCGGCGGACCGGTGCTCTGGCGCTGGGCCTCGGCCTGGTGGTCCTCGCCCTCGCCACCCTGCTGGCCGGGCCGGCGGGGGCCCAGGAGGGCGCCGACGAGCCCGCCCCGTGCGCCGAGCGGGCCGAGGCCGGCGAGGGCCGGCTGGCCGTCGTGACCGTCAGCGGCCTGCTCGACCCCGTCCTGGCCCGGTTCGTCGAGCGGAGCATCGACGACGCCGAGGACGCCCAGGTCTCGTGGCTGGTGCTCCAGGTCAACAGCAAGGGGACGGTCGTCTCCGACGCCCGCCTGGCCGAGCTGGTCGAGCGGGTGCGCACCGCCCGCGTGCCCGTGGCCCTGTGGGTCGACGTCGGCCACCGCGCCACCGAGGGCCTGGCCCAGATCGCCGCCGTCGCCTGCGAGGTGGGCATCGCCCCCGGCGGCCGGCTGGGGGACCTGGGCGATCCGGTGGTCGCCCCCGACCGCTTCACGCCGGCCTTCCGCGACAACCTCGACCGCATCGAGGGGGGCACCGTCGGTGCCGGGACGGCCCGCGAGCTGGGGCTCGTCGAGCGCGAGCCGCCCGTGCTGGGCAGCTTCCTGATCGACCTCGACGGCGTCGAGACCGAGGTGGTCGAGGGCCCCGACGGCCAGCAGCAGCGCACGGTCACCGGCGACTCGATCCCGGTGTTCTCCAAGCTCCCGATCGTCGACCAGCTCCTCCACACCGTCTCGTCCCCCGCCGTCGCCTACCTGCTGCTGCTGACCGGGCTGGCCCTGATCGTCTTCGAGCTGTTCACCGCCGGGATCGGCGTGGCCGGGGTGGTCGGGGCCGGCTGCACCGTGCTCGGCTGCTACGGCCTGGCCGTGCTCCCGGCCCGGGGGTGGGCCGTCGCCCTGCTGGTGCTGACCGTCCTGGCCTACGCCGTCGACGTCCAGACCGGTGTGCCCCGGGTGTGGACGGGCATCGGGACGGTGGCGCTGATCGTCGGTTCGTTCTCGCTGTACGACGGGCTCACGCTGTCGTGGATCACGCTGCTGGTCGGGATCGTGGGGATGCTGATCTTCGTGATCGGGGCCATGCCGGCGATGGTCCGCACCCGCTTCTCCACGCCGACGATCGGCCGGGGCTGGATGATCGGCGAGGAGGGTGAGGCGGTCACCGAGGTCTCGCCCGAGGGCGTGGTCCGGGTCCGGGGCGCCCCCTGGCGGGCGCGCACCAACCGGGCCACGCCGCTGGCCGCCGGCGATGCCGTCCGGGTGATCGAGGTCGACGGCCTCCTGCTCGAGGTCGAGCCGCTCGAGGGCGGGGCCCGCGACCACCGGGAGCGTCGCTCGGACGGGTGAGCACGGGCGGGTCTGCTCGCGGCAGCGAGCGTCGCGCTCGCGAAGGTTTCCCTTGTCGAGGTGTGACCTCGGTCCTAACGTCGATGGCCTCCCGAGGGGGCGCACCCGGCCCCCCGCATCCACCCGTGTGGGTTCGCACCCGTAGCCAGGGCGAACCCGGAAGGGGTCGCTAGTGAGCGCACAGCGTGTCGAGGACGAGTGGCAGCTTCGAGCAGCCTGCCGAGGTCCACACTCAGCCGTGTTCTATCCACCCACGAGCTTCGAGCGTCGTGACGAGAAGGCCGCCCGCGAGGTCCGGGCCAAGGAGATCTGCCGCACCTGCCCGGTGAAGGCGCCCTGTCTGGAGTACGCCCTCCAGATCCGTGAGAACCACGGCATCTGGGGCGGCCTCAGCGAGTCCGAGCGCCGGAACCTGGCCGCCAGCCGGGCCTAGGACGACCGCCTCGAGGTGCCAGGCACCTTGAGGCGGTCGCAGGCCCCTCAGCGGGGCTCCACCACCAGCGTCTGCACGGCCGCCCCCACCCGGCCGCGCTCGTCCCAGAGGGTCGTCTCGGTGGCGCCGATCCCGGCGTCGTCGACCCGGGTCACGGCGGCCACGCCGACGGCCACGCCGACCGCCTCGCGCACCAGCGTCACCGTGATGTCGGGGTTGATGAAGGTGTGGCTGGCGTGGGGGACCGCGGCCGACACGCCGTTGCCGAAGTCGGCGGCGGCGGCGACCCGCTGGAGCGGGCTCGGCTCCTCGCCGGCCACCACCGGCACCCGGAGCCGGATCCAGTCGACCGACGGCCCGAGGTCGAGGAACGACCCCTCGACGAAGGAGTGGGTCACGGCGTGGAGGTGGAAGGCGCGGCCCTCGTAGGTCACCCACGGCGTGGGCGAGGGGTCGCCCGGCGGGGCCGGCGGCCGGTCGTCGGGCAGCACCGCCCCGGACAGGTCGAGCGGCTCGGGGCGGGCCCGGATGGCGACGAGGGTGGCCCGCACCAGCCGGCGCCCGGCCTCGTCGTGGAGGGTCAGCTCGGCGGTGCGGACCGACCGGCCCGGCCGGGTCACCTCGACCGCCACCACCAGCGGGTCGAGCCCGACCGGCCGCTCGAGCTCGACGGTGAGCCGCACCGGGCGGAAGGCGGGGTCGTCGGGCCCGGCATGGGTGGCCAGCGCCCGTTCCAGGCCCCGTGCCGCCAGCGCCGCCACCGGGCCACCGTGGAGGGCCCGGGGGTCCCACGGCCCCCGGCTCAGCTCGGTGGCCTGCACCCGCTCGTCATCCAGCACCGTGAACAGGGCGTCCTCGCTCATGCGAGCGAGGGTACGGGCCGCCGCTCAGCGGGCGGCGCGGGGTGCGCCGGGGGCCGGCGGCTTGGTGAGGACCTCGTCGACCAGGCCGTAGGCGACGGCCTCGTCGCCCCGGAGGATGAAGTCGCGGTCGATGTCGCGCTGGATGGCGTCGAGGTCCTGGCCCGTGTCCTCGGCGAGGCACCGCACCATCCGCTCGCGCAGGAGCACCATCTCCTTGACGGCGATCTCGATGTCGGTGGTCTGGCCCTGGACGCCGCCGTGGGGCTGGTGGATCAGCACCCGGGCGGTCGGGAGGGCGAAGCGCTTGCCCCGGGCGCCCCCGGCGAGGATCACGGCCGCGGCCGAGGCGGCCTGGCCGATGCACACCGTCGAGACGTCGCAGCTGAGGACCTGCATGGTGTCGTAGATGGCGAAGAGGGCGTTCATGTCGCCGCCGGGCGAGTTGATGTAGAGCCGGATGTCCTTCTCCGGGTCCTCGGCCTGGAGGTGGAGCATCTGGGCGATGATCACGTTGGCCAGGTCGGCGGTCAGCTCGGTGCCGAAGAAGACGATCCGCTCCTGGAGCAGGCGGGAGTAGACGTCGTAGGCGCGCTCGCCCCGGTCGGTGCGCTCGATGACGGTGGGGATCAGCACGGTCGCCTCCTCGGCGTGGATGGTGCAACCATCTGGTTGCGTCTGGCGGTCAGGGTAGACGGGTCGGCGGCAGATGTGCAACCATCCGGTTGCATGGAGACCCCCACCCGTGTCGTCCGCTCCGTCCGCCTCGCCGTCGACCGGGGGGCGGCCTGGGACCTCGTCGGCACCGAGGCCGGCCTGGCCCGCTGGCTCGGCGGCGAGGTCCGGCTCGACCCGTCGGCCGGGGCCTCCCTCCGGGTGCGCGACGACGACGGGGTCGAGCGGGTCGGCCGGGTGGTCGAGGTCGACGCCGGCCGGGCCCTCACCTTCGAGTGGGCCACCGCCGACGGTGCCGCCTCGACGGTCACCCTCACCGTCGACGACGACGGCGACGGCAGCCGGGTCACCGTGGTCGAGGAGCCGCTCGCCGGGGGCTCCGTGGCGGCCTGCCTCGACGCCGGGGCGGCGTGGGAGCACCGGATGCTCCACCTCGAGGTCGGTGCCCTGGCCCTGCGGTCGGCGCCGGCCTTCGCCGCCCTGTAGGTGGACGACGACGGCGTCGGGGCGGTGTTCGCCGCCCTGGCCGACCCGACCCGGCGGGCCGTGCTGCGCGCCGTCGCCGACCGGGGCACGGCCACCGCCACCGACCTCGGCCAGGCCGTCGGCGTCACCCGCCAGGCGGCGGCCAAGCACCTCGACCAGCTGGCCGCCGCCGGGCTGGTCGTCGACGAGCGGGCCGGGCGCGAGCGCCGCTGGCGGGTCGAGACCCGGCCCATGGCCGACGCCGCCGCCTGGCTGACCACCACCGGCCAGGCCTGGGACACCCGCCTCACCCGCCTCGTCGAGGTCGCGGCCGCGACGCGGGCCGAGGACGGGGCGCCACCGGTACCCTGAGCCGATGGCCTGGCTCGTCGCCCTCCTCGTGCTGGTGGTGGGACCGATCGCCGAGCTCTGGTTCATCATCCAGGTGGCCGACGTCATCGGCGGCTGGCAGACCCTCGCCCTCCTCCTGGTCGAGGGGGCCATCGGCAGCTGGCTGATCAAACGCCAGGGTCGGACGGTGATCCGCCGCATCGACGAGCGGCTGCGCCGCCACGACCTCCCCACCAAGGAGCTGGCCGACGGCTTCCTGATCCTGGTCGCCGGCGTGCTGATGCTCACCCCCGGCTTCCTCACCGACATCGTCGGCTTCGCCCTCCTCTTCCCGCCCACCCGAGCGATCGCCCGGGCCGCCCTGCTGCGGCGCTTCACCGCCCGCATGGGCCAGGGCTTCACCTTCGTCTCCGGGCCGCTGTTCGGTGGCGGCCCCCGCCCGGGCGACGTCTTCGACGCCACCGTGCGCGACACGCCGCCGCAGCCGCCCCGGCGCACCGAGATCCTCGGCCCCGGCGACCGGCGGTGAGCGACGAGGTCGTGCCGCTGCGCGACGCCGCCACCGTCCTGCTCGTCCGCGACGGCGACGACGGGTTGGAGGTGTTCATGCTGCGGCGCAACCTCCAGTCCGACTTCGTCGGGGGCGCCTACGTGTTCCCCGGCGGCGCCGTCGACCCGCCCGACCGGGGCGACGACCTCGAACGGTGGTGCCAGGGCCGCTCCGACACCGAGGCGTCGACCCGCCTGGGCATCGACACCGGCGGCCTGGCGTTCTGGATCGCCGCCATCCGCGAGTCCTTCGAGGAGTCGGGCTTCCTGCTGGCCTACGGCGCCGACGGCGAGCTGGTGTCGCTCGACGAGCCCGCCATCGCCGAGCGCTTCGTCGCCCACCGGCGGGCCGTCGACCGGGGTGAGCGCAGCCTGGTGTCGGTGTGCGAGGAGGAGGGCCTCCGGCTCGCCGTCGACACAATGTGGTACTTCGGCCACTGGATCACGCCGGAGGGCGCGCCCCGCCGCTACGACACCCGCTTCTTCCTGGCCGCGGCGCCGCCCAACCAGGTCCCGGTGCACGACGACCGGGAGACGATCGCCAACGTGTGGATCCGCCCGGTCGACGCCCTGGAGCGCCAGCGGGCCGGCGAGTTCACCATGCTCCCGCCGACGATCGCCTCGCTCCGCGCCCTGCTGGCCAGCGAGACGGCGGCCCAGGCGCTGGCGGCGGCGGCCGAGGTGGTCGACGTCCCGACCGTCCAGCCCCGGGTGATCATGGACGACGGCGGGGTCCGCATCGTGATGCCGGGCGACCCCGAGTACGACGAGGCCTACCGGGGCGACCGCTCGCTCGGCACGTGGCCGTCGACCGAGGACCGCTCCGCCACCGCCGCGGAGCGGGTCGAGCGGCTGATGCCGCGGCAGGAGGAGGCCACGTGAGCGACGAGCAGGAGACCGGTCGGGAGGTCGGGGCGGCGGCGGCCGACGTCCAGGGCGAGCAGCACGTCCCGTCGATGCCCGCGGCCATGGTCGGCGACGTCGTGGCCGGCGAGCTGGTCGAGCTCCGCCCCGGCGTGCGCCGGCTGACCGCCCCCAACCCGGGGATGATGACCGGGCCGGGCACCAACTGCTACCTGGTCGGCACCGACGAGGTCGTCGTGGTCGACCCCGGGCCCGACGACGAGGGCCACGTCGCCGCGCTGGTGGCGGCGGGCGGGGGCCGGATCCGCTGGATCGCCCTGACCCACACCCACGTCGACCACTGGCCCGCCACCCCCGCCCTCAAGGCGGCCACCGGGGCCGAGGTCGTCGCCTTCGAGGCCAAGGACGGGCTGGAGGTCGACCGCACGCTGGCCGACGGCGACGTCGTCGGCGGGCTGACCGCCGTCCACACCCCGGGCCACGCCTCCAACCACGTCTGCTTCTGGGATCCCGAGCGGCGCCTCCTCCTCACCGGCGACCACGTCATGTCGGGCTCGACGGTCGTCATCGCCCCGCCCGACGGCGACATGGCCGCCTACCTCGACTCGCTGGCCAAGGTCCGGGCGCTGGAGCCCGAGGCCCTGGCCCCCGCCCACGGCCCGCTCCTGACCGAGCCCGACGCCTACCTCGAGCACTACATCACCCACCGGCTGGCCCGGGAGGCGGCGGTGGCCGACGCCCTGGTGGCCGCCGGACCCGCCGGCGCCGATACCGAGGCGCTGGTCAAGGCGGTGTACGTCGACGTCCACGAGCTGCTCCACCCCGTCGCCCGCTTCAGCGTCTGGGCCCACCTCCGCAAGCTCACCGCCGACGGGCGGGCCACCGGCGCCGACGTCGACGACCCCGACACCACCTGGGTCGCCGTCCCGTAGGCCGGATCACCTGTGGCACGGGGAGGGGGTCGGCGGCTCTCCCTGGGTGTGGACGCGACCGGAGCGGTGCCGATGAGCGTGGTGGTCACCGACCGCCAGGCCCGGTTCACCGCCTTCTGCACCGAGACCGAGCCCCGCCTGCGCCGGGCGCTCGTGGCCGCCTACGGCGCCGAGCTGGGGGCCGACGCCACCGCCGACGCCCTGGCCTGGGCCTGGGAGCACTTCGAGCGGGTCGAGCGGATGGCCAACGCCCCCGGGTACCTGTGGCGGGTGGGCCAGACGTCGGTCCGGCGGGCCGGCCGCCAGGGGCGCTGGGCGCTGCCCGCCCCGGGCGATGGGGACGGCGACCGGCTCCCGGTCGAGCCGGCGCTGGCCGCCGGGTTGGCTGCCCTCTCGCCCCGGCAGCGGACGGCGGTGGTGCTGGTCCACGGCTACGGCTACCCGCTGGCCGAGGCGGCCGCGGCCATGGGCTGCCGGGTCGGGACCCTCCGGAACCACCTCGACCGGGGCCTGACCGCCCTCCGCACCCGTCTGGGGGTGACCGACGATGACCGCTGACCACGACCTCGACGCCGGCCTGCGCCGGGTGGCCGCCGCCCTCGACCGGGCGGTGACGCCGATCGACCCGGCTGCCGTGCTCGACCGGCGCCCCCCGGCCGGCGCCCCCCGGGGCCAGGCCCTGCTGGCCGTGGCCGCCGCCCTCGCCCTGGTGGCGGCGGTGGTCGCCGCCCTGGCCAGCGGGGGCGACGACCGCAGCGTGCAGACCGAGCGGCCCCCGGTGTCGGTCGTCGGCGAGACGACGACGACGGCCCCGACCACCACCGCCCCGCCGGAGACGGGGCCCCCCGGGACGGGGCCGGTGCGGCCCGCCTCCTACGAGGGCGTGCCGTGGGAGCAGCTGCCCGAGCGGGGCGAGGCGGTCGTCGAGGGCGAGCGGGTCACGCTGCGCGACCTGGCCGGCACCGAGCTGGGCTCGTTCCCGGTCGACGAGCTGCCGCAGCTCGGCAGCGTCGAGGAACCCCGGCTCCGCATCCAACCCGGTGTCGGGATCACGGTGGCGTCCGCCGTGGTCGAGGAGGGCGACTGCCTCGTCACGACGGCCGACGGGAACCGGGTGGCGGCGTGCGGGCCGGAGCAGGGCACCCTCGCCCTGCTCCGGCCCGACGGGACGACCGTCGACCTGGCCGGGATGGCGATCGACGCCCGGATCGGCCGCTGGCGGAGGGGCTTCCTGTCGCCCGACGGGCGCTGGGTGCTGGGCCAGTGGTCGGCCGAGTGCGAGACCCCCTTCGCCATGCTCGTCCCCACCGACGGCGGCCCGATGCGGACGGCGGACGGCTTCACCACCTTCGACGGGTCGGAGCCGCCGTTCCCGGCCACGTCGTGGGTCCAGGGCTGGACGGCGGACGGCCGGGCCGTCGTCACCTTCCCCGACCAGCCGGCGTGCGGACAGGGCGACCCCCAGCCCGGCACCTACGCCATCGACCCCGAGACGGGGGCCCGGACGCCGGTGGACGCCGAGCCGTTCCGGCTCATCCCGTGGGCGCGGTCGTCCCACGAGAACGACCGCGAGCTGGCCCTCTCCCGGGCCACCGTCGAGCTCGGCCTGGAGCCGTGCTGCGGCGAGCCGGCCCACGGCGGCGGCGGGGTGACCGGGGGGGTGGTGTGGGAGGGCACCGAGGTGCCGATCCTCGGCGGCGACGTCGGTCCGATCCAGAGCCCGCTCACCGACGTGGCCGCGACCGAGGTCGACGGGCTCCCCGTCACCACCGGGGTCCTGGAGGGCAACGCCGTCCTCGCCTTCACCTGCGGGGACACCCGGTGGTTCCTCGGCGGGGCGGTCGTCGCCGGCGCGCCCCCCGGCCCGGAGCAGCTGGCCGCCGTCGCCTCGGCCCTGATCCCCCACCTCTACTGCACCGTCGGCCCCCCACCCGCGGTCGCGGGCTGACCGCCTCAAGGTGCCTGGCACCTTGAGGCGGTTCTAGGTGGCGGCGCGGTCGGCGGCGGCCAGCTCGTGCTTCTCGGCCTGGAAGCCGTCCTCGTCCTTGCCCTGGCGCCAGTAGCCCGACAGCGACACCAGCTCGCGCTCGACGGCCCGGTCGGCCAGGCCCGTGCGGATGGCCCGGACGGCGTGGAGCTCGCCGTGGACGAAGAGCTGGACCCGCCCCGCCGGCCAGGCGAGGCCGGCGAAGGCGGTGACCAGGTCGGCCGGGTCGTCGGAGTGGAGCCAGGTGACGGCGGCGTCGGCCGGGGTGGGCAGCGGGATCTCGTCGGCCGGCCCCGACACCTGGATCACGACGGTGGCCCGGGCGCCGGCGGGCATGTCCTCCAGGGCCGAGGCGATGGCGGGCAGGGCGGCGGCGTCGCCCACCAGCACGTGGTGGTCGGCCTCGGGGAGGGGGACGTAGGCGCCCCCGGGCGGGGTCATCACCAGCTCGTCGCCGGGTCGGGCGGCGGCGGCCCACGGGGCGGCGACGCCCCGGTCGCCATGGGTGACGAAGTCGATGGCCAGCTCGGCCCGCTCCCGGTCGATCGAGCGGATCGTGTAGGTCCGGTAGACGGGCCACTGCTCGGGCGGGAGGGTCGAGCGGATCTCGGCGTAGCTCATGTCGGCCGGGTAGGTGACGCCCGGGCGCGGGAAGATCAGCTTCACGTAGCGGTCGCTGAAGCCGTTGTCGGGGAAGGCGTCGAGCTCGGGCCCGGTCAGCACCACCCGCACCAGGTGCGGGGTGAGGCGCTCGGTGCGCACCACGGTGGTGCGGAACACGGCGGGCAGCGGGCGGTCGGTCATCACGGTCTCCTCGGGTGGTGGGGTTCCCGGGAGCGTCGTGGCCCGCTCCGGCAGCGCCGCCACGCTACCGGCCGACCTGAGGGTTCAGGCCGGTGGGTCGTTCGCCAGGCCGTCGACGACCTCGACCCCGGGGAGACCGGCGAACAGGGCGCCGTCGACGACGACCTTCGAGGCCCGGATGCCCGAGCCGATCACGACCGGGCCGGCCTCGGCCACCCGCCGGTCGACCAGAACCCGCCAGCCCTCGGGGACGCCCAGGGGGCCGGTGCCGCCGTACTCCATGCCGGTGCGCTCGGCCACCTCGGGTCGGTCCATGAAGGTGCAGCGCCGGACGTCGAGCGTGCGCCGGGCGACGCCGTTGACGTCGGCCCGGGTCGAGGCCAGGACGACCAGGGCGGCGACCCGCTCCTCGCCGTCGCGTCTCCCGGTGACGACGACGCAGTTGGCCGCCTGCTCGGGTGGGATCTCGTAGGCGACGACCGACCGGGCGGTGTCGGACTCATCGGCGTCGACCGGGGCCGACAGCACCGCATCGGAGGCCACCAGGCCCCCGTCGACCAGCCGCTGCACCGCCTCGCGGACCGGCGGGGCCAGCAGGTCGGGCCGGTCGAGGGCCGGGGCGGTGTCCAGTCGAGGGAACGGCGTGTCGGTCACTGGGGTAGTTTGCTTGACCGATAGGTCAAGAGATCACCGAAGGGGACCACAGATGGCCGACTACAAGCTCTTCATCGACGGCGAGTACGTCGACGCCGCCTCCGGCGAGACCTTCACCACCACCGATCCGGCCACCGAGCAGCCGATCGGCGAGGTGGCCAAGGCCGACCGCGAGGACGCCCAGCGGGCCATCAAGGCCGCCCGCACCGCCTTCGACGACGGCCCCTGGTCGAAGATGAGCGGCGAGGAGCGGGCCGGCTACCTCGACAAGATGGCCGAGCTGCTGACGGCCAACGCCGAGCGCTTCGCCGAGGCCGAGGCCCGCGACTCGGGCGGGACGATCAAGAAGGCGACCTTCGCCGACGTCCCCGGCGCCGCCGGTGCCCTCCAGTGGTTCGCCCGCATGGCCCGCGAGCGGCCCGACCGCGACGACCTCGAGGGCTCGCCCTTCCCGCCCTCGGAGAACTACGTCCGCTACGAGCCCTACGGCGTCTGCACCGGCATCGTCCCCTTCAACTTCCCGCTGCTGATGGCCTGCTGGAAGATGGGCCCGGCCCTCGCCGCCGGCAACACCTCGGTGCTCAAGCCCGCCTCGTACACGTCGATCACCGCCCTGATGCTGGGCGAGCTGGCGCAGGAGGCCGGCCTGCCCAACGGCGTGCTCAACGTCATCGCCGGCCCCGGCGGCACCGCCGGCGAGGAGCTGGCCAGCAACGAGATGGTCGACAAGGTCGCCTTCACCGGCTCGACCGAGGTCGGTCGCCGGATCATGCAGCTGGCCTCGGGCACCATCAAGCCCGTCACCCTCGAGCTGGGCGGCAAGTCGGCCAACATCGTCCTCGACGACGCCGACCTCGACATCGCCGCCGCCGCCGTCCTCTTCGGCACCTTCTTCCACAACGGCCAGGTGTGCGAGTCGGGCACCCGGGCGCTGGTCCACAAGAGCGTCTACGACGAGTTCCTCGGCCTGCTGGTCGACCGGGCCGGCAAGATCGTGATCGGCTCGCAGCTCGACTTCAACAGCGACCTCGGCCCCATGGTCAGCCGGGCCCAGGCCGACACCGTGCGGCGCTACGTGGCCCTCGGCCGCGAGGAGATCGGCGAGCCGATCTGCGGCGGCAGCGAGCCCGAGGGCCTGGCCGACGGCCTCGTCACCGAGAACTTCTACCGGCCGACGATATTCGCCGGCGTCGACAACGAGGCCCGGATCGCCCAGGAGGAGATCTTCGGCCCGGTGCTCTGCGTCATCCCCTTCGAGACCGACGACGAGGCGGTGGCCATCGCCAACCGCTCGATCTACGGCCTCGGCGGCGGCGTCCAGAGCGGCGACGTGGCGCGGGCCCAGGCCATCGCCGACCGCCTCCAGACCGGCACCGTGTGGATCAACGACTACCACATGATCTCGCCCGAGCGTCCCTTCGGTGGCTACAAGCAGTCGGGCATCGGCCGCGAGCTCGGCACCGCCGGCTACGACATCTACCGGCAGGCCAAGCACGTCCACACCAACCCCTCGACCGGCCGCGACGGCTACATGCACTTCGCCGCCCTGAGCGGCAACATCTGACGATGCTGATCACCGCCAGCGCCCGGGCCGCCGAGGTCGTCGCCGAGATGGCGACGCGGCGGTCCGGGACGCTGACGGTGACGATCGGGACGGGGTGCTGCGAGTCGACGGCCCCCTTCCTCTACGAGGACTTCCTGCCCGGCGCCGACATGGAGCCGGTGGGCACGATCGGGGATGTCGTGATCTACGCCCCGCAGTACCTGACCCGCCTCTACCCGGGCGACCAGGGGCCGCGGATCGAGGCCATCGCCGACACCGGCGAGTCGCTCTCGGTCGAGACCGAGCTCGGCGTCCGGCTCGTGCTGCGGGGGAGCGGGATCGACTCGACGGGGGAGCCCGAAGAGTGCGCCGTCCCGGCGGCGCGACCGGGCTCGGGGGAGAGGGTGCTGCGGCCGGTGGTGGGGTCGATCCCACCCGAGCTCCAGCGCCTCCGCATCCGGTGATCGACGTCACCGCCTCGCTCGCCCCTGAGCGGCAGGCGCTGCTGGCGACGCTGGCGGCGCTGACCCCCGAGGAGTGGGCGCTCCCGACCGAGTGCGAGGCGTGGGACGTCAAGGGCGTCGCCCTCCACGTGCTCGGCGACGACCTCTCGCTGCTGGCCCGCCAGCGCGACGTCGCCCCCAACGGCCTGCTCCTCTACGCCGAGCGCCACCCCGGCCTCGACCTCCGTCAGCTCCTCGACGGGTTCAACGAGCAGTGGGTCACGGCCGCCACGTTCCTCAGTCCGGCGCTGGTGATGACCCTGCTCACGCTGACCGGCGAGTGGACCGCGGCCTACTACGGCGCCGTCGACCCCGAGCAGCCGGGCGAGCCGGTCGGCTGGTTCGGCGCCACCGGGCCGTCGCCGATGTGGCAGGCGATCGCCCGCGAGTACGTCGAGCGCTGGGTCCACCACCACCAGATCCTCCGAGCCGTGGGCCGTCCCGCCCTCGGTGACCCGCTGCTGGCCGTGGCCGAGGAGATCGCCCTGGCCGGCCCGGCGCACCGTCTCCCGCCGCTCGACGCCGCCCCCGGCGACGAGGTCGAGGTGCGCCTCGGGGCCCGGCCCTGGACCCTGCGCCGCGGCCCCGACGGGTGGGACCTCCTCGCCGGGGCGGCCACCGCCCCCCGGGCCACGGTGGCGGTGGCCGACCACGAGGTGGCCGCCGTCCTCACCCGGGGCCCGAACACGGCGGCCTCGACCACCGAGCTGACCGGTGACGTCGCCCTCGCCGGGGCGTTCGCTGCCGCCCTGGCCTCGTAGGGGCTTGGCCACGGCCCGTGGTGGGAAGATGGGGGCCATGGTGGATGCGCGCCGAGCCCTGACCGTCCTCGTCGCCAGCGCGGCGCTGATCCTGGCGGCGTGCAACCCGGACCCGACCGGCGGTGCCCGGCCTCCGTCCTCGGCGCCCCGGTTCGGCTACGACATCCGGTCCGCCACCCGGGCCGACCTGCCCCACTCGTGGCGGGAGGGCTGTCCGGTCCACTGGCGGGACCTCTCGGTCGTGAACGTCGCCTACTGGGGCTACGACGGCAAGCGCCACGCCGGTGACGTCGTCGTCCACGACTCGGTGGCGGGCGCCGTGGCCCGGGCCTTCCGCTACATGTACGACGTGCGGTTCCAGATCCGCCGGGTCCACCCCGTCGACGTCTACGGCGGTAGCGACGCCCGCTCGATGGCGGCCAACAACACCTCGGCCTTCAACTGCCGCCGGGTCGCCGGCACCTCCACCTGGTCCGAGCACGCCTACGGCAAGGCCATCGACATCAACCCGGTCCAGAACCCCTACGTCAAGGGCAGCACCGTCGACCCGCCCGCCGGCCGCGAGTGGACCAACCGCGACCACCAGGTCCCCGGCATGATCGCCAACCGCGACCACGTCTGGCACGCCTGGTACTACGAGGGCTGGGAGTGGGGCGGCGACTGGACGACCGCCAAGGACTACCAGCACTTCAGCCTCAACGGTCGCTGACGCTCCCACCCGAGCTGGCGATGAGATCCGACGGGAACCCGTCGGATCCGATCGCCGGTTGCGGGTCAGGTGGGGAGCTCCACCGGGGTGTCGGTGGGGGCCTCGTCGAGGGCGTCGAGGGCGGCGACGGCGGCGTCGAGCATCCGGGCCGTGCACCCGGCCATGGCCACCGGCGGGACCGCCTCCTCCACGACGACCCGGGCCAGGTCGGCGAAGGCCGTCGCCGCCGGGCCGTCGCCGAGGGCGGCGGGGGCGCCGGTGTCGCCGCCGTGGACGATGTCGGGCTCGAGCGGGATACGGGCCAGCAGCGGGGCGCCCGACGCCTCGGCCAGGGCCTCGCCCCCGCCGGTGCCGAACAGGGCGTAGCTCTCGCCGTGGTCGCAGGTGAACGAGCTCATGTTCTCGATCACGCCGGCGACCCGCAGGTAGCTCTTGCGGGACATGCTCACCGCCCGCTCGGCCACCTTCTGGGCGGCCAGGGCCGGGGTGGTGACGACGAGGACCTCGGCCCGGGGGATCAGCTTGGCCACGCCCATCTGGACGTCGCCGGTGCCGGGCGGCATGTCGACGAGGAGGTAGTCGAGGTCGTCGCCCCACTCGACGTCCTGGAGGAAGTGCTGGACGCCGCGGTTGAGCATCAGGCCCCGCCACATCAGCGCCTGGGCCTCGTCCTCGACCAGGAAGCCCATCGAGATGACCCGCAGCTCGCCGGACCCGACCGGCTTGGAGTGGGGGACCATCAGCTTGCGGCCGTCGCGCTCGTGACCGGCCAGCCGACCCGACACCCCGAGCATGCGGGGGACCGAGAAGCCCCAGACGTCGGCGTCGAGCACGCCGACCTTGAGGCCCCGGGCGGCCAGGGCGGTGGCCAGGTTCACGGTGACCGACGACTTGCCCACCCCGCCCTTGCCCGACGCCACCAGGATGACCTTGGTGGTGGGGCCGACGGCGGTGTCCTCGTCGCGCTGGGAGATGTTGAAGCGGGCCTTGGCCATCGCCGTCGACCGCTCCTCGGCGGTCATCTCGGCCCAGGCCAGCTTCACGCTGGTGACCCCGGTGGCCGAGCCCAGCCGGGTGCGGATGTCGCGCTGGATCTGGGCCCGCAGCGGGCAGCCGGCGGTGGTGAGGGCGATGGTGACGGTGACGGCGCCGTCGTCGGTGGCGTCGATCGAGCGGACCATGCCGAGGTCGACGATGTCGGAGCCCAGCTCCGGGTCGATCACCCCCCGCAGCAGCCCCTGGAGCTCGTCGACGTCGACCATCACGGCGCCGATTCTACCGGTCGTCGCCGGAGAAACCCGGGGCCCGGGGCGGTAGCCTGGCCGGTCGTGGACGGCGAGCCCCGCGACGAGACTCTCGACGCCGGTCGTCTCGCGGTCCTCAAGGCGCTGGGCGACAACACCCGTTACGCCATCTACCTCGAGCTGGCCCGCTCGCCCCGGCCGCTGGCCACCGCCGACATCGCCGCCAGCCTCGAGCTCCACCCCAACACCGTCCGCCCCCACCTGGAGCGGATGCGCGACGTCGGGCTGCTCCAGGTCCAGAGCGAGTCCCGGGGGGGCGTGGGCCGGCCCCAGCACCTGTACTCGCTGGCCGCCGATGCCCCCAGCCTCGGCCTGGAGCCGGCGTCGTTCCCGATCCTGGCCCGCATGCTGCTGCGGATCGCGGCGGCGACCGGGGCCGACGCCGCCGACGCCCTCGACGCCGGGCGCGACCAGGGTCGGGTCGACGGCGAGCGGCTGCGCCACCGGGGCTGCCTGAGCGCCGTGGTCGCCCAGCTCGACGCCATGGGCTTCGACCCCGCCCTGCTGATCGACGAGGACCCGGTCGCCGGGGCCGAGGCGGTCACGATCGCCTTCGCCCACTGTCCCTTCCGGGATCTCGCCACCCAGCGCCCCGACCTGCTGTGCAGCCTGCACCGGGGCCTGATCGAGGGCGTGGTCGACACGATCGGCGGGGGCGAGGTGGTCGGCTTCGGCTCGCTGGTCGACCGCGACCCGTGCCAGGTCCAGATCCGCCTGCCCGCCGACCCCGATCCCGAGCCCGCCCCGGCCTGAACCGGCGCCCGGAGGGGGTGAGCCGGCGGTGCGGCGGTATCCTGGCCCCGCTGCGCGGGAGCGCACACCACCAGGAGGAACTGCGCACGTGATCGCACTCACCGAGAAGGCCCAGACGAAGGTCGCCGAGCTCATCACCGCCGAGGGCGACGAGAACCTCGCCCTCCGGGTCGCCGTCCGCCCCGGCGGGTGCTCGGGCTTCAGCTACGACATGTTCTTCGACACCGAGTTCGCCGACGACGACCTCAAGGTCGAGCAGGGCGGCGTCAAGGTCGTGGTCGACCCGTCGAGCGCCATGCTGCTCGAGGGCGCCACCCTCGACTACGCCGACGGCCTCACCCAGGCCGGGTTCTCGATCAACAACCCCAACGCCCAGCGCACCTGCGGCTGCGGGCAGAGCTTCAGCTGAGCGCCCGCGGGCGGCTCGGCCGACCGGTCCCGATCCCGCACGACGGCCTCAGCCGTCGGCGGGTGCTCCAGGGGGCAGCGGCCCTCGGTGGCCTGATGGCCGTCGGGGGCCTCGCCGCGTGCGGGGGCGACGACGACGAGCCCGAGGGCGCCACCGACACCACCGGGGAGCCCACCGAGTCCGAGCGGGTGCTCGTGACGATGGCCGACAGCGCCTCGACCTTCGTGGTGGGCGAGGCGGCCCGGCTCCCCCTCGGCGTCGGCGACTCCTCCGGCGCCCTGGTCGAGGACGCCCCCGAGACCCTCACCTTCACCATCGAGGACGCCCAGAGCGGCGAGGTCGTGGCCGAGGGCATCGAGGTCGCCCGGCGCGACACCGGCCTGCCCCGGGCCTACTACCCGCTGGCCTTCACCACCCCGGCGGTCGGCTACTACCAGGCGATCAGCGAGGTCGACGGCGAGCCCGTCTCGGCCGCCTTCACCGTCGCCGAGCCCGACACGATCGTCGTCCCCCGGCCCGGCCAGCCGCTGCCCCCGACGCCGACCCCGACGGTCGACGACGCCCGGGGTGTCGACCCGATCTGCACCCAGGACCCGCCGTGCCCGCTGCACGAGGTCGACCTGGGGACCGCCCTCGGCACCACCCCGCTGGCCGTGCTGGTGTCGACCCCGGCCTTCTGCCAGACCGCCATCTGCGGCCCGGTGCTCGACCTGTTCGTCGCCGCCCGCGACGCCGCCCCCGACGTCACCTTCGTCCACGTCGAGGTCTACGCCTCGGCCGACGAGGTCGAGGCCGAGGGGCCCCAGGCCACCCTGGCCCCGGCGGTCGACGCCTGGAAGCTGCCCTACGAGCCGTGCCTGTTCCTGGTGGCCGCCGACGGCACGGTGGCCGAGCGGCTCGACGTCATCTACGACAGCGACGAGCTGGCCGAGGCCCTGACCCGCCTCACCACGTGAGCCGCACCGTCGCCCTCGTGGTCGACGGGCGGGAGGTCGAGGTCCCCGACACCGGGATCACCCTGCTCGACGCCCTCCGCGATCACCTCGGGGTCCGCTCGGCCAAGGACGGCTGCTCGCCCCAGGGCCAGTGCGGGTGCTGCACGGTGCTGGTCGACGGGGCGCCGCGCGTCGCCTGCGTCACCCCGCTGCGCCGGGTGGCCGGGCGCACGGTCACCACCGTCGACGGGCTCGACCCGGCCACCGCCACGGCGTGGGCCGACGCCTTCGCCGCCACCGGCGCCAGCCAGTGCGGGTTCTGCACCCCCGGGATCATCTGCCGCTTGGAGGGCGCCCGGGCCAAGGGCGTCGCCGCCGACGACGCCGCCGGGCTCGACCGGGCCCTCGCCGCCCACCTCTGCCGCTGCACCGGCTGGCTCCCGATCCGCGACGCCTACGCCCGGGTGGCCGAGGGCACCCCGGTCACCGTCGGCACCGACCGGGACACGGAGGCGGCGGCCCGCCGGGCGGCGATCGAGGGCCACGCCCCGCAGGCGGTCGGGCCCGACGTGGCCCTCGGCCGGGGCGGCTTCGCCGACGACAGCGCCCCCGCCGACGCCCTGGTCGCCGTGCCCGACGGTCGGGGCGACTGGATCGTGGCCGAGACCCTCGCCGCCGCCCGCCACCAGGCCGGCAAGGTGCAGGGCCGGCGCACCACCGTCGACCCGACCCCACCGCTCGACCTCCCGCCGGGGGAGTGGGCCGCCACCCTCCGCACCTGCTGGGTCGAGCCGGCCTACCTGGAGCCCGATGCCGCCTGGTGCGCCCCCGGCGAGGACCCGGTCGGCCCGCTGGTCAACGGCGGCGCCTTCGGCGGGAAGCGCTCGTCGCCGGTCGCCTCGGCGGCGCGCACCCTGGCCGACCGCCACGGTCGCCCGGTGCGCGTCCTGCTGGCCCGCGAGGACGTGGTCCGCCTCGGCCCGAAGCGGCCCCCGGTCGCCGGTGGGGTCGACGCCCACGGGCGGGGCGTGCTGCGCGTCGTCTCGACCGCCGGGGTCGCCGCCGCCGTGGCCCGGGTCGCCCCCGACCTCGTGGTCGAGGAGGTCGACGTCCCCGGCCCGCCCACCGACGCCGGCCTGCGCGCCGCCGGGTGGGCCGAGGCCGAGATGCTGCTGGCCGCCGGGCGCGGCCTCCGCCCCGTGACGGGGCCCGACGGGGGCGTGGCCGAGGCCGCCGTCGACCTCGACGGCACGGTGCGGATCCGGGTGGCGGCCGGCGACCCGCTCGACGAGGTCGTCCTGCGCAGCTACTGCGTCGGCGCCGCCCACCAGGCGCTGTCGTGGGTGCGGAGCGAGGGCCTCGCCGTCACCGCCGACGGGGTGGTCGAGGATCTCACCATCCGCTCCTTCGGGATCCTCAAGGCGTCGGAGATGCCCCCGGTGACCGTCGAGGTCGACGGCGCGACCGGGCCCCCGGTCAACGGGACCGACGCCGTCTTCGTCGCCGTGGCCGCCGCCGCCTGGCTGGCCGCGGGCGCCGTCACCGACCTCCCCACCGGGAGCTAGGAACGGCACACCGCGGACCGCCTCAAGGTGCCTGGCACCATGAGGCGGTTGCCGGGGACGGCCTAGCCTGCCCTCCCATGACATCCGCTCCCTACACGCCCGTGGTGACCGCCGGGGGGTGGATCGCCGTGTCCGGCCAGGTCCCCCTCCGCGACGGCGCCTTCCTCACCGACAGGCCCTTCCCCGAGCAGGTCGACGCCGTGCTGGCCAACGTGGTCGACCGGCTGGCCGAGGCGGGGGCGAGCCTGGCCGACGTGGTCAAGGCGAACATCTACCTCGTCGACATGGCCGACTACGCCGAGCTCAACGAGCGCTGGGTCGCCACCTTCGCCGAGCCCCGCCCGGCCCGCACCTGCGTCGCCGTCGCCGCCCTCCCCTTCGACTGCCGGGTCGAGGTCGAGGTCTGGGCCCTCGCCCCCTCCTGAGCCGGCCCACCCACCCGAACCGGCGATCAGATCCGACGGGAAGCCGTCGGACCTGATCGCCAGTTCGCCGTGGCGTGGTGGGGCGGCCAGACTGGCGGCATGGCCGGAGCCATCGCCCTCGCTGTCGTCCTGGTGGTCGTCTTCCCCGTCGCCGTCGCCCTGAGCGGCGCCGGCGCCGCCGGGATCCTCGGCTTCTTCCTCAAGAAGGAGGGCGAGGCCGCCAACGAGGGCTCCGAGCTGATCGACCTCAACCGCTAGCCACGCGGGCGATCACGCCCCCCAGCGGGACTGGCCGAAGCGATAGCCGACGCTCCGCACCGTCGTGATCAGCCCGGCGTGCTCCTCGCCGAGCTTGGCCCGGAGCCGCCGCACGTGGACGTCGACCGTGCGGGCGCCGCCGTAGTACTCGTAGCCCCACACCCGGGACAGCAGCGTCTCCCGGGTGAAGACCCGGCCGGGGTGCTGGGCCAGGAACTTGAGCAGCTCGTACTCCATGTAGGTGAGGTCGAGCGGCCGGTTCTCGATGGCGGCCTGGTAGGTCTCCAGGTTGAGCGCCAGCCCGCCGTACTCGATCATCTCCGGGCCCGAGCCGGTGCCGGCCCGCCACAGCAGGTGCCGGAGCCGGGCCTCGAGCTCGCGGGGGTGGAACGGGTCGAGGCAGAAGTCGTCGTAGAGGTCGTCGCGCAGCTCGAGGTCGGCCAGCCCGGCGCCGCGGACGAGCAGCAGCACCGGCTCGATGGGCACGTCGCGCTTGCGCAGCGCCCGGCACACGGCGAGGCCCGTCTCGGGGGCGTCGCCGAGGACGACGACGGCGCCGCGCCAGCCGGTCTCGGCGTCGAGCCGGGCCACGGCGACCTCGTCGGGGATGGCCTTCCAGGCGTGGCCGGCCAGCTCGAGGGTCTGCACCAGCTCGGGTGGCGGCGGGTCGGGGTAGACGAGCCAGGGCTCCATGGCGGTTCCTCCTGTCGGCGCTACCAGGCCGACAGGTAGCGCTCCAGCTCGTACTGCGTGACCTGGGCCTTGTAGTCGGCCCACTCGTTGCGCTTGTTGCGGATGAACCAGCCGAAGATGTGCTCGCCCAGCGCCTCGGCGACCAGCTCGGAGCCCTCCATCACGTCGAGGGCCTCGGCCAGCGACTGCGGGAGCTCCTTCAGCCCCTCGGCCGCCCGCTGGGCCGGGGTGAGCTCGAAGACGTTGGTCGTGGTCTCCTCGGGGAGCTCGTAGCCCTCGTCGAGGCCCTTGAGCCCGGCGGCGAGGATGACCGAGAAGGCGAGGTACGGGTTGCAGGCCGGGTCGGGCGAGCGGAACTCGATGCGGACCGAGGCGTCCTTGCCCGACTTGGTGACCGGCACGCGGATCAGCGCCGAGCGGTTGTTGCGGGCCCACGACACGTGGGCCGGGGCCTCGGTGCCGGGGATCAGCCGCTTGTAGCTGTTGACCAGCTGGTTGGTGACGGCGGTGATCTCGGGGGCGTGGTGGAGGAGCCCGGCGATGAAGCCCCGCCCGACCTTCGACAGGCGGTAGGGGTCGCTGCCGTCGGCGAAGGCGTTGGCGTCGCCCTCGTAGAGCGACATGTGGGTGTGCATGCCCGAGCCCTGCACCCCGGCGAGGGGCTTGGGCATGAAGGTGGCGTGCACGCCCCGCTCCATGGCGATCTCCCGCACGACCAGCCGGAACGTCATCACGTTGTCGGCCATGGTCAGGGCGTCGGTGTAGCGCAGGTCGATCTCGTGCTGGCTGGGCGAGTCCTCGTGGAACGAGTACTCGACCGGGATGCCCATCGCCTCCAGGGTGTGGAGGGTGCGCTTGCGGATGTCGGAGCCGACATCGGCGGTGGTGAGGTCGAAGTAGGAGCCGGCGTCGAGCGGCCGGGGCGGCGAGGCCACGGTGCCGTCCTCGCCCGAGGCGAAGTAGAAGAACTCCATCTCGGGGGCGACGTAGAAGCTGAAGCCCCGCTCGCGGGCCCGGTCGAGGTTGCGCTTCAGGACCTGGCGGGGGTCGCCCTCGAAGGGGGAGCCGTCGAGGTTGGTGATGTCGCAGAACATCCGGGCGTTGGTCTCGTCGCTCTGGCCCCAGGGGAGCAGCTCGAAGCTGCCGGGGTCGGGGCGGGCGAGGACGTCGGACTCCTGGATGCGGCTGAACCCGTCGATGGCGCTGCCGTCGAACTGCATGCCCTCGTCGAAGGCCGACTCGAGCTCGGCGGGGGAGATGGCGAAGGACTTCAGCTGGCCGACGACGTCGGTGAACCAGAGCCGGATGAGCCGCACCCCGCGCTCCTCGACGGTGCGCATCACGTAGGCCTTCTGGGGATCCACCCGGGCATCGTCGTCGTCTCGCCCCGCCCTGGCAACCTCGTGGCGGCCCGGTTCACATCGCGTTCACAGTTCGACAAGGAGGTTTGGAGGGTGGTGTGCCCTCCGTCGCCCTGACCTGGGCCTCGGACACCGGGTGGCTCCGCTGCGTGGGAACCTGACTACGTTCGGACGTCTGTGGACAACCGGTTCACACCGAGTTCACAAATGGGAAACGACCGGGACACGGCCCCCTGCGAGGGTGCCGCCCGTTCCGACCACACACATCTCTGAAGAGCGAAGGAGCTCGCCCGTGGCGATCAAGGCCGAGTACATCTGGATCGACGGCACCGAGCCGACCGCCCGACTGCGGTCGAAGACCAAGGTCGTGCTGGAGACCCCCGACGAGTGGCCGATCTGGGGCTTCGACGGGTCGAGCACCAACCAGGCCCCCGGCGACCAGTCCGACTGCGTCCTCAAGCCGGTCAAGGTCGTGCCCGACCCCATCCGCGGCGGTGACGACGTGCTCGTCCTCTGCGAGGTCCTGCTCATCGACATGACCCCGCACCCGACCAACACCCGGGCCCTCCTCAGCCCGATCGCCGAGCAGTTCGCCGACCAGGAGCCGCTGTTCGGCATCGAGCAGGAGTACACCTTCTTCTCCGACGGCCACCCCCTCGGCTTCCCGAAGGGCGGCTTCCCGGCGCCGCAGGGCTTCTACTACTGCGGCATCGGCGCCGACGAGGTCTACGGCCGCGACATCGTCGAGGCCCACCTCGAGGCCTGCCTCGAGGCCGGTCTCCAGATCTCGGGCATCAACGCCGAGGTCATGCCCGGCCAGTGGGAGTTCCAGGTCGGCCCGCTCGGCCCGCTCGAGGTGTCGGACCAGATGTGGCTCGCCCGCTACCTGCTGTACCGCATCGCCGAGGAGTTCGACGTCGCCGCCACCCTCGACCCCAAGCCGGTCAAGGGCGACTGGAACGGCGCCGGCGCCCACACCAACTTCTCGACGAAGGCCATGCGCGAGGGCTACGACGCCATCATCGCCGCCTGCGAGTCGCTTGGTGCCCCCGGCAAGCTCGAGGAGCACGTCGCCGGCTACGGCGCCGACATCGAGCACCGCCTCACCGGCCTGCACGAGACGGCCCCGTGGAGCGAGTACAGCTACGGCGTCTCGAACCGCGGCGCCTCGGTCCGCATCCCCTGGCAGGTCGCCCAGGACAAGAAGGGCTACATCGAGGACCGCCGGCCCAACGCCAACATGGATCCGTACGTCGTCACCCGCCTGATCACCAACACGATCTGCAGCGACGCTCTGTAGGACCCTGCGTCACCGCCGAGGGCCGGCCTGATGGGGGCCGGCCCTCGGCGCGCCCGGGGATAGGTTCTGCACGCCACCGACCCTGAGGAGACATACGTGGAGCAGCGCACGCCGGCCGAGGTCCTCGACGTCATCGCCGCCGAGGACGTCGCCTTCGTCGACTTCCGCTTCTCGGACCTGCCGGGGGTGATGCAGCACGTCACCATCCCCGCCGCCGCCCTCGACGAGGCCCACTTCGAGACCGGCCACCCCTTCGACGGGAGCTCGGTGCGGGGGTTCCAGCAGATCCAGGAGTCGGACATGATCCTCGTGCCCGACCCCGACACCGGCTACCTCGACCCCTTCCGGCCGCACCCCACCTACGTCCTGCACTGCTTCGTCGCCGACCCGCTGACGGGGGCCAGCTACTCCCGCGACCCTCGCCACATCGCCCGCAAGGCCGAGCAGCACCTGTTCTCCACCGGGTTGGCCGACACCGCGTTCTTCGGCCCCGAGCCCGAGTTCTTCGTCTTCGACGACGTCCGCTTCGAGACCCGGCCCAACTCGTCCTTCTACGCCGTCGACTCGGTCGAGGGGCAGTGGAACACCGGGCGCGACGAGCAGCCCAACCTCGGCTACAAGCCCCGCACCAAGCAGGGCTACTTCCCCGTCCCGCCCATGGACCAGCTCCACGACCTGCGCTCGGAGATGACCCTCAACCTGGAGTCCGTCGGCGTGCCCGTCGAGCTCCACCACCACGAGGTGGCCTCGGGCGGCCAGGGCGAGATCGGCATCCGCTACGACACCCTGCTGGCGATGGCCGACAAGCTGATGACGTTCAAGTACGTCCTCAAGTCGACCGCCTGGGCCGCGGGCAAGAGCCTCACCTTCATGCCCAAGCCGGTGTTCGAGGACAACGGCTCGGGCATGCACACCCACCAGTCGCTGTGGAAGGGCGGCGAGCCGCTGTTCTACGACGAGGCCGGCTACGCCGGGCTGTCCGACCTGGCCCGCTGGTACATCGGCGGCCTGCTCCACCACGCCCCGGCGCTGCTGGCGTTCACCAACCCCACCACCAACAGCTTCAAGCGGCTGGTGCCGGGCTACGAGGCGCCGGTCAACCTCGTCTACAGCCAGCGCAACCGGTCGGCGTCGTGCCGGATCCCGATCGCCAACCTCTCGCCCAAGGCCAAGCGGGTCGAGTTCCGCTGCCCCGACTCCACCTGCAACCCCTACCTCGCCTTCAGCGCCATGCTGTTGGCCGGGCTCGACGGCATCGAGAAGCGGATCGAGCCGCCCGAGCCGGTCGACAAGGACCTCTACGACCTCCCGCCCGAGGAGCTGGCCGGCGTCCCCCAGGTGCCCGCCTCGCTGGAGGCCGCCCTCGACGCCCTGGAGGCCGACAGCGACTTCCTCCGCGCCGGCGACGTCTTCACCGACGACCTCCTCGACACCTGGATCGCCTACAAGCGCACCCATGAGGTCGACGCCCTCCGCCTCCGCCCCCACCCCTACGAGTTCACCCTCTACTACGACATCTGAGGCGTCCGGGGGCGCGCGGTCGTGCGGAACGCGCACGGCCGGCCACGTCGGGCTGCGTACCGTCCGCGGGATGCGCACCCACCAGGAGATCGTCCAGCGCCACCTCGTCACGGCGCTGGAGGCGAACCAGCAGCACATCGCCCGCCACCTCCAGCGGGTGCCGGCCACGGTCGGGCCCACCGGTGAGGTCGACGTCGACATCGACCTGAGCGTCGTGGTCGACGTGCTGGCCAAGGCGGTCGTCCGTCAGATCGCGCCGCTCGTCGCCGCGGCCGGCGCCGTCACCACCGCCCAGGCCGGCGACCTCGACATCGCCCTGGCCGACCTCGAGTCCGCCCTCACCGCCCTCGGCGCTCAGCCCTGAGGGGGCGCGGTCAGCGGGTCCAGCGGAAGAGGTCGGCGGGGTCGTGGCCGAGGGCCCGGGCCAGGCGGACCTTGACCCGGTCGTGCGGGCACATGCGGCCGGTCTCGACCTTGCTGATCGTCTGCTGGGTCACGCCGGTGCGACGGGCGAGGGCGCGCTGGCTCATGCCCCGCGCCTGCCGCGCCTCCTCGACCCGGCGGCCCCACTCGGCCACCGGAACCCCCTCGTACCTCCCTGTCGTCACAGACGGACACCATATCCGATTTTCGGATACAACTCCGAGGCGTCCTCTGATGCCCCGGTGGAGAAGTCCATCGGCTCGCCGGACCACCAGCGCCTGGCGCAGCGGTTGCGGGAGCTGCGCGAGGACGCCGGGCTCCGGCAGGTGGAGCTGGCCGAGCGGCTCGGCGTCACCCAGAGCTTCGTGAGCAACGTCGAGAACGGGGAGCGCCGCCTCGACCTGATCGAGCTGCGCCAGGTCTGCCGGGCCCTCGACGCCGACCTCGTCGAGCTGGTGCGCGAGTTCGCCTGAGGTCCTCACGCCGCGCAAGGGTGACGCACCACATCGACCAGGAGGGGAACTCCCCAATGCGCTTCCGACCGCTCCTCGCCGGGGCCGCGGCCCTCGCCCTCGCCCTGTCGCTCACCGCCTGCGGTGACGACGGCGACGACGACGCCACGGACACCGCCGACACCGAGGCCGAGGCCTCCGACGACACCGCCAGCGACGACACCGCCGCCGACGAGACCGAGGACACGACCGACGACACCGCCGCCGAGGAGGAGCCGACCGACGACACCACGACCGAGGGCGAGACGGGCGACCTCAGCGCCCTGCTGCTGACCCCCGAGGACGTCGGCGCCGGCTTCGTCGAGGAGCCCTACGAGACCGCGACCGGCGAGGGCCCCTGCGGTGTCGACATCGACGCCGAGAACCCCTTCGACGCCATCGTCGGTGTCGTCATCACCGAGCCGGATCTCGGCCTCGGCCTCCAGCACGAGCTGCGGACCTACGCCGACGCCGACGCCGCCGGCGCCACCTTCGCCGCCGCCCAGGAGGCCCTGTCGTGCGGGGCCGAGACGACCGACCCCGCCATCGTGCTCGGCGAGGTCACCGACGTGACCGAGCAGGTCGGTGCCGAGGCCTTCGCCGTCCCGATCACCGCCGAGGCCGAGGGCGTGGAGGGCGGCTTCATCACCGTCCTGGTCGGCCCCGTGGTCTCCGTCTACCAGCTCCAGGGCCCGGCCGAGGTCGAGGAGGGCCCCGACCCCGTGGCCATCGTCGCCGCCAACGTCGAGGCCCTCCAGGCCGAGCTCGGCTGACCCACCCGTCCCCCTCCCCCCAGCACCGGGGGGAGGGGTGACCGGGAAATCGTGACGGGCGGCACGGGGAGGTCTGGCATGGTGGCCCGGTGGGGACGGGAGCGGCGGTGCTGGCGGTCGACGGGGTCACGAAGCGCTACGGCGAGCGGGTCGCGCTCGACGGGGTGACGCTCACGGTCGGGCCGGGGGAGGTGTGCGGCCTGCTCGGCCCCAACGGCGCCGGCAAAACGACCCTGGTGTCGATCATCGCCGGGCTGCGCCGGCCCGACGCCGGCACGGTCGCGGTGGCGGGGATCGACGTCACCCGGGGCGGTCGGGCGGCCCGCTCGGCGGTCGGCCTCGCCGCCCAGGAGACCGGGGTGTACCCGACGGTGTCGGTGCGGGCGAACCTGGAGCTCTTCGCCGGGCTGGCCGGCCTGGCCGGGCGGCCGGCCGTCGAGCGGATCGAGGAGGTCGCCGACCTGCTCGAGCTGACCGAGCTGATGGACCGCCCCGCCCGCCACCTCTCCGGGGGTGAGAAGCGCCGGGTCCACACGGCGATGGCGATGGTCCACCGGCCGCCGCTGCTGATGCTCGACGAGCCGACGACCGGCGTCGACATCGCCACCCGCTCCCGCCTGCTGTCGGCCATCTCCCGGCTGGCGCAGGAGGAGGGCTGCGCCGTCCTCTACTCGACGCACTACCTGCCCGAGGTCACCGAGCTGGGCGCCAGCGTCGCCATCCTCGACGACGGCCGGATCCGGGCCCGCGGCACCCTGGCCCAGCTGATCGCCCGCCACAGCCTCGGCGTGGTCGAGCTGACCTTCGACGGGCCGGCCCCGCCGCTCGTCGCCCCGGCCGGGGCCGCCCGCCTCGACGTCGAGGTCGCCGGCGCCGTCGTGCGGGTCGAGACCGACGACCACCCCGGCCCGCTGGTGGCCCGGCTGGTCGGCGGGCTCGGCCCCGACGCCGAGCGCCTGGTCAGCGTCGACCTCACCCCGCCCAGCCTGGAGACGGTGTTCCTCGCCGTCACCGGCCGGGCCTACGCCGACGAGCAGGTGGAGGTCGCCCCATGAGCACCACCCGACCGGGGCTGCGGCGCATCGCCGCCATCGCCCGCCACGACCTCCGCCTGCTGCGCACCGACCCGGGCTTCCTCGTGGTCTTCACCGTGTCGCCGCTCGCCTTCATGGCCTTCAGCACCAAGGCGTCGGGCGCCGCCCTCCGGATCTACCTGCCGGGCTCGGACGTCGGCGGCGCCGCCTTCATCGTCCCCGGGGCGGCGGTGGTGTTCAGCGGCTTCCTCGTCGGCAACGTCGGCTTCGGGGTCTTCCGCGAGCACGGGTGGAGGACCTGGGAGCGGTTGCGGGCCTCGCCCCTGTCGAGCGCCGAGCTGATGGCGGGCAAGAGCCTCGTGCCGCTGCTGTGCATCGCCTTCCAGCTGACGGCCCTCCTCGGCGGCGGGGCGCTGCTGTTCGGGCTGGAGATGCGGGGCTCGTGGGCCGCCTTCCTCCTCGTCGCCGTGGCCCTGGGGGTGATGAACCTGGCGTTGGGGTTCATGCTGCTGGCGCTGTGCCGCTCGTCGATGCAGCTCAACGCGATCGCCTCGGGCGGGGCCATGCTGGTCGGCGGGCTGGCCGGGGCGGTCACGCCGGTCGAGACGCTGCCGGGGTGGGCCCAGGCCGTCGCCCCGGTCACGCCGGCGTACTGGGCGATGCGGGGGTTCCGGGCCGTCACGATCGACGGCGGCGGGCTGGCGGACGTGGCGCTGCCGCTCGCCGTGCTGGCCGGCTTCACCGTGGTGTTCGCCACGATCGCCCTCCGCCGCTTCGACGTCGAGGACGCCAAGATCGCCTGGGCGTAGGCCGGCCGGCCCCGCACCGGTACCGTCGCCGCCGTGAGCGGGACCGACGCACCCCTGCCGCCGCGGGCCCGGCCGTGGCCCGCCGACCACGAGCCGACGCTCTTCCAGCGGGCGGTCGTCACCGTTGTGGCCGGGCTCCGGCCCGGGGAGCTGATGACCTACGGCGAGGTGGCCGAGGAGATCGGGCGCCCCGGGGCGGGGCAGGCGGTGGCCAACGTGCTCCGCTCGGCGCCCGACCTGCCGTGGTGGCGGGTGCTCCCCGGCGACGGGCGGGTCTACCGGTCGCACGCCCCGGCCCACGTGCCGCTGCTGGTGGCCGAGGGGCACCGGGTCGACGAGCACCGCCGGGTCCACGCCGGGACGGTCGGCATCCGGCCCGCCACCGCCGACGATGCCACCGCGGTCGGCGTCCTGACCGAGAAGGTGTACCGGGACGGCGGCTACCTCGACGACGACGAGGCCTACGTGGCCCAGCTCCTCGACGGCGCCGGCCGGGTGCGCGACGCCGTGGTGCTCGTCGCCGAGCTGGCCGGGACCGTGGTGGCGTCGGTGACCGTCGCCGAGCCGGGGACGCCGTGGGCCGAGATCGCCCGGCCCGACGAGCTCGAGGTGCGGATGCTGGCGGTGGCCGAGACGGCCCGGCGCCGGGGCATCGCCGACCGGCTGATGGACGAGGTCGAGGCCCACGCCCGCCGGCGGGGCCTGGCCGCCGTGGTGCTGTCGACCGAGCCGGCGATGACCGGGGCCCACGTCCTCTACGAGCGGCGGGGCTACGTCCGCCACCCCGAGCGCGACTGGGACGTCGACGGCTTCCCCCTGATCGCCTACCGCCTCGCCCTGGCCTGATCCGGCGTCAGACGAGGCGCTGGCCGGCCTTCCAGACCTGGGTGATCCGGTCCTTGAGGCCGGCGAGGACGAGGGCGTCGCCGTCGACCACCACCAGGTCGGCGTCCTTGCCCTCCTCGACGGTGCCGCGCTGCTCGTCGACCCCGAGCAGCCGGGCCGCCTCCTGGGTGGTCGACCGCAGCACCTCGGCGGGGGCCATCCCGCCCTGCTCCATCAGCACCAGCTCGCGGAGGTTGTCGCCGTGCGGGCCGACGCCGGCGTCGGTGCCCATCGCCACCTTGACCCCGGCCTCGACGGCCCGCCGGAAGGAGGCGGCGTGCTCCTCGACCACCATGCGGGCCTTGTGGACCTGGGCGGTGGTGAGCCGGGCGCCGGCGTCGACCGACTCCAGCACCCAGACCGGGGCGATCAGCGTCGGCACCAGCCAGGTGCCCCGGTCGAGCATCAGGTCGATGGCCTCGTCGTCGAGGTAGATGCCGTGCTCGATCGAGCGGATGCCGGCCCGCACGGCGTTCTTGATCCCGTCGCGGGCCTGGGCGTGGGCCATGACGAACTTGCCGGCGGCGGTGGCCTCCTCGACCAGGACGTCGAGCTCGGTCGGCCGCAGCTGCGCCCGCTTCGGGTCGCTCAACGGGCTGAGGACGCCGCCGCTGGTGGCCACCTTGAGGACGTCGGCCCCCTCCCGGATCAGGGTGCGGACCATCTTCCGCATCTCCTCGGGCCCGTCGACGGTGGCCATCGGGTGGCCCGGGTAGCTCGGGCTGATCAGCGGGATGTGGATGCCGCACCCGAAGTGCTCGTCGCCGTGGCCGCCGGTCTGGCTCAACATGTCGATGGCGATCTGCATGCGGGGGCCGACGATCATCCCCTCGTCGACCGCCCGGCGGATCCCGGCGTCGGCCCCGGCCGCGTCCCGGACGCTGGTGATGCCGGTGCGGATCGTGCGCTCCAGGCTGCGGGCGGCCACGTAGAAGCGGTACGAGAACGGCTCCTGGAGCGCCGCCATCACGTCGATCACGTCGAAGACGACGTGGACGTGGCAGTCGAAGAACCCGGGGAGCAGCGTCTGCCCGGCGAGGTCGACGACCGTGTCGCCGTCACCGGTGCCGGGGGCGCCCACGTGGGCGATCCGCTCGCCGTCGACCACCACGTCGGCCGGCGCCGGCGCCACCCCCGTCCCGTCGAACAGGAGTCCACCGCTGAACAGGGTCCGGGCCATGGCCCCCTTCTACCCCCTCAGGCGAACGGCGGTCGGGCGTCGGTCACCGTGAACAGCTGGACGCCCTCGTCCTCGAAGGGGATCCCGGTGTCGGGGGCGGCGGCCACGGCCCGCCAGGCGTCGAGCGCATCCTGCGACTCCCACCGCTCGAGCACGTTGACCCGCCCCGGGTCGAGCGGGTCGGCGGCGATGACCACGTCGAGGGCCCCTGCGGCCCGACGGCACCGGGCCACGAGGTCGTGGTGGGCGGTCACGTAGGCGTCCCGGTCGGCCTCGGCCACCCGGACGTGTCCGGCGATGATCAGCATGCAGGGTGGACGGCGCCACCCCGGCCGACTCATCGGCGCTGGGCTACCAGGTGGTGCGGGAGGCCTTGCAGGTGACGCAGATCCGTCGTCCCCTCGGTCCCCAGGCATCCCCCGGCGGCAGGCGACGCAAGAGGTGGGCCTCACCGTCGGTCACCCCCCGTCCCCACTCGTTCCCAGGGGCTGTGGCACCAGCGATGGCACCCGCTTGCCGAAGCCCTGTCGTAGCAGCCCCGCATAGTCCTCGGTGACCTAACGACCCCACACGCCCCCATGCGTGTCGTAGTACCCCCCAAGGATGCACCCATGGATTCAGCCGCACCGTCCGTGCTCGCCTGGTCGGTTCCTGACGCCGCTCGACGGATCGGCGTCAGCCGCAACACGCTCGACCGCCTCCGTGACCGGGGCGAGATCGCCTACACCCGCATCGGCACTCGGTGCGTCGTGACCGAGGCCGAACTGTGCCGGTTCCTCACCGCCCAGACCGCTACGCCAGTCGCCTCCTAAGCGTGAACGGGCACCGGCCGCACCCACCCGGCTCGCACCCACCCGAGGTCCGCTGATGGCGCGGTCCTACGGCAAGCTCCTCCTGGGGGTCTGGGCCGACGACGACTACCGGGCACTCGGCCCGATGCCGCAGTGGCTCTACGCCCACCTGCTGGCCTACCCCGGGCTGTCGTTCTGCGGCGTCCTCCCGCTCCAGCCGCGCCAGTGGGCCCGGATCGCCGACGGGGCCAGCGAGGACGACGTACGGGCGGCGCTCCGCACCCTCCAGGGCCGCCGGTACCTCGTCGTCGACGACGACACCGAGGAGGTTCTGGTGCGCACCTTCGTCCGCCACGACCTCGGCGCGGCTCGGTGGGCACCCACCCTTGTGAAGGGGTTCTGGAACGCTTGGGGGGTCGTGCGCAGCACCGAGCTGCGACGGGAGATCGTCCGCCAGATCCCCTCGGAGATGTGGGCCAAGGTCGAGCGCCAAGCCCCCGATGCCGCCCTCGAGATGGTGCGCCAACCTACGACCGAGCCTACGTCCGAAGGTAGGCCGCTACGTACGTTCGAGCGTTCGATCGAACCAACTACAACCGCAACTGCACCTGCCAACAGCAGCCGGCAACGACTCCTCACGTCTCAGAGTGAGGAACCACCGCCGTCCACAGAGCCACCCGGCAGGCCTGCCGACGACGGCCACCCGCTCAAGGCGACCGCATGGCAGCTCTGGGCCCGAGACCGAGCCGAGGAGCTTGGCGGCAAGGGCGACCCCTGGGTCCAGGCCGTTGCCGCCGACCTCCCGACCCAGCGCTGGCGACCCGACGACCCCACCGACGGCACCACCCACGACCAGCGAGCCGACTGGCTCCTCGCCACCTACGAGATCGACGACCCCCGCACCCTCGTCGACGTCCTCAGCGGCAAGCGCCGCGCACAGACCCTCAACCACCGAGCCGCAGCATGAGCCGCCCCCTCACCGACGCCGACCGCAAGGCCATCCTGGCGACCTACGACGAGTGCCAGAGCGTCAACGAGACCGCCCGCCGCACCGGCCGAGGCGCCAGCACCGTCAGCCGCACCCTCCGAGCCGCCGGCATCGAGCCGGCGGCACGTGCCAGGACGAAAGCCGCGTGCGAGGCGCAGTCGATCGACAACGCCGCCCGAAGAGCCCGCCTGGTCTCGGACCTGCTGGGTGACGCCGAGCGGCTGCGGCGCCAGCTCTTCAAGCCGTGCGTGGTGCACAACTTCGGTGGCCGGGACAACACCTACAGCGAGCACCGGATCCCCGAGCCGACCTTCGCCGACAAGCGGGCGATCGTTGCCTCGGTGCGGATGCTGGCGACCACGATCATCGACCTTGAGCAGCACGCCGATCGGCACACCGATGGCGAGTACGCCGACGTCGACGCCTGGCTGTCGGCGATGGGCGCCTGATGCCGGGTCGTCCGGGCCGACGTCGTCGTCTGGCGATGTTGGATCAATCCAACGACCCCCTGCGCGACGCACGCGAGCTACGGGAGGCCGCCCGCAGCCTCACCCGGACAGGGCGACAGGCACGACGAGCAGGGCGCACCGACCTCGCCGACCTGGCGCTCACCCGGGCCGAGGAGGTGGCGGCTGAGGCGGATCGCCTGGAGGCTCGGCACCACAACGGGCACCCGGTCGCCGGCGATGCTGCCGCCAGACCAGGTGCCGCAAGGGATGGTGACGACGGGACCCCTTGCCCGCCAGGCAGGTCGGTGTGAGCTGGGCCGACGAGGCCGCCTGCTACGGCGTGCCCGAGCGGGTGATGTTCCCGTGGCCCGACAGCGTGCCGCTCGATGAGCAGACGCCCGAGGCCGCCGGCGAGGCGTTGGCCCTGCGCCGCCGGTGCCCGGTCACGAGCGACTGCCTCGCCGACGCTCGACGGCTGCCGCCCTACGGCGTGCGCGGCGGGCTGACACCCTCGCAACGACTGCGATGCGTCCCAGCGGCTGCGGAGACCACCCCCGACGCTGATGAGCGGCCGCTCGAACCGACGGTGGTCCTGCCGCCCGGCGGACACGGGTCCGTCGCCCTGCGGCGTCTCAGGCCCCACCGCGCATGAGCCGTCGGGCGCGGATCGCCGAGGGCGGCGAGGTCGCCCGGCCCGGCGACGTGATCATCCCCGCCGAGCTGGCCGACCGCCTCGCCCGAGAGCTGACCACCGGCTGGAGGTTCATCGCGCGATCCCGCGAGGCCGGACCTCGGTGGCGCCCGGATCCAGAGATGGGCGAGGTGGGCGGCGTGCTCGGCCGGGCGCTGATCGCCGCAGAGTGCGCCGCTTCCGGCGCCGGAAGCGATGGCACACCACCCCTTCAAGGTGGAGTCGTGACCGCAGCCGACCTAGCCGCCCGCCGAGGCGTCACCGATCGACGGATCCGCCAGCAGTGTGCCGCCGGCAACTTCCCCGGTGCCCGCAAGGTCGGGACCGTATGGCTCATCCCCGACCCCGACCTGGAGCTCTGACTCGTGCCCTCAGTCCTCAACGCCCGCTTCGACCTCGACCAGGCCCTCGACCGCCTCGAGCAGGCCGGCCGGAACTACCGGGAGAAGGTCGCCCGCTTCAAGGCGTCCCCCGAGGCCGGCAACTACAGCTCGCAGGGCATCGCCACCCAGGTGTCCAACCTCAAGCGCGACGCCGTCGGCACCATCGAGCAGGAAGCCGACGCCGTCCGCCAGGCCCGCATCGCCGTCTACGAGGCCTACGAAGCCCACATGGCCAGCCTCGCCCCGACCGGGGCCGAGGGCATCGCCGCCCAGGTCCAGGCCGGCAGCGCACAGGACCGCGTCCGACGGCTCCTCCACGACCAGCACATGGAGCCCGGCGAGATCATCCGGCGAGCCCTCACCACCGCCGACCGCCTCACCCTCGAGGCGCTGCGGACCGAGGCGGCGTGGGCCACCCCCTCGGATCCGTGGCGGTCCTGGGCCGATGCCATCACCGCCCGCCTCGGCCTCGGCGATGCTCCCGGCTCGGCATCGCTCGACCCTGGTGAGGCGATCCGGCTCGCGGTCGACGCCGCCCTCGTCAGCATCCTTCCGGAGCGGGAGGCCGAGGCCCTGCGGATCAAGCTCACCCTGGACGCCCAGTCCGGCCACATCGACCGCATTCTGCGTCGCGCCACCGAGCTGATCGACACGGGGCCCGGCCTCGGCGAGGCCATCGAGGACCGGGCTCAGGGGTACTCGTCCGCAGACGGGTTCGCCTACGTCGGCGATCGTCACGACGAGCAGCCCTTCGACGAGACCGCCGTCCTGCGTTCGGCGCTCGCCGGGCGCATGGCCGGCGCCAGCTGATCACGTGGCCGAGGACCGGCCGCCGCACCCCCTCGACGCTGAGCTGACGGCTATCCGCTCCGGCGCGGCCGAAGCCGCCTACGAGGAGCTGAAGGACGACCCCGACAGCCCGTGGGGCAAGGCGATGTGGGGCCAGCCGCGACAGAAGCCCTTCCCGACCACGGAGGCCGAATGGTTCGCCCTCCACCCCGACCACCCCGAGGCCCCCATGACCACCGACCCCACCACCAGGCCCGGCGCCAAGATCCGAGACGCCGCCGTCGACCCCCGCCCGGAGCTTCCCGCCGGGCGCGGCTACAACGGCACGCTCGCCGGCATCACGTTCAGGGACGGCACGCCCCTCGACGGCGAGATGACCGACGCCGTGCGCCAGTACGCCGACCGCAACGACGCGCTGGCCGTCGTCGGCGGCCGCCTGGCCATCACCACTGGGTTGCCCGCCGACAACGGCGTCCCGGCCAACGCCGGACGGGAGGGTCCCGAGGGCAACCCTCACGGCTCGCACGTGGCGTGGGCCGGGCTCGGGCGGGCCACGCCGTACCAGCTCCACCCCGAGGCGCCGCACGAGAAGTGGGTCGACCTCGCCGTGGCTCACGGGCTCGACCGGGAGACCGCCGAGGCCATGACCCGCGGGGAGCTGGTCGACGCCTACGGGGCCACCGAGGTCCCGGACGACGAGGAAACGGAGGAGCCGTGATCGACGCCGCCCTGCGGAGCCCGCAAGAGGTCGCCCGGCGGCGACGCCTTGTCCCTCACGGGGCGTGGGTGACGAGCATCGCCGCCGGGTGCCACCCCCGGTGCCAGGAGGGCTGACCTGATGGCGCTGAACGTCGGCGAGCTGGCCGGGATCCTCCGGTTCGAGGACCACACCGAGGAGGGTGTGCGGTCCGCTCTCGACGCGGCCGAGCGGCGTTTCGGGCAGGGCGGCGACGCCGCCGCCCGGGCTTTCACCGACCGGGTAGGCGCTGGCGTCGACGGGGTCGATGAGGACCTTGCTCGCGCCGGCGACCGCGCCGGGCGCCGGTTCGGCGACAGCCTCTCGGACTGGCTGAACCCCGTCCCGAACGACTTCGGTGCGGCGGGCGACGACGCCGGCCGCCGGTTCGGTGATCAGGCCACCGACGGGCTCGAGGGCCTAGCGGACGAGTTCGGCGAGGCAGGCTCGGACGCGGGCACGGAGTTCGGCGAGTCGGCGGGCAGCGAGGCAGAGACCAAGGGTGGTGGGAAGCTGTCAGGCTGGCTCGGCGGCCTCGGTGCGGCCCTCGGGGGCGTTGCGCTCCTAGCTGGGGGGGCCATCGGCGGAGCCATCGCCACGGGCATCAGCGGCGCCCTGGGACGTGACCAGGGCGAGGGCCTGTTGCAGGGGCAGCTCGGGCTCACCGACGAGCAGGCCGCTGCCGCCGGCAAGGCCGCGGCGAACGTCTACGGGAACGGCTTCGGCGAGAACCTGGGCGGCGTCCAAGAGGCCGTCGGGGCCGTGTGGTCGACCCTCGGCGAGAGCATCGGGCCGGGCGAGGACGCCCTGGAGCGAGCGACCGAACGGGCACTGACGCTCGCCCAGGTCATGGGCGTCGACGTCGGCGCTGCCGTCAACACCGCCGGCATCGCCGTGAAGACCGGGCTGGCGAAGGACGCCACCGAAGCGTTCGACCTCATGACCGCGGCCAGCCAGCGCATGCCGGCGGAGATGCGCGCCGAGCTGATCCCGGCGATCGACGAGTACGGCACGTTCCTGGCATCGATGGGCATCACTGGCGAGGAGGCCTTCGGGCTCCTCGCCAACGCGTCGCAGAACGGCGCGTTCGGCATCGACAAGACCGGTGACGCCCTCAAGGAACTCGGGATCAAGGCGACCGACATGTCGGCCTCGTCGGTCGCCGCCTACGAGGCGGCAGGCCTCAACGCAGAGGAGATGTCGGCCCGGTTCCTGGCCGGCGGAGAGTCCGCCCGTGGAGCCCTCAGTGACCTGGTCGACGGGCTCCAGGGGATAGATGACCCGGTCGAGCGGGCCAACGCAGCGATCGCCTTGTTCGGCACACCGCTCGAGGACCTGAACGTCACCCAGATCCCCGACTTCCTCAGCACGCTCGACTCCATGGGCGCCGGGGTGGAGGAGGTCGCCGGCCGGACCGACAAGGCCGCGGCGGACATGAGCGACGACGCCGGGTCGAAGTTCGAGACCTTCCGGCGCAAGGCACGCATGGCCTTCAACGAGTTCGTCGGCGGCAAGGTCCTCGGCCCCCTCGAACGTGTCGCCGACCGCGTGGGCCCCCTCTGGAGCGGCGTCACGGAGGCGTTCCGGACCGACGGGATCTCGGGCGCTGCCAACAGGCTCGGTGAGGTTTGGGACCAGGCCTGGCCGGTCATCGAGCGCAAGGCCGGCGAGCTGTTCGAGCGGGGCCGGCAGTGGATCGTGGCCAACGGGCCCCGGTACCTAGCCGCCACAGGCGATCTGGCGGAGCGCTTCTGGGACTGGCTCCAAGACGCGTGGCCGGTGTTCGCCCGTCGCATGGCCGGCTTGTACGGGCAGGTCGCGAACTGGTTCGCCGAGGTAGGGGTGCCGGCGATCGGGGACTGGTTGAAGGACGCTGGGCCCCGGTTCTGGCAGTGGCTCCAAGACGCGTACCCATCGTTCGTTCGAACCATGGCCGGGCTCTGGGCCCAGATCGGCGAGTGGCTGGTGTCCACCGGGATCCCGTGGATCGCCGTCAAGGGTGCGGAGCTGTGGGCGGCGTTGTTCGAGTGGCTGTGGACCGAGGCGGTCCCGGCTCTGTGGCGCGGCCTCGGGTCGGTCCTTGAAGGGGCACGGGCGTGGCTCGACGACACCGCCATCCCGTGGCTGAAGATGAAGGGAGGCGAGTGGTTCGGCAAGCTCCTGGAGGCAGCCGGGGAGCAGGGCCTGGCGCTGCTGGGCTGGTTCCAGAGCCTTCCCGGCATCATCGGCGACTGGATCACCGGCACCGCCCTCCCCCGCCTCAAGACCGCAGCATCCGAGTGGTTCGGGGCAATGGTGTCCGCCGCAGGCGAGAAGGGCCTCGAGCTGTACGTCTGGGCCACCGGTCTGCCTGGACAACTCGCCGACGCCCTCGGCGGACTTGCCAGCATGCTCGCCGGCCCGTTCATCGACGCCTTCAATGCCATCGCCAGAGCGTGGAACAGCACGGTCGGCGCCATCTCGTTCCACGCCCCCGACTGGGTGCCCGGCCTCGGCGGCAAGGGCTTCGACGTCCCCGACATCCCCGTCATCGAGGGTCGAGCACGCGGCGGCCCGATCCGCCGGGGCACCCCGTACATCGTCGGCGAGGAGGGGCCGGAGCTGGTCGTGCCCGACGCCTCCGGCACGGTCATCCCCCACGGCCGGACCGCCTCCATGCTTGCCGGCATCGGTCCCGAGCTTCAGTCGATGCTGTCGTCGCTCGCAGCCAGGCTCGACGCCGACCTCATGACAGCGACGACGGAGAACACCGGTCTCGCGCTGCTGCCGGCTGGCTGGGCGCCGGGCGGGTCCGTCGACATCGACTACGAGCGACTGGGTGCGGCCGTCGCTCGTCACGTCGCACCCGAGATCGAGCACCGCCCCTACCGGATCGACCTCGACGGCGCCGCCGTCTACCGCTCCGTCGCCCGCCGAGCCCGCAGTGACAGCCGCCGCCGAGGGACCACCTGATGGGTGACGTCGCAACCGGCGCCGCGGCCTTCCTGCGCGGCCGCGCCGCTGCACCGAAGACGCTCGATCGAGTCTGCGACTCCGCCCGCGAGTTAGGCGCCGCCGTCGGCCGCGGGGTCGGCGAGATCAGAGCGGTCGAGGCCGCCGGCGGCGACGCCTCCGAGTACCGCGAAGCCCTCGCACGACATCTCATCAGCCTCGCCGGGGAGATCCTGGCCACCGTCGATCAACTCGGCGAGGCCTGAGGTGCACGCCACGCAGAGGGTCACGACCCAGCGAGGCCAGTCCACGTCTGCGGAGACCGGCCTCGTTCGACCTCTCCGGTGCCACGACGGGTGCCCCGGCACCCCAGGCCCCCGACCGACGTCGAGGACGTGACGTGCACGAGGCGGTCCCCGACCTCCTTCGGCCGGACGACGAGTGCCCGTTGTGCGCGCTGTGGGTCGTCATGTACTGGGAGGCCTTCGGCACCGATGAGCACAGCGATCGGCTCGCAGCTCTTGAGGACCGGGCCTGTTGGAACCGGCGAGCCGACGGCGTCACCACCCTCCAGCGGCGCACTGATGCCGATCAGGCGTAGCTCAGCCGCTCAGGGGGAAGCCGCACTCGGCCGTGGCGTACCCGTCGAGTCGGTCGGCTGCGCTCTCGCCCTCGTCCGCTCCCGGGAGGGCCGACACCTTGGGCCCGAACTCGTTGAGGGAGTCCGACTCGGCGACCAGGTCGACCGTCTGCTCGATGAGGTCGCCGAGCAGCGTGAGGTCGTCTGCCACGGTCTCGTCGCCGGCAGCCGACGCAGCATCGCGGTAGGCATTGACGATCTCGGGGCCGAGGTCTGCGTAGGCGTCCTGGAGCGCCCCCCAGTCGTCGGCGCTGCCGATGGCGTCGACCTCGGCGGTCAGGTCGGCGACGGTCTGGAGGGCGCCGCACAGGTCGCCAGTGCCATCGGCGTCGGTGGTCTCCGGGGCTGTGGTGCCCTGGGGGTCTTCTGCGGTCGTGGCGTCGACGGCGCTGGTCTCCGCCGTGGTCGTTGTGGTGGCCGAGTCGGGCTCGTCGTCGCCCCCACAGGCGATCAGCCAGATCGCGACGAGAGCGGCAGCGGACCAGGTGCGAAGATGTCTCCCCATGCCGGCGACGCTACGCCAGTCCGGATGGGCGGCCGCACCGCATCACGGCCCTGCTGGCACCGCGACCTCGATGGGGACGACGGGCCAGCCGGCGGCTCGGGCGACCGAAGCGGTGGTGACGACCCCGGCCCGGATCTCTGTGGCGAACGGGGGCCGGTCGAGTGCGCCGCGGTCGGCGAGCGTGCGGATGCTGCGCTCGCTGATGCCGAGTTGGTGTGCGGCTTCGGCGTAGGTGAGGCAGAGGGGGAGGCGGGGGGGGCTGGATGCGGGCGGCGGTCTCGACGGCGGCGTCGGCCACCAGAGCAACAAGGGCAAGTTCGGGCTGAGGGTCGGTGACGTTGATGATCATCGGGCCGCCGTACCCGACCCGTGCCGAGCTCAGGCACGGCCCGTCGACCGTGCCCACGCCTCCACGTCGGACCGAAGCCACAAGAGGCACCGACCCTTCTCGATGACGGGTGCCGGGAACTCGTACTGCACCCGCTTCCGGTACACCGAGACGCTGCCGGGCGCTACCCCGATGAGGGTGGCCACCTCGGTGGTGTCGATGAGGTCGGAGGGGTCGACCAGGTCCGGCATGTTGACGAACCTAACCGCCCTGTGCGACAGTAGAGTTCGTCAACAGAGAGCGGCCCCGGCGGTGCTACCAACACCCCGGGGCCCGGACGGAACCCCGGGAGGTCCCGCCATGGACGATCGTACGTCCGCGCCGCGTCTGCGGCCCCACACGCCCCTGCTCGGCGCGCTCGCGGCGTTCGGGCCCGACCTCGACCCCACGTCCCCCGAGCGGGCCCTCGCCCGCCGGTCGCCGAAGGTCGCCGCGATCCTCACCCCCGGCCAACCGGCCGACACGCCCACCCTCGCCGAACTCCTCGACCAGCTCGCTGGCGTCGACCTCGAGCTCGCCACCGCGCTCCGCATCATCACCGCCGATCTCCTCGACGCCCTCCGCACCGGCGACGAGATCGGTGAGCGACGCGCCCGGGCGGCTCTTGCGGCGATCGACGTCGGCCCGCCCGATGCCCCGAAGGACGCCCCACAGCCGATCGAGCAGGTCGCACTGTGAGTGCAGCGGTGAGCCGCGATGCGATGGCCAGCCGCATCTCGGCTCGACAGAAGGTCGCCGCCGCCGTCTACCGCCGCAACGGCACCACCGTGACCGCCGGCCAGATGGCTCGCGCCCTTGAGCTGGCCGTCGCCTGGGCCCAGGTCGCCTACACGCAGGGCGTCACGCTCGAGGACCTGGCAGGCACGCCCGGCGACCTCTCGACGATCGCCCTGGACGCCGTGCTCAACCGCGACCGCCGGCTCGCCGTCCGCCGGGCGGTGACGCCATGAGGGCCGACCCGTTCCCGAAGGGGCACGCCACCCAGACCGAGCGGTTCCCCCTCGGCCCTGCGGAGAGCCTGCTCCGTGGCGGCACAGCAGCCCTGGCGCTCCTCTGCGGGGTGAACCGCCGTCAGGTCGAGCGGTGGCGCCACCAGGGCCTCACGGTCGCCCAGGCCGACCACCTCGCCATCCTTCTCGGCCGCCACCCGTCCGCCGTCTGGGGTGATGCCTGGTGGACCACCGACCTGCCCGACGGCGACGGAGCTGACCCGTCGCCGTCGGGCCACACCACCGACCTGATCGGAGCAGCAGCATGACCACCCGGCGACGCAGCAGCGGCGAGGGGACCGTCTACTACGACGAGACCGCCGAACGGTGGGTCGGCCAGATCGACGCCGGACGCACCGACACCGGCAAGCGGCGCCGCCGGAAGGTCTCGGGCCGCACCCGCAAGGAGGCCGTCGACAAGCTGCGCGACCTGCGCAAGCAGATGGAGGCCGGCGACCGCGCGCCCGCCACCATGACCGTCGGCGACCTCCTCGACGAGTGGTCGGCCGCCGTGATCACCACCATGACCCCGAACACCGCCCAGCAATACCGGTGGTCCCTCGGGCACCTCCGCGCAGGGCTTGGCCACCACCGCCTCGTCGACCTCCGGGCCCACCACGTCGAGCAGGTCCTGCGCGCCAAGGCCGACAGCGGCATGGGCCACTCGTCGGTCAGCCGGCTCCGGTCCAACCTCGCCCGGGTGCTCCGCTGGGCCGAGCGCCGGGACCTCGTGGCCCGCAATCACGCCGAGCTCGCCGACCTCCCCGAGACCCGTCCACCCAAGGAGGGCCGGTCACTCACCGTCGACGAGCTGGGTCGATTGCTCAACGCCGCCCGCGGCCGACGCACCGAGGCGCTGTGGATCGTGCTCGCCGGCGCCGGCCTCCGACCGGGCGAGGCCCTGGGGCTCCAGTGGCGCGACCTCGACCTCGATGCCGGCATCGTCCACGTCCGCCAGGCGCTCAAGCCCCGCCAGGGCGGCCCGGTGTTGGGCCCGCTCAAGACCGGCCGATCGCGCAGGTCGCTCGCCGTCCCGCCGGCCGTGGTGGCCGCCCTCCGGGCCCACCGCACCCGGTGGACCTCGGAACGCCTGGCAGGCCTGTGGCCCACCGAGTGGGTCGACCTGGTGTTCGTCACCGAGCTGGGCAACCCGCTCAATATGTCGAACGTCCGGGAGGACCTGAACACCGTCGCGAAGGTCGCCGACGTCGGGCACGTCCGCCCCTACGACCTTCGCCACACGTGCGCCAGCCTCCTCGCCGACGCCGGCGTCCCCCTAGAGCGGGTCGCCGACTACCTCGGCCACGACGGCACCCGCATGGCCCGCACGGTCTACATCCACGCCCTGACGCCCACCGTGGAGGTCCCTCCGTCAGCCCTCGGTGCTGCGCTCGGCGACCGATAGGTCACCCGGCGTCCGCCGCGGGCTGCCACCCCAACGCGACGGCGCCCCGGCCGGATGGCCGGGGCGCTCGGTCTGCACAAGTCGCACCTCGTCGGGAGAAACCGCGACGGACGAACTGCGGCTCGCGCCTACCTCGTCACCGAGTCAGATCAGCGGGTGACCCGGATGCGCGTGGTCACGCGCACCGGCACCCGCCGACCCTTCGGCCCACGCACGTAGACCGTGCGGTTGGTCGTCCGGGTCGAGCTGGTCGCCATAGGGCTACCTCCTCGGTCGTGACCTTGGCCGATTCGCGGAGCCCACGAGATCCCGCTACGTTGAGCGGTCCAGCGATCATCAGGGGCCCTCCAACGGCCTCGGTGTTCGGCCCGTGCCCTCCTGGTCCAACAGGAGGGCACGGCTGGTCATGGGCCAACCTACTAGGTGGCCTCTCTCTGACGGTGCATTCCCACGCATTGCACGAGAGGTCCCGAGGATCCGCGGCTCAGCGCCGTCGCGATGCGAGACTTTTCCGAGGCACGACAGCGATGGAGAGGGCCCCTATGGCTACGAGAACCCGACCCCGGACCTTGACCCGACAGATCGTCGTTCGCGTCGACGAGCAGCTGCACCAGAGGCTTGAGGCGGATGCCGAAGCCCATGGTCGCACCGTGGCCCAGACCGTCCGGCATGTCCTCGATCGGCAGGTCGCCCCCGCCTGACGAGGCGCTCGTGGCCCCGCCTCTCGCAGCTTGAGGGGCGGGGCCGTTGCGCGTCAGAGCTTGGGTGCCATCGACGAGGCGATGGCACCTGTCGTGGCACCCGGGGCGCGGAACGGCCGGCCGCTGGTCGGCGGCCGGCCGGGTCGGATCGTTGTGGGGCAAGGCGATGCGGTCGCCTCGGCGGGCTACCAGGTGGTGCGGGAGGCCTTGCAGGTGACGCAGAGGGTGGTGGTGGGGAGGGCCTCGATGCGGGCCGCGCCGATGGGGCCGCCGCAGGAGGTGCACGTCTTCCAGTCGTCGGTGGCGGCCCGCTCCAGGGCGACGTCGATCTCCTCGAGGAGCTTGCGGTCCTCGGCGATCTGGGCCCGGATGCGGTCGCGCTCGACGAACGTGCCGTCGGACTCCGACCCGCCCTCGTCGTCGCCCGACCCCACGTCGGTGCCGACCTCGGCGAGGGCGTCGTAGTCCTTCTCGAGCTGGTCGAGCCGCTCGATGGTCTCGTCCCGCAGGGTCTCGAGTCGCTTCTGGTGGCTGGTGACGGTGAGCTTCGTGGCCATCGCTTCGGTGCTGTCCTCGCAGGGTGGGGGACGGGCAACCTACAGCCGTCGGAGCCCGACCACGCGATCGGATCACGTGAACTTCTCGTTGCGTCGCCCGGGATCGCCCCGATCGGCGTACCGTCACGCGGTGGCGATCCCCGCCTTCCACATCCTCGGTTCGGCGGCCCCGGCACCCCCGTCGGCCCGGACGATCTTCGTCGACGGCGCGGGCGGATCGGGCTTCCGCCCCGACGCCGACCTGGAGCTGAGCCACTGGGTGCCGACCCGCACCCCGGAGCGCTGGGCGGCCGACACCTCGACCGAGATCTGCCTCCGCTTCCTCGCCGACCCGCCCGCCGACGCCGACGGCTACGACCTGGCCGTCAACGACCACGTCGACGTCGACGGGATCCTCTCGATGTTCTCGCTGGTCCACCCCGAGGTCGCCGTCGCCCACCGCGCCGTGGTGGTCGGGGCGGCCGAGGTCGGCGACCTGGCGGCGTGGGCCGGGTGGCCGTCGTTCCGGCTGGCCCAGGAGCTGACCCTGGTCATGGGCGGCTTCGGCGCCCCCACCCGCGACCCGCAGGAGACGTACGCGGCGGCCTTCGCCCGGGCCCGGTCGGTGCTGGCCGACGAGCACCCGGCCCCGGCGTCGGTCGTCGCCGGGTGGGACCTGCTCGCCGCCCGGCTCGTGTCGTTCGTGCTGCCCCCGACCGACGAGGGCACCGCCCTCCACGTCCCGCCGTTCAACGCCGTGGTCGACGGGTCGTCGGCGCTGTGGCCGCACGCCCGGGCCCGCCGCCACGGCCAGGCCGCCCACCTGGTGTCGGTGCCGCTCGCCGGGGGGTGGGCCCACGACCTGTGGCTGCCGGGCTACGTCTGGGCCCACACGCCCGACCGCTGGCGGCCGGCGGTGCTGGCGGGCACCGGCAGCTCGAACACGTGGCGGATCGCCTCGCCGGCGCTCGACGCCGCGGTGGCCGGCCTCCGGGCCGACGAGCCCCGGCCCGGGTCGTGGGTGCTGGCCACCGAGGTGGACCCGTTCGCGGCGGTGCCCGGCCGGGCCTTCCCGGTGATCCTGGCCTTCCTCGACGACGGCGACCGGCCGGCCCCCAGCGGCCTCCCGCCCGCCGAGGTGGCCGCCCGGTTGGCCCCCGCCTTCGCGGCGTAGCCTCCGGCGATGGCCACCGAGGACGACGTCCGCCGGATCGCCCTCTCGCTCCCCGAGACCACCGAGCAGCCGTCGTACCACGGCTCGCCCGGCTTCAAGGTGAAGGGCAAGAGCTTCCTCCGCATCCGCTCCGAGGCCGAGGGTGCCCTCGTCGTCTTCGTGGCCGACCTCGGGGAGAAGGAGGCCCTGCTGGCCGCCGACGAGGCCGCGTTCTTCACCACGCCGCACTACGACGGGTACCCGACGGTGCTGGTGCGGATCGGCGAGGTCGACGTCGACGAGCTGACCGAGCTGATCACCGATTCGTGGCTGGTCAAGGCCCCGCCCCGCGTCCGCACGGCCTTCCTGGCCGACCGGGGCGACGGCGCCTAGCTCAGGCGCCTAGCTCCGTTGGGAGAAGCCGCAGCGGGGCGCCCACGTCCTCCGACCCCACCCACCACCCTGAAGGGCTCGGCTGCGCCGAGACGCCCCCTCTCCTGGCGATGGCGCCCGGGCTCAGCTCCGTTGGGAGAAGCCGCAGCGGGGCGCCCGCCAGGAGATGCCGGCGCCGTCGACGTGGACGTGGCCGGAGTGGCCGGGGTAGCCCGGGCCGTAGATGCCGGCGAAGCCGTGGTAGCGGGCCTGGCGGGCGAGGGTGCAGAGGCCGTGCGGGCCGGCGTCGAGGTCGGCGGCGTCGCCGTAGATGTGGCGGCTGAACCGGGCCCCGCCGGCCAGCCGGTTGCAGCGGACCGACCGGAACCCGCTGGCCACCGTGATCGGCCGGTCCCCGAGGGCGTGGCGCAGGGCCTGGAGCTTCCACATGGTGACGAGGGCGTTGGCCTGGGCGGTGCTGGCCGCCGTGCCGCCGGCGTCGTAGCCGGCACCGCCGCAGCCGTCGTCCATCTCGGTGAACGAGAACCCGGTCGGCGTGCAGTCGTCGTCCTGGATCCGCTGGATGACCGCGAAGGTGCGGGGCCCGGCGACCCCGTCGGCGACCAGCCCGTAGGCGGCCTGGAAGCGGGCCACGGCGGCGCGGGTGCCGGGGCCGTAGGCGCCGTCGACGGCGAGGCGGCGCCCGTAGCCGGGGTAGCCCGACACCCGGATCTGGAGGCGCTGGACGTCGCTCCCTCGGCTCCCCGGGCCGAGCGTGCGGCGCCACGTGTAGCAGCCGTCGGCGACGACGGGGGCGGCCGGCGCCACCAGGGCCAGGGTGGAGCCGAGCACCACCACGGTGACGAGGGCGCGTCCGGCGGGGCGGAGGCGGCGCGCCGGTCGGGGGATCCCGCGTCGCAGCATGACGCCACCGAAGGTAGCGATGGTGCCGCGCTCGGCGGGGGATGGTGTCAGCCGATGGCTCGGAGCTCGACCACGAAGACGAGGGCCTCGTCGGGGGCGATCACGGCCCCCGACCCCTGGGGCCCGTAGGCCTGGTCCGACGGGATCACGACCAGCCGGCGCCCGCCGACCGCCATCCCCTCGATCCCGCTGGCGAAGCCCTCGATCACCGAGCCGGGCCGGAGGTCGAAGGTGGCCGGCTGGCCGCTCTCGTAGCTCGAGTCGAAGACCTCGCCGGTCGAGCAGGCCACCCCGACGTAGTCCACGGTGACCACGTCGCCGATGGCGGCGACGTCGCCGTCCCCGGTGACCTCGTCCTCGACCACCAGCTCGGTGGGGGCGGGGCCGACCGGCACCGCCACCGCCGGTTCGCCGGCGCCCCGCTCGCCCTGCGGGGCCACGCAGGGGAGGCCGGCGGCCGACGGGAGGGCGGCGGGCTCGGTCGACGGCCCCCCACCGGTGTCGCCGCAGGACGGGTGGTCGGTGGGCCCGTCGGCCGCGGCCAACCGGCAGATCTCGGTGGCCGACGGCGGGGCCTGGATCGCCTCGTCCTCGGGCCCGAGGGCGATGGTGAGGGCCGCCAGGTCGGGGCCGAGGACGATGTCGCCGATGTCGTCGGTGACGATGCGGTCGGGCTCGGCCCCGTCGGCGGCGTCGAGGGCGTCGTCCCACTGGGCGACCCGCACCACCGGGTCACCGTCGCAGGCGCCGGTGTCGGGGCCGCCGTCGGCCAGCTCGATCGCGTCGGGGCCGACCCGGGCGCCGATCTGGTCGAGGAAGACCTGGAGCTTCGCGTCGGCCCCGGCGGCGGCGGCGAGGAAGGGGTGGAGGTGGATCAGGCCGTCGGAGTGGGTGTGGATGCCGTAGGTGTCGGCGCCCCGGTCGGCGGCGGCGGGCAGCACCTCGCCGCAGACCTGGACGGCGTAGGCGACGTGCCAGTGCTCGCCCAGTGCCGGGCCCTCGACCGCGCCGGCCGGGTCGTCGCCCCCGGCGGTGGCGCCGTCGTCGTCGTCGCTGCAGGCGGCGAGCCCGAGGACGAGGGTCAGCGCGGCGAGGGCGGCGAGGAGGGGGCGCGGGCGCATGGCCGGACCGTAGAGCCCCGGCCGTCCGACCGGGCGGTCAGGCCCGCCGTCAACCCTCCTCGGCCAGCCGCCGGCGGAGCTCGACGTAGACGCCCTCGCCGACCATCGCCTCCAGCTCCTCCCCCAGCGACTCGACCACCGGGCGGTCGCCGACGTAGGGCTCGGGCTCCTCGGTGCAGCACCAGGCCATCTCGTCGCCCTCCTCGTTCCAGTCGGCCCGCGTCCACCCCCGCACCGTCGCCACCTCGGCGTCGGGGCCGTCCGCGACCCAGTCGACCTTGATCGGCAGCTGCCAGCAGACCGACGGCTTCCACTCCAGCGGGGGCTCGTCGGCCTCGACGGCGGCGAGGTGGAGGGCGCACCCGGCGCCGCCGGCGAACCCGGGGCGGTTGAGGAAGATGCAGGCGCCGTCGACCACCCGGGTGCTCAGCTTGCGGTCGTCGGCGAAGACCCCACCCGTCGCCGCCTCGGCGTGGTGCTGGAAGAGGTGCGGTTCGAGCATGGCCGCGTAGGCGCTGACCATCGCCCCCTCCTCGGGGCCGTCGAGCTCGGCGCCGACCGAGCAGCACCCCTGCATCAGCTCCTCGGCCGGCTCGGCCAGGATCCCCTGGCAGCCCCGGCCCCAGATGCACGTCCAGCGCGAGGTGAGGAACGACCGCTCGAAGCGCCAGGTGACGTCGCCGTCGGCGATCTCCACGTGTTCGTCCACGCCGCCGAGGCTACGGGCCGGTACGGTCGCCCCCTTGAGCCGACTGGACGAGGTGGGAGAGGCCGACGGCTGGCGCTGCTGGCTGTGCGACGAGCCGGTCGACCCCGACATGTCGGTCAACGACCCCCGGGGGCCGAGCATCGACCAGCGCACGACCCGGGCCCGGGCCAAGGCCAAGGCCAAGCGGGGGCAGGGGACCGTCGAGCGGCTGGCCCACCGAGGGTGCAACACCGGGCGAGGGGCGGTCGAGCCGGTGGTGCCGTGGCCCGACGAGCCCTACGTGGCCGACCCGGCCCCGCTGATCGCCGTGGTCGAGCGGCTCGGGCGCAAGGGCGGGCGGGAGGCGGTGGCCCGCTGCATGACCCGTGACGACGCCGAGGCCGTCGCCGCCTGGCTGGTCGACCGGGTCGGCCGGCTCGAACCCGACCTCGCCGTCACCGCCCAGATCGACGAGGGCGGCGGCCAGCTGGTCGTCAGCCTCCGGGCCTAGGAACCGCCGAACCGGTGTCACCAGGGCCAGCGCCCGGAGCCTCTGGTGACACCGGTTCGGGTGGGGGCTAGGAGCCGCGGCGGGCCCGGTCGATCTGGCGGCGGTCGCACGTCCGCCGACCCCACCCGCCACCCTGGCGGAGCGTCGGCGGACGGCGGTCACCGGGAGCGGCGCCGTCCCGGCCCCTGGAGCTCATCGAGCCGACGCCTGTCCTTCTTCGAGGGGCGGCCCGTCCCCCGGTCGCGCTCGCCGAACAGGAGTGGGGGGAGGGACTCCTTGGGCGGCGGGGGCGGGCTGTGGTCGACCAGGCAGCCGGCGGCGACGGCGGCGCCGACCCGCTTCTCGATCAGCCGCACGACCTCGACGTCGCGGTCGCGCCCGTGGACCCGGGCCGTGATCCGGTCGCCGACCCGCACCGGGGTCGAGGCCTTGGCCGGGCGCCCGCCGACCCGCACGTGCCCGGCCCGGCACAGGGCGGTCGCCTCCGAGCGGGTCTTGGCCAGCCGGACGGCCCACAGCCAGCGATCGATCCGGGCCGTCTCCATCCCCCCATGGTGGCCCCGTTCAGAGGTCGACGCCCACCGCCTTCCCGAGGAC
>DASTYI010000121.1:0-53543 GCA_035765045.1 Iamia sp. | reverse complement strand
CCGACGGGTAGCCGTCGGATCTGATCGCCAGCTCCCGGGGGTGGGGGTGGGGTGGGTCAGCGGCGCTTGGGGGCGCGGCCGTGGAGGAGCTTGAGGACCGTGCCGACGGCCCGGTCGACCTTGGGGCTGCGGTCGAAGGTGGTGAGGGTGAGGGGGGCGGCGTAGCGCTGGCGGGCGACGGCCTTGGGGCGGGCGAACTCGCGCAGGCCGTCGGCACCGTGGATGCGCCCGAAGCCGGAGTCGCCCACGCCGCCGAAGGGCAACGACGGGATGCCGGCGAAGGAGATGACCGAGTTGACCGCGGTCATGCCGGTGCGCAGCCGGCGGGCCAGCTCGGGGCCCCGGCGCTTGGAGAAGACGGTGGCGCCGAGGCCGTAGCGGGTGGCGTTGGCCCGCTCGACGGCCTCGTCCATCGAGGCGACCCGGGCGATGGTGAGCGTCGGGCCGAAGGTCTCCTCGGTGTTGGCCGCCGCGTCGTCGGGGACGTCGACCAGCACGGTGGGCCGGGCGTAGCGGTCGTCGACGGCGTCACGCCCGCCGACCAGCGCCCGGCCACCCCGGTCGAGGGCGTCGCCGATGTGGCGACGGATCACGTCGAGCTGCGACGGCATGGTGATCGGGCCGATGTCGGCCGCCTCGTCGGCACCGGCCTGCACCGACGACGCCTTGGCCACGACCTTGTCGACGAAGGTGTCGTAGACCGAGTCGTGGACGAAGACCCGCTCGACGCCGACGCAGGTCTGGCCGGCGTTCGACATGCCGCCCCAGGTGGCGGCGTCGGCGGCGGCGTCGAGGTCGGCGTCCTCGTCGACGATCAGGGCGTCCTTGCCACCGCACTCCATCAGCACCGGGGTGAGGGTGTCGGCCGCGGCGGCCATGATCTTCTTGGCCGTGGCCGTCGAGCCGGTGAAGGCGATCTTGTCGACGCCGGCGCCGACCAGGGCGGCGCCGGTCTCGCCGAAGCCGGTGACGACCTCGAGGAGCCCGGGCACGCCCATGGCCTCGGCCGCGCTCTGGGCCAGCCACTCCCCCACGCCCGGGGTGTGCTCGCTGGGCTTGAAGACGACGGCGTTCCCCGCGGCCAGGGCGTAGGCGATCGACCCCATCGGCGTGAACACCGGGTAGTTCCACGGCCCGATCACGCCGACGACGCCGAGGGGCAGGTACTCGAGGGTGGCGGCGTGGTTCGACATCAGCAGGCCGGAGCTGACCTTGCGCCGCTTGAGGACCTTGGGGGCGTGCTTGGTGGCCCAGGCGAGGTGGTCGACGGCGAGGACGATCTCCAGCATGGCGTCGGCGTGGGGCTTGCCCGTCTCGTCGTGGACGACGCCGGCCAGCTCGTCGGCCCGCGCCACCAGCAGCGCCCGCCAGGTGCCGAGGAGCGGGGCCCGGCCGTCGAAGCCGAGGTCGGCCCAGTGGGTCGAGGCCCGCCGGGCCCGCTCGACGGCGGCGGCCACGGCGGCGGCGTCGTGGATCGGGTGGCTGCCCACGACCCGGCCGGTGGCGGGGTCGAGCGAGTCGAACGTCGGGCGGTCGGCCCCGGGCTCGGCGTCGGTGGGGGCGGTGTCGGTGGCGGTCATCGGTCCTCCTCGGAGGGCGGGCGTGAGGTCGAGGCTAGGGCCGCCGGCGGCGGACGTAGGCGGCGACGGCGGTGCGGACCTCGTCGGTCCCGGCACCGGTCAGGTTGGCCAGCAGGCTCTCGGCCCGGCGGACCTGGCCGTCGTCGACCAGCACGGCGACCTCGTCGGGCAGCGTCCCCGGCGCCGGCATCGGCATCCGGGCCGGGCGGGGGACCTCCCGCCTCTCGACGGCCTCGCGCAGCTGGCCGTCGAGCTCGGCGAACCGGGCCCGCCGGGCGCGGGCCCGCTCGTCCAGCCGCTGGCGCCACGCCTCGATCCGTCCGGCCACGCCCCGACGCTAGGCGCGGTGCGGGTCCGGCCCGCTCGCCCGCTCGCTGGGCTGTCAACCGATCGGCGCCCCGCCGCGTGGGTGGGGTGTGATGATCGGGGCCGTGGACCGGCAGGGGGAGCACCGCGCGCTGGTCGAGCGGCTGTTCGCGTCGTCCTACGGCGAGCTGGTCGCCCTGGCCACGCTGGTCACCGGTGACCGCCAGGCCGGCGAGGATGCCGCCCAGGACGCCTTCGCCGGGCTGCTCCGGCGCGGCCCGCTCGACGATCCCGAGGCCGCCGTCGGCTACCTCCGCCGGGCCGTCGTCAACCAGGCCCGGGGCCGGCTGCGCCGCCGGGGCGTGGCCGACCGGGCTCGGCCGGCGCCGCCCCCGCCCAGCCCGCCGACGGTCGAGGACGCCGCCCTGGCCGGCGACGACGCCCGGGCCGTGGCCGCCGCCCTGGCCCGCCTGCCCCGGCGCCAGCGCGAGTGCGTCGTCGCCTGCACCCTGCTGGCGCTGAGCCACGCCGAGGCGGCCACCGTCCTCAGCCTCACGCCCGGCTCGGTCAAGACCCACGTCCACCGGGGCACCCGCCGGCTGGCCGCCCTCCTCGCCGACCGAGCCCCGTCCGAGGAGCGCCGATGACCGACGACCCGCTCGACCCCCGCTGGGTCGCCGCCGTCCGGGCCCACGCCGAGGCCACCCCGCCCACCCCCGAGGCCTGGGCCGCCATCGAGGAGCGGGCCGCGGTCGACGGCGCCGACCCGGCCGACCCCCGGTCCGGGCGTCGCCCGTGGCTGCTGGCGGCGGCGGCCGTCGCCCTGGTGGTCCTCGGCCTGGCCGCCGCCCTCGCCGTCCGCTGCGACGACGAGGACGACGGCGTCCGCACCGGCGAGCCCGACGTCGTGGTCCCCACCCCCGAGACCCCGGTGCGGGTCACCGGGGCGACGACCGTGCTGGAGAGCCCCGACCACGGCCCCGAGATGTGCTTCGGCGGCATCGCCGAGAGCGACCCGCCCCAGTGCGGCGGGCTGCCCCTCGTCGGCTGGGACTGGGACCGGGTCGAGGGCGAGGAGTCGCGCCTCGGCACGACGTGGGGGACCTACCGGGTCACCGGTGACTACGACGGCGAGCGCCTCGTCGTCACCGAGCCCCCCGTCCCCGACGACGGCTCCACGCCCGACCCCGACGCCCCCCCGGACCCCGACTTCTCGACCCCCTGCCCCGAGCCCCCGGGGGGATGGGTGGTGCGCGACCCGAGCCGGGTCACCGGTGACGACCGGGCTGCCGTCCAGGCCGCGGTCGACGCCGAGCCCGACTACGGGCTGCTGTGGATCGACCGGTCGATCCCCGTCGGCGGGACGGGCAACGAGCGGGGCGTCCTCAACGTCACCTTCACCGGCGACCTCGACCGCCACCGGGCCGAGATCGAGGCGCTCTGGGGTGGGCCGGTCTGTGTGTCCGAGACCGACGTGACGTGGGACGACCTCCAGCGGGCGGCCGACGAGGTCCACCGGTCGATGGAGGGCGAGCCGCTGGTGGTCGCCGGGCTGCCGCTGCGGGTCCGCAGCATCAGCTCGGGCAACGCCTGGCAGGAGCTCCACATCGAGGTCGACTTCGCGCCCCCGGGGGCCGAGGAGGCCCTGGCCGAGCAGCTCGGGGTGCCGGTCCGCCTGATGCCCCGGCTCCGGCCGAGCGGTTGACATCTGGGTCTCCGATGTCAAGATGGTGGACATGGCCGCCGTCACCGTCCACGCTGCCGACACGGAGGGCTCGGGTGCCACCCGGCGCTGGCGGGACCGGAAGCTGCTGCTCTGGCCCCTCGCCCTGATCGTCCCCGTCCTCCCCCTCCGGGCCGCGGCGCTGGCCGACCAGTGGGGCGCGGTGGGCTGGTGGTCCTCGCTGCTGATCATCTTCGGCGTGTTCCCGATCGTCGACACGCTGCTGTGGCGCGACCGGCGCAACGTCCCCGAGGCCGAGGAGGACCGGGTCGGCTCGGCCCGCTACTACCGGGTCCTGACCTACCTCTACATCCCGCTCCAGTACGCCTCGCTCGTCTACGCCTGCACGCTCTGGACCTCGGGCGACCTGGGCTGGTTCGAGTGCCTGGGCCTGGCCGTCACCGTGGGGATCGTCGCCGGCATCGCCATCAACACCGCCCACGAGCTCGGCCACAAGCGCCCGGCGCTGGAGCGGTGGCTGGCGAAGGTGGCGCTGGCCCAGTCGGCCTACGGCCACTTCCACCTCGAGCACAACCGGGGCCACCACACCAAGGTCTCGACCCCCGACGACCCCGCCAGCTCCCGCCTGGGCGAGTCGTTCTGGGAGTTCCTGCCCCGCACCGTGATCGGCAGCCTGCGCTCGGCGGTGCAGCTGGAGCGCGAGCGGGAGCAGCGGCTCGGCCAGCGCTGGTGGTCGCCCCGCAACGAGCTGCTCAACGCCTGGGCCATGAGCGTCGTCCTCTTCGGCGGGCTGATCGCCGTCTTCGGCTGGTCGATCGCCCCCTGGCTCGCCGTCCAGGCCGTGATCGGGTTTTGCCTGCTGGAGGTCGTCAACTACATCGAGCACTACGGCCTGCTCCGCCAGCGCCGGCCCGACGGCAGGTACGAGCGCTGCCGGCCCGAGCACTCGTGGAACGCCAGCAACGTGGTGTCGAACCTGCTGCTGTACCAGCTCCAGCGGCACAGCGACCACCACGCCTACCCGACTCGCCGGTACCAGGTGCTCCGCCACTTCGACGACGTGCCCCAGCTGCCGACCGGCTACGCCGGGATGATCGTGCTGGCCACCGTCCCCCCGATCTGGCGCCGGGTGATGGACCATCGGGTCGTGGAGTTCTACGACGGCGACGTCACCCGGGCCAACATCCACCCCCGGGTGCGCGACAGGGTCCTGGAGCGGTGGACGTGAGCCGCTACGCCGACGCCTCGCGGGCGCTGCTGCGGGACACGATCCTGCGGGCCACCGACGAGCTGGTGGCCGAGCGGGGGTGGCCGGCGGTGACGATGGCCCAGGTGGCCACCCGGTCGGGGGTCAGCCGCCAGACCGTCTACAACGAGATGGGGTCGCGGCCCGACCTGGCCCGGGCCTACGCCCTGTGGGCCGCCGACCAGCTCCTCGACGAGGTCGAGCGGTGCCTGGCCGAGCACACCGACGACATGGCCCGGGCCCTGGTCGTGGCGCTGGAGCTGTTCCTCGACCAGGCCGCCGAGCACCCGCTGATCCGGGCCCTCGGCGCCACCACCGGGTCCGACGACGTGCTGGCCGTGCTGGTCCGCCCGGCCGGCGGGACGATCGTGGCCGCGGCCGCCGACCGCCTCGGGTCGATCATCGCCACGACCTGGCCGGCCCTCGCCGCCGACGACGTCGCCCTGCTGTCCGAGACCCTGGTCCGCCTGGCCATCAGCCACGTCGTGCTCCCCACCGCCACCCCGGCGGTCGCCGCCGCCTCCGCCGGCCGCGCCCTCACCCCCCTCCTCACCACCCTCGAGATCCGCAACCGGTGATCGGATCCGACGGCTTCCCGTCGGATCCGATCGCCAGTTCGGGGGTGGGGTGGGTGGGGTCCCTAGGGTCGGTGGGTGGAGTTCCGGGGACGGCTGCGCTCGCCGCTGCTGGTGCAGATCGTGGTGTTCGGGGCCTTCGCGGCGCCGATCGGGATGCTGGGGGCGGCCTGGCCCGAGGGCCGGGTGCGGGTCGACCGGCCCGCCGCCGCCCTCGGGCTGCTCGTCACCGGCTACGGGCTGGGCCGGTTGAGCACCTCGGCCACGGCGATCACCGTCCTGCGCCGGGTCGGGATCGGGCCGGCGACGGCCGCCGTGTGCGTCGCCCTGGCCGGCACCCAGGTGGTGGTGGCGACGACCCGCAGCTACGCCGTCCTGGTCGTCGCCGCCACCGGGGTCGGGCTGGCGTCGGGGATGCTCGACTCGCTCGGCAACCGCTACCAGACGGCGGTGCGCGACATCCGCCAGGCCGGGCTGGTCACCGGGGCCTACGGCGTCGGCGCCACCGCCTTCCCCGCCCTGGTGGCGGTGACGTCGTGGCCGGTCGGCTTCCTCGCCGGGGCCGGGGCCGCCCTCCTCGCCGCCGCCCTGGCCGTCTCGCCCGTCGTCGCCTGGCCGGCGGCGCTGGCCGACCACCGCGGCGAGCACCGGGCCGCCACCCCGGTCGACCGGCCCCCGACCACCCCGGCGGTGCGCCACGCCGCGGCCTGGTCGCTGGCCGCCTTCGCCCTGTTCTGCACGCTGGAGATCGTCACCGGGAACTGGGCCGCCACCTACCTGGAGGACGGCCGGGGCGTGTCGGGCCGGGCCGCCGCCCTCGCCGTGAGCGGCTTCTGGGGCGGGATCACCGTCGGCCGGCTGGTGCTGGGCCGGGTCCGGGTCGGGCCCCGGGTGCTGCTGGTCGGCGCCGCCCTGCCCGCCGCCGCCCTGCTGGTCGCCATCCCCCTGCTCCCCCACCCGGTCGTGCTGGCCGCCTACCCGCTGGCCGGGCTGGCCCTGGCCCCGCTGTTCCCGACCCTGATGGCCACCACCGCCGACCGGGTCGGGGGCGACCACGCCGGCCGGCTCGGCGGCTACCAGCTGCTGGCCATGAACCTGGGCGGCACCGGGCTGTCGGCCCTCGTCGGGGTGGTGGTGGGCGTGGCCGACGCCCGGGCCGTGGGCTGGGTGGCCGCCGGCCTCGTCCTCCTCGGCCTGCCGCTGCTCCTCCGGGTCAGCCGCCTGGTGCCGGCCCACCACGGGGGAGGGTGACCCGGACGGTCGTGCCCTCGCCCTCGACCGACTCGAGGGCGACGGTGCCGCCGTGGGCGGTGACGATGGCCTGGACGATCGACAGCCCGAGCCCGGTGCTCCCGGCGGCCCGGGAGCGGGCGACGTCGCCCCGGGCGAAGCGCTCGAAGGCCCGCTCGGCCAGCGCCGCCGGCATCCCCGGGCCCTCGTCGGCCACCTCCAGCACCACCCGGTCGGCGTCGTCGGCCACCGGCCCGACCCGCACGGTGACGGCGGTGCCGGCCGGGGTGTGGGTCACGGCGTTGGCCAGCAGGTTGCCGACGACCTGGCGGAGCCGGTGGTCGTCGCCGACGACGATGCAGCCGTCCGCCACCTCCAGCGCCACCGGGTGGTCGGGGTGGGCGACGGCGGCGTCGTCGCGGGCGTCGGTGGCCAGGGCGCCGAGGTCGACGGGCTCGGCCTCCAGCGGGCGGCCCTGGTCGAGCCGGGCCAGCAGCAGCAGGTCCTCGACGAGGCGGCCCATCCGCACCGCCTCCTGCTCGGTCCGGGCCATGGCCGAGGCCCGGGCCTCGGGGTCCTCCAGCCCGCCCCGGCGGTGGAGCTCGGCGTAGCCCCGGATGGTGGTGATCGGGGTCCGCAGCTCGTGCGAGGCGTCGGCCACGAACCGGCGCAGCCGCTCCTCGGAGGCGGTGCTGGCGGCGAAGGCCTCCTCGATCCGGCCCATCATCGTGTTGAGGGCGACGCCCAGCTCGCCGGCCTCCGTGCGGGGGTCGGCCTCCGGCACCCGCTGGGAGAGGTCGCCCTCGGCGATCGCCGTCGCCGTCACGGTCATCCGCCGGATGGGCCGGACGCCGAGGCGCAGGACCCACAGGGCCACGAGGGCCAGCAGGGCGAGCACCGCCCCGGTGGCCAGGACCTCGACGACGACGAGCTGGCGCACCGACTCGTCGACGTCGTCGAGCGGGGCACCGACCAGCACCAGCCCGCCCCGGGCCTCCTGGGCGTAGACCCGGAAGCGGCTGCTGCCGACGCCGCCGACGGTCAGGAACCGGCCGGGGCGGAGGGCGTCGATCTGGTCCTCGGTCCAGGTGGGGACGACCTCCTCGCCGTCGGGGTCGCGGGGGGCATCGGTGGTGACGACCCGGTCGCCCTCCAGGGCGCCGACCCACAGCGTGGCCGGGCCCCGGAAGCGGTCGATGTAGGCGTCGACCCACGGCGGCCGCTCGCCGCCACCGGGGCCGAAGCCGGCCGGCGGGCCGGCGCCCTCGTCGGAGCCGGCGCCCTCGCCGAAGCCGGTGATCGCCGGGCTGGCCGCCGAGGTCCGCAGCTGCTCGTCGACCTTGGCCACCAGGTCGTCGCGGGTCGAGCGGGTGACCACCACGGCCACGGCGACGAGCACGAGGGCGACGACGCCGAGGCCGAGCAGCAGGCGGAGGCGCAGCGTCATCGGCGCCGACCTAGCCCTGCTCGCGGATCACGTAGCCCACGCCCCGGATGGTGTGGATCAGGCGCACGTCGTCGCCGCTGTCGAGCTTCTTGCGGAGGTAGCCGATGTAGGTCTCGACGATGCCGCCGTCGCCCCCGAAGTCGTAGTTCCAGACGTGGTCGAGGATCTGCGCCTTCGACAACACCCGGCCCTGGTTGGCCAGCAGGAAGCGCAGGAGGTTGTACTCGGTCGGCGACAGGCTGACGTCGACCCCGCCCCGGGTCACCCGGTGGGCGTCGTCGTCGAGCTCGAGGTCGGCGCAGCGCAGCACCGAGCCGTCCTTCTGGGCCCCGGTGCGGCGGAGGACGGCGTCGGTCCGGGCCACCAGCTCGTCGAGGCTGAACGGCTTGACGACGTAGTCGTCGCCCCCGAGGGTCAGGCCCCGGACCTTGTCCTCGGTGGCGTCGCGGGCGGTGAGGAACACCACCGGCACCCGGCTGCCCTCGGTCCGCAGCCGGCGGCAGACCTCGAAGCCGTCGAGGTCGGGCATCATCACGTCGAGGACGATCAGGTCGGGGTTGGCCTCGCCCGCCGCTGCCAGCGCCTCCCGCCCCGAGGCCACCGCGGTGACGTCGTAGCCGTGGTGGCGCAGGGCCGCCTCCAGCATCGAGCGGAGGTTGTCGTCGTCGTCGGCGAGGAGCAGGCGCTCTCCGGTCATCCCGCCATGATGGCGCCGCTCCCTGGGAGCTGGCTGGGAGCCGGCCGGGAGGTCAGCCCTCGAGCGAGATGGCACCCCCGCCCCCGCCGGTCGACGTCGACCCGCCGTCGAAGCGGACGTAGGTCGTGCCGCCGCCGTTGTCCTCCCAGTACTGGGCGTAGATCCGGCCGGTCACGTCGACCACCCGGGAGCCGTCACCGGTGAACTTGCCGCCGTAGGCGTAGATGCTGCCGACGAAGGTGTAGGTGCTGCCGTTGCCCGAGAACTTGGGCGCCGTGCCCTGGGTGTTGTTGCGGTCGAAGTAGATGGCGAGACCGGCGTAGGGGCCGGTGGTGGGGGCGGTGATGGTGACCTTGTTGCCGCCGTTCGTGGCCTCGATGAAGCCCTTGTTGCCACCCTGGTTGCACGGCTTCGACGGCTGGTTCGAGTCGGCGCAGACGAAGAAGAGGGTCACCCCGGTGCCGTTGAGGGTGACGTTGCCGTTCAGCCTGAGGCCCTCGGCGAAGTAGTAGTTGCCGGGCGCCAGGTTGAGCGTCATGTTCGAGAGGTTGACGCTCTGGGTGAAGACCCGGTCGGGCTTGATGTAGCTCGCCGCATCGGTGGCGTTGTTGATGTTGCACGGCTGGTTCTGCGGCGTGCGGCAGGGCTGGATGCCCGACGGCGGGTTGGGCACGGCGGCGAAGGGGTCGGGCGGGGGCGCGGCCACCGTGGTGATCGGGCTGGCGTTGGTGCCCGGGCAGCGGGCGTTGGGCGGGTTGTTGGTCGAGACGACCATCTTGATCGGGCACGGCGAGATCGTGGACGAGGTCGTGTTCCAGTTGGCCGTCACCTCGCGGCTGTGGATCGTGCCGCCGCCGATGATCTGGATGTTCTGGTTCCCGGCCAGCTGGATCTTCTCCCGGGTGCACAGCCCGCAGTCGCCGGCCGAGGCGGTGGCCCCCGGGGCCCGGGCGGCGACGGCGTAGGCGGTGACGTCGAGCGGTCCCGACCGGGCCAGGGCGCCGAAGAACTGGGGCTGGTCCTCGTCGGGGATGCGGACCCGCACCTTGGACGGCGTCGTGGTCGAGTCGAAGGAGATGCAGGTGTTGCGGTTGGCCGTGTCGGGCCGGGCCGCCAACGCCCCGGCGTCGGTGCAGCCCACCCAGTCGGTGGCGCTCAGGTCGTCCAGGTTCTTGGCCGCCCACGTCTTGGCCGCGGCGACGGCGCGGGTGACCTGGGTGCTGGTGCCGTCGAGCTCCTGGGCCGCGGCCAGGGCGGCGGCGTCGGCCGCGCTCTGGACCTCCCGCCGGCGCTGCTTGGCGAAGCCGATGTCGGTCACCAGGGCCGTGACGATCAGCAGCGGGACGATCAGCAGCATCACCATCAGCAGCGAGATGCCCAGCTCGCGCCGGCGACGGGCCCGCTCGGCGGGGCCCGGCACCGGACCCGGGCGGCGGCGGTGGGCGAGGGCCGGCCTCACGGCGTGCACCACGACCAGCCCTGCCCGCTCGGGTCGACCTCCTGGACCGGCGTCTGCGCCGTGCCGACCGCCTTCTCGATCCGCATGACCACCTTCGACTTGATGTAGCGGTCGCCGAGGAAGGGCTCGAAGAAGCCGGTCCGGCTCTCCATGCGGACGATGCTGCACACGATGATGCCGTTCCCGACCGGCGGCGTGCCCGTGCCCGCCGGGTAGGCCGCGGCGGCGGCCAGGCCGCTGCTGGCCGGGTCGAAGCGGATGGCCACCCGCACCTTGGCGGCGTCGATGTCGGAGCGGGCCTTGGTCAGGCAGACCAGCTTGCGCATCTCGGTGGTGGGGTTGCCGGTGAGGCTGGCGCCGCACGACGAGGTCGACCCGAACTGGGCCACCGACGCCTGCCGGGCCGCCTCCCGCACCCCCTGGCGCAGCCCGATGCTGTCGCTCAGGACGAGGCCGAAGTCGACGATGCCGAACAGCATCACGAACAGGATCGGGGCCACGATGGCGAACTCGACCAGCGAGGCGCCGCGCTCGCCGTCCCGACCGGTCGGGGGCGACGGCGCCCGCCCCCGGCGGTGGGTCAGCGACGGGTGGCGCCTGGCCTCCCGTCGAGTGGTCCGCATGGTCTTCCGCTCCTGAGCCGTGTCGTCACCGGTCGCCGCACCGGGCCCCTCCGCCAGGTCCATCGGCACGATCCCTGCGCGCGCAAACCCTTCCGGGGCGGGTTTTCCGGGCAGGCGCTGACCCGGCGGCCGCTCAGCGGGAGGAGGAGAACCCCGGCACCGCCCCCAGCCCGGAGGCGTCGAGCGCCTCGGCCAGGCTCGACGGCGCCGGCCCGAACCCGAGCTCCTCGGGCTCGACCCGGGGCAGCGGGGCGGGCACGGGCACCGGCGCCAGCGTCGTGCGCACCGGGCCCATCACCTCGGCGCCGGCGGCCCGGGCCTCGGCCAGGTGGTCGGCGACCAGGTCGCGGTAGGCGTCGCGCTCGAGCGGGCGGGACAGCAGGTAGCCCTGGCCGTAGCGGCAGCCGAGGTCGCGCAGCCGGGCCAGCTGGGCCTCGGTCTCGATGCCCTCGGCGACGACGGTGGTGACGTCGAGCGAGTCGGCCATCTGCATGATCGTGCGAGCCAGGCGATCGCCCTTGGAGGCGCCGTCGAGCTCGGACACGAAGGCCTTGTCGATCTTGACGATGTCGACGGCGAAGCGCTGGAGGTAGGCCAGCGAGCAGTAGCCGGTGCCGAAGTCGTCGATGGCGATGCGGACCCCGACCTCGCGCAGGTGGTCGAGGAGGATGGCGGTGGCGTCGGTGTCGGCCATCAGCGCCGTCTCGGTGATCTCGATGGTGAGGCGCGACGGGGGCAGCCCGGCCACCTCCAGGGCGTCGGCCACCGTGGCCAGGAAGGTGGGGGCGGCGAACTGGACGCCCGAGACGTTGACCCCGACCGTGCCCCCGGTGACGGCGGCCTGGGCGCAGGCCTGGCGCAGCGTCCACTCCCCCATCGGGACGATCAGGCCGGTCTGCTCGGCGATGGGGATGAACGTGTCGGGCGGGATGTCGCCCCGCTCGGGGTGGAGCCAGCGGCTGAGGGCCTCGGCGCCGCGCACCAGCCCGGTCTCCAGGTCGACGATCGGCTGGTAGACGACGCGGAGGGCGCCGGTCTCGATCGCAGTCGACAGGTCGGTCTGGAGGGCGAGGCGGTCCGACGCCATGTCCCGCATGGCCGGGTCGAACACGCAGACCCGGCCCTTGCCGGTGCGCTTGGCCTCGTACATGGCGATGTCGGCGTCCCGGAGGAGGCCGACGGTGCTCGACTGCGACGTGGCGACGGTGACGCCGATGCTGGCGACGACGCTCAGGTCCATGTCCCCGATGGGGACCGGGGCGTGGAGCGCCTCGAGGATGCGGTTGGCGATCGTCGTGGCCTCGCCCGGCGCCCGGTCGTCCTCCAGCAGGACGGCGAACTCGTCGCCGCCGAGGCGGGCGGCGGTGTCGCCCACCCGGAGGCAGCGGACGATGCGCTCGCCCACGGCCCGGAGGAGGGCGTCGCCGGCGCCGTGGCCGAGGCCGTCGTTCACCGCCTTGAAGTCGTCGAGGTCGACGAAGAGGACGGCGACGGCGCAGTCGGGGTCGCGGCGACGCCGGTGGAGGGCGTGGTCGACCCGGTCGGCGAAGAGGGCCCGGTTGGCCAGCCCGGTCAGGCTGTCGTGGAAGGCCTGGTGGCTCAGCTCGGCGGCCAGCGCCTTGCGGTCGGTGATGTCCCGCATCGTCAGGGCCAGGCCGTCGACCACCTGGTTGTTGACCAGGTTGGCGGCGACCACCTCGAACTCGCGGATCGACCCGTCGGTGGCGAGCAGCCGGGTCTCGAACCGGGACGTGGCGTGGGCCGGGCGAGTGGCCGCCTGGTACAGGTGGGTCGTCAGCGTCGAGACGTCGTCGGGGTGGGCGATGCTGCGCAGCGCCATGTTGACGTGCTCGTCGGGCTCGCGGCCCAGCGCAGTGCGGAACGCCGGGCTCATGTACTGGATCATCCCCTCGCTGTCGACCACGCCGATGACGTCGCTCGAGTGCTCGACCAGGGCCTCGAACCGGTCCTCGCCGGCCCGGGCGGTGTGGCTCTCGACCGACCGCACCACGGTCGTCATCCGCAGCAGGGCCAGGACGAAGGCGATCACGGCGGCGACGGCGACCCCGGTCAGCGTCGTCCGGCTCGGGTCCTCGACCGTCGAGACCTCGACGATCAGCACCATCGGGGGCACCAGGGCGGCGACGGCCAGCACGGCCAGGCGCCGCTGGCCGACCTGCTCGCCCACCGAGGTGACCTCGTGCTGGTCGGCCATGCTCCGGTCGATCCCGGCGGCGGCGAGGAGGGCGTAGGAGGCCATGAAGGCGAGGTCGACGGGCCGGCCCTCGGTGTAGGTCCCGAGCTGCTCCTCGTACTGGAACCACAGGTCGGCGCCGACGAACACCAGCAGGCCCACCGTCAGCAGGCGGGTCGACCACGAGGCGCCCTGGATGCAGCACAGGAGCCGGGCCAGGGCGGCGAGCAGGAGGATGTCGACGATCGGGTAGGCCAGCGCCCACGCCCGCTCCGAGCCGGCCAGGGTCTCGTCGACCACGACCGGCTCGACGACGGCGATCCAGGCGATCACGCCCCCGGCCAGGGCCACGATGGTGGCGTCGATCCGGGCGAAGACGTCGCGGACCGAGACGGTCTCGCGGACGCGCAGCGCCAGCGCCCCGGCCATCAGGATGCCGCCGGCCAGGTAGGCGGGGTCGGCGAGCGAGCGGGTCGGGTCCTCGCCGGCGGCGAGCTGCTGCCACCACAGCGCCTCGCCGGTGACGATGGCGGCCAGGCCGGCGGCGTGGAGCATCCAGGCGGTGGCGTGGTACGGCCGGTGGACGAGGATCCCGACGACGGTGGCGAGGACCGCCAGCCCGGCGGCGGCGACGTAGATCCCCTCGCTCTCGACGGTGCGCGGCGCCATGGCGTAGCCGACGGCCAGGCCGATCCCGGTCCCGAGGACCGCGAGCGCGAGGAGGGTGGGGGCGCGGCGATCCACGGGCGTCCATCGGCCGCCACCCCCCGATGATGAGCCCGCCCACCAGGTGTCACGCCCGGTGGTCGGACCACCACAACCCCTGGTCAGAGCCTCAGCAGACGGCCCCCCAGTGCTCGACGGCGCTCACCGGGCGAGGGGGGCGGTCGGGGTGAAGGTCACCTTCAGGTGCTCGTAGCCGGAGACGAAGTTGGCGGGGCGGGCGGCGGGCTCGTCGTCCTGGGCCACGGCCAGGTCGGGGAGACGGCGGAGCAGGTGGTCGACCATGCACGTCAGCTCCAGGCGGGCCAGCGAGGCGCCCAGGCAGAAGTGGGTGCCGAAGCCGAAGGCGACGTGGTCGTTGGGGGTGCGGTCGATCGTGAAGGTGCCGGCGTCGGCGAAGACGTCCTCGTCCCGGTTGGCCGACGGGTACAGCAGCAGCAGCTTGTCGCCCTCGGCGATCGTCTGGCCGCCGACCTCGACGTCGCGGGTGGCGGTGCGGGCCATGTTCTTGATCGGGCTGACCCAGCGCAGCATCTCCTCGACCGCCCCCGGCAGCCGCGCCGGGTCGGCGGCCAGCCGGTCGCGCTGGTCGGGGTGGGTCAGCAGCTGGTACATCCCGCCCGAGATCACGTGGCGCGTGGTCTCGTCGCCGCCGATCAGGATCAGCAGCGACTCGTGGAGGACCTCGTCGTCGTCGAGCCGGTCGCCGTCGACCTCGGCGTGGACGAGGATCGACATCAGGTCGTCGGTCGGGTTCGCCCGCCGGTCGGCGATCGTCTCCAGCGCGAACTCGGTGTAGCCCCCGAAGGCGGCCGCCGCCCCCTCCAGGTCGTCGGGGTCGCCGGTCAGGGCCGACAGCAGGGCGTCGGACCACTCCAGCAGCTGGGCCCGGTCCGAGGGGGCCACGCCGAGGGCGTCGCCGATCATGATCATCGGCAGCCAGGCGGCCACGTCGGTGACGAGGTCGCACTCGCCCCGCTCGCAGACGGCGTCGATGATCTGGTCGCAGGCCCGGCGGACGGCGGCCTCCTGCTCGCGCACCCGGCGGGGCGTGAAGCCCTTGTTGACCAGCTTCCGCCGCGTGAGGTGGGCGGGGTCGTCCATGTCGATCATCATCGGGATCGGCCCCGAGTCGGGGCGGATGCCGCCGGCGTTGGAGAACGTGACCGGGTCCTTGGCGATGGCCTTGAGGTCGGCGTAGCGGCTGATGCCCCACACCCGGCCGTCCCAGTAGACGGGGGCGTTGGCCCGCATCCACGCCATCTCCTCGTGGGGGTCGCGGCCCCAGAACGCCCCGGCGACCAGGTCGATGTCGTCGCGGGTCGGGTGGTCGGCGTGGCGGCTCACGAGAGCCCCAGGGCGGCGGCCAGGTGCTGGCGGGCCAGCGCGGTCAGCGGCAGGTCGAGCCCGGCCTCGGCGGCCATGGCGAGGGCCAGGTCGAGGTCCTTCTGCCCGAGGGCGAGGGCGTGCTCGAAGCTGGGCCGGAGCCCGTCGTCGGCGGCGAGGGGGGCGGTCACGTCCCGCAGCATGATCGCTCCGGCGCCGCCCGTCACGGCATCGCTGTGGCGGACGACGTCGCCCAGGGCGGCCAGGTCGAGGCCGGCGGCCTCGGCCAGCCGCAGGGCCTCCCCGACGGCGGCGAAGCTGGCGAAGGTGACCAGGTTGCGGGCGACCTTGGCCCGGGTGCCGGCGCCGGCCGGCCCGAAGTGCACGACCTTGTCGGCGAAGGCGGCGAAGGCCTCCCGGCAGCGGTCGACGACGGCCTCGTCGCCCCCGAGGAGCACGGCCAGGCGGCCGGTGGCGGCTCCCATGAACCCACCGCTGACGGGGGCGTCGAGGACGTGGACGTCGGACCGGCCGGCCACCAGGGCCAGGTCCTCGGCCGTCTCGGGGCGGATGGTCGAGTGGACGGCGACGACGGTGCCGGGGGCGGCGGTCGCCAGCAGCTCGTCCACGACGGTGCGCACCTGGGCGTCGTCGCGCACCATCACCGAGACGACCGTGGCCCCGGCGGCGATCACCTCGGCGGCCGAGGCGGCCGTCTCCGCCCCCTTGGCGGCGAAGCGCCCGCGGGCCGCCTCGTCGATGTCGCAGACGACCAGGCCGCCCGGGTGGTCGAGCAGCCGCTCGGCCATCGGCCCCCCGATGTTGCCCAGCCCGATGAAGCCGACCTTCTCGCTCACGACCGCACCACCTGTCCGCCGTCGACGTTGAAGATGTGGCCGGTGATCCAGCTGGCCTCGTCGGACAGCAGGAAGAGGAGCATGTTGGCCATGTCGTCGGGCGTGCCCTGGCGCTTGAGGGCGAGCCCCTTCACCAGGTCCCGCACGATCGACTCGGGCACCGTCTCGCGGGTGGCCTCGGTGTCGGTCGGGCCGGGGGCGATGGCGTTGACCCGGATGCCCGAGCCGCCCAGCTCGTGGGCCAGCTGCTGGGTCAGCCCGTTGACGCCGACCTTGGCCAGCCCGTAGAAGCCGGCGTAGAGCCAGGCCGCCGTCGAGGACTGGTTGACGATGGCACCGCCGCCCCGGGCCGCCATGTGCTCCCAGCAGGCCCGGGTGCAGATGAGGGCGCCGTCCATGTTCACGGCCATGAAGCGCTTGTAGTAGTCCCAGTCGACCGTCAGCAGGAGGTCGATCTGCATCCCGCCGTAGATGGCGGCGTTGTTGACCAGGTGGTCGATGCCGCCGAACCGGTCGACGGCGGTGGCGGCCATCTCGGCGGCCGAGTCCGGGTCCGAGACGTCGACCCGCACGCCGAGGGCGGTGCCGCCGGCCTCGACGATCGAGGCGGCCACGGCGGTGGCCCCGGCCTCGTCGATGTCGGCCACGACGACCGCGGCGCCCTCGGCGGCCAGCCGGCGGGCGTAGGTCTCGCCGATGCCCCGGGCCGCCCCGGTGACGATGGCGACCTCGTTCTCGAACCTCATGTGGTGCTCCTGGCTAGAGGCGCCCCCCGCTGAAGTGGGCGATGGCGGCGCGGACGGTGTGGGCGTCGGACGTGGTGGCCCGGACGGGGATGACGAGCTTGGGGCCGTCGACCGCCTTGACGACGACGGCGTTCCAGCCCTTGGCGACCGAGGCGATCGAGGACCACGGAAGGGCGACCTGCTCCCAGCGGGTCGTGGGCCCCCGCACGCCGGCCGGGCCGATCTCGGCGATGGTGTCGGCCCCGAGCATCCGCCCGTAGGCGAAGGCGTGGAAGACCATCTGGAAGACGGCGCCGGCGAGCGTGATGGCGAAGGCGGCCCCGCCCCACGCCGCCTCGGTGACACCCGCCGCCCACAGCCCGCCGGCCAGGCAGACGACGGCGAGCAGCCCGTTGGCCACCAGGATCAGCGTCAGCCAGCCCCGGGCCTTGCTCGGGTCGGTCCGGACGACGAGGGGCGGTGCGGTCACCGGCCCGTCCTGCCCACCGGCCCGGCCCGGGAACCGCGAGGGGGTGGGCCGCCCCCGGATCCGGGTTCATGCCGGGACCGCGACGGCCTTGGCCTCGGTGTACTCCTCGAAGCCGAGGACGCCCATCTCGCGGCCCAGGCCGGACTGCTTGTAGCCGCCGAAGGGGACGTCGCCGCCGTACCAGATCCCGCCGTTGACGCCGACGGTGCCGGTGCGGAGGCGGGACGCGACGGCCCGGGCGCGATCGAGATCGCCGCCGTGGACGGCGCCCGACAGCCCGTAGATCGAGTCGTTGGCGATGCGCACGGCGTCGTCGTCGCCGTCGTGGGGGATGGCGACGAGGACCGGGCCGAAGATCTCCTCCTGGGCCACCCGGGCCTCGTTGCCCACCCCGACGACGAGCGTCGGCTCGACGAAGAAGCCCGTGTCCCGCCCCGCCGGCCGCCCGCCGCCGCAGGCGAACGACCCGCCCTCCTGGCGGGCCAGGTCGAGGTAGCCGAGCACCCGGTCGCGCTGGCGGGCCGAGATCAACGGGCCGCAGATCGTCCCCGGGTCGGTCGGGTCGCCGGGGGCGAGGGCGGCCATGGTGGCGGCCACGGCGTCGACGCCCTCGTCGAACCGGGCGCGGGGCAGGAGCAGGCGGGTGGTGATGGCGCAGCCCTGGCCGGCGTGGGTGCAGACGGTGAAGGCGGCCAGCCCGCAGGCGGCGGCGATGTCGGCGTCGTCGAGCACGACGAAGGCCGACTTGCCGCCGAGCTCGAGGAAGACCCGCTTGAGCGTGTCGGAGGCGGCGGCCATCACCCTCTTGCCCGTCGCGGTCGAGCCGGTGAAGGAGACGAGGTCGACCCGCGGGTCCGACGACAGCTGGGCGCCGACGGCGTGGTCCGACGAGGTCACGACGTTGAGCACGCCGGCCGGGATGTCGGTCTCGGTGGCGGCGATCCGGGCCACGGCCGACGCCGCCCACGGGGTGTCGGGCGCCGGCTTGAGCACGACGGTGTTGCCGGCGGCGAGGGCCGGGCCGATCTTGGCCAGGTTGATCTGGTGCGGGAAGTTCCACGGCGTCACCGCCCCGACGACCCCGACCGCCTCCCGCTCCAGGTACCGGCGGGAGTCGATCCCCATCACCGTCGAGGTGCCGAGGTCGGTCCGCCACGGGTAGCCCTCGGCCGTGTCGGCGGCGAAGGTCAGGTCGGCGACGGGCCCGTCGTACTGCGGGCCGGTGGTGAGGAAGGCCGGCGCCCCGACCTCGGCCGTGGTCAGGGCCCGCATCTCCTCGCCGTGGGCGACGAGGGCGTCGTGGAGCTGGCGGATGCACCGCACCCGCAGGTCGACATCGGTGCTCCAGGACGTCTCGTCGAAGGCCCGCCGGGCGGCGCCGATGGCGGCGTCCATGTCGGCCGCGGTGCCGTCGGCGGCGACGCCGAGGACCTCCTCGGTGGCCGGGTCCACCGTCTCGAACGTCGCGCCCCCGCCGGCCGCCCGCAGCTCCCCGTCGACGAGGAGGACGTCGAGCCCCGCGGCCTGGAGGTCCGTCACGAGGGGCGCTGCCACAGGCCCGTCGGGGCCTGGTGGACCGGGTAGTAGCCGGGCAGGTCGGCCTTCATCGACCGGTTCATCCGGGCCGTCATGCCCGCGGAGAGCTTGCCGTCCGAGAGCATCTCCAGGAAGACGTTGGCGGCGTTGCCGAAGTCGAACCAGTCGCGCTGCCAGCGCCACTGGAAGTCGCCGCCGTAGATGAACCACGACCCCCCGATGCCGGCGACCTCGTAGCGGCTGCCGTCCTCCCGGGTGGCGTCGGCGATCTGGCGCCAGAAGCCGATCACGTGCCCCTTGGACTCGTCGATCACGACCTCCTCGTAGGGGTACTCCCAGCCCCCGAGGCCGTCCATCTCCAGCCCGAGGGCGATCTCGCGGATCTCCTCGCGACCGGTGGCCATGAACTCGGTGTCGGGGCCGTAGTTCCAGCCGTAGGTGGCGTCCTCGGTGTACATGTCGGCCATCGGCTTCCAGTCCCCGGCCGCCTCGGCGTCCCGGTTGGCCCGGAGCCAACGCTCGACCATCTCCTCGAGCTCGGCACGGGGGTAGGCGGTCATTCATCCTCCTGGACGGACAGGGCGTGGGTGGGGCAGTACCTCACGGCCAGGTCGACGGCGGCGCGCTGGTCGTCGGGCGGCCTCTCGCTCAGCACGACGAGGTCGTGCTTGGGGACCTCGAAGACCGCGGGCGCCTCGGCCTCGCACACCCCGTGGCCCTGGCACAGGTCCCGGTCGACGACGACCTTCCAGCCCATCAGCGCACCCGGCGGCGGTAGCGGGCGACGCAGGGCTGGGCCAGCTGCACCACCATCTTCGAGTGGTCGTTGCGGTAGGTCTCGGGCGGCTGGGCGGCGGTGATCTCCCAGTCCTGGAGCAGCACGCAGAAGATGGCCTTGAGCTGCATCAGGGCGAAGGCGGCGCCGACGCAGCGGTGGCGGCCGGCCCCGAACGGGATCCAGCTCCACGGGTTGGCCACATCCTCGTTGCGGGGGTCGAGGTAGCGGTCGGGGACGAAGGCGTCGGGGTCGGGGAAGGCCTCGGGCAGCCGGTTCGACACGCTCAGGCTGGCGCCGACGAGCTGGCCCTCGCGGATGGCGTGGCCGGCCAGCTCCACGTCGGCGGTGGCCTTGCGGAGCACGAGGATCAGCGGCGGGTGGAGGCGCAGCGCCTCCTTGATCGCCGACTCCAGGCGGGGGATCTCCCGCAGGGCCTGGTAGCTGACGTCGCCGCCGCCGGCGAAGAGGTCGTCGAGCTCCTGGTTGACCTTGGCCATCTCGTCGGGGTGGCGGAGCAGCTCGATCAGCGTCCACGCCGCCGTGCCCGAGGTGGTGTGGTGCCCGGCGAACATCATCGAGATGAACATCCCGGTGACCTCGTCGGCGCTGAACCGGTCGCGGCCGTCCTCGTCCTTGATCGACATGAGGACGTCGAGCAGGTCCCGCTCCTCCTTGGGCACCTCCTCGTCGGAGGCGGCGCGGCTGTCCATGATCGCCTGCACGAGGGCGACCAGGCCGACGCGGGCCTCGTCGCGGGCCCGGAACGACGGGATGTCGGCGTAGGGGTCGACGTAGGCGAGGGCGTCGGTGCCCTTCTCCAGGTCGTGGTACAGCTCGGCGAAGCGGCCGTCGAGCTGGTCGCGGAAGCGGGCGCCGATCAGGCAGGCGCTCGACGTGTAGATGGTCAGCTCGGCGAAGAAGTCGAGGAGGTCGATCTCGCCCTCGTCGTCCCACCCGGCGACCATCCGCTCGACCTCGGCGGCGATCGTCTGGGCGTGGCCCCGCATGAACCGGTCCCGCAGGGCCTGGTTGTGGAGGGCCTCGCGGCGGCGCTCGGGGCTGGCGTCGAACACCACGCCCTCGCCGAAGATCGGGGTCATGAACGGGTAGGCGGCGGCCTGGTCGAGGACCTCGTCGGGGGCCCGGAAGTAGGCCTCGTTGGCCTCGGGCCCGGTGAGGAGCACGACCTCCTGGTCGTGGAGCCGGAACACGCCGGCGTCGCCGCACTCCTCCCGAACCCGGGCCATCAGCCCGAGCGGGTCGCGCCGCAGCTCCTCGAGGTGGCCGGTCCCCCCGTCGTCCCCGCTCACGGTGGGGGGTTGGGTCAGCACGGTCATGCGGATCCTCCAGGGGTGTGGGTGCGCCGGGCGCTCGGCGCCTCGGGCTCGACCTCGATCAGGGTCAGGTGGGTGCCCCGGGGCTGGGACACCATGGCGATCACGGCGCGGGCCACGTCGCCGGGGCGGAGGGCACCGTCGTGGCGGATCAGCCCCCAGCGGCTCCACTCGTCGACCACCTCGACGACGACCTCCTCGGTCCAGCCCGTGCCCTGCTCGGTCGACGAGGGTCCGGGGCGGACCATGCCGGCCCGCACGCCGCTGCCCTCCAGCTCCATCTGCATGGCCCGGGCCATCCCCTCCAGCCCGGCCTTGGCCGTCATGTAGGCGCCCATCAGCGGGCGGGGGGCGCGCACGACGTCGGAGGTGACGAGGACGACGTCGCCCCGCCCCCGGTCGACCATCCCCGGCACCACGGCGTGGACGAGGGCCTGGGCGCCGAGCAGGTTGACCTGCACCTGGCGGGTGAAGGTGACCGGGTCGGTGGCGTGGACGGCCTGGGGCCAGACCTCGCCGGCGTTGCTGACGAACACCTCCAGCGGGCCGTGGGCGTCGGCGGCCCGGCGGGCGAAGGCCTCGATGCTCCCGGGGTCGGTGAGGTCGAGCGGGACGGCGGCGGCCTCGTGGCCCTCGGCCCGGAGCGTGGCAGCCAGGTCCTCGCAGCGCTCGACCCGGCGGGCGCCGAGCACGACCGGGTGGCCGGCCTCGGCCAGCTGGGTGGCGACGGCGGCGCCGATCCCCGACGACGCCCCGGTGACCGCGGCGGGCCGCCGCTCGGGGTGCGGCGCGTACCGCGGCATCACCGCCACCGCCGTACGGACGGTGCCTGGCACCGTTCGTACGTCCGTACGGATGGTGCCTGGCACCGTTCGTACGTCATCGGGGGACCACGGTGGTCGGGAGGGCGGCCAGGCCCCGGACGTTGACGCTGTGGACCCGCTCGATGCCGTCGGGGTCGACCTCGTAGCCGGCCACCCGGGCGACCAGCTCCTCCAGGCAGACCCGGGCCTCCAGCCGGGCCAGCGAGGCGCCCAGGCAGAAGTGGCGACCGAAGCCGAAGCTGGCGATCTGGGTGGTGTCGCGGTCGAGGTCGTAGCGGGTGGCGTCGGGGAAGACGTCCTCGTCGCGGTTGGCCGAGCCGACCAGCAGGAGGACCCGGTCGCCGGCCGGGATCGTCGTCCCCCGCAGCTCGACGTCGCGGGTGGTGACGCGGGCCAGCATCTGCGACGAGGTGTCGTAGCGCAGCGTCTCCTCGACCCAGTCGGGGATGCGGGTCGGGTCGGCGAGGGGCTTGGCCCGCTCGTCGGGGTTGCGCCAGGCCCAGTACCAGGCGTTGCCGAGCAGCTTGGTGGTCGTCTCGTTGCCGGCCACGACCATCAGGAACAGGAAGGAGATGATGTCGTCGTCGGCCAGGCGCTCGCCGTCGACGTCGACGTCGATCAGCGCCGAGGTGAGGTCGTCGGTCCGCTCCGCCCGGCGGGTGGCGATCATGTCGGCGTAGTAGCCGGCGAGGATCAGCGCCGCCTCGACCCCGGCCGGGGGCACCCCCATCACCCCCTCGTCGCGGTGGACGAGGAGGTCCGACAGGCGTCGCAGCTCGGCCCGGTCGGGCTCGGGGACGCCCATCAGCTCGGAGATGACGTCCATCGGGAGCTTGCCGGCCAGGTCGCCGATGAAGTCGAAGCTGCCCCGCTCGACGCAGTCGTCGATGTAGCCGGCGGCGATCTCACGGATGCGGGGCTCGAGGTCGAGCACCCGGCGGGGCGTGAACCCCCGCGACACCAGGCCCCGCATGCGGCCGTGGCGGGGCGGGTCCATGGCCAGGAACGACATCGTCCGGTGGGCGTGAGGGCCGCTGGCCTCGGGGTCGAGCGACACGCCGTGGGCCGAGGAGTACGTCGCGGTGTCGCGGAAGCCCTCGATCACATCGGCGTGGCGGCTGAGGGCCCAGAAGCCGTGCTCCTCGTTGCGGTAGACCGGCGCCTCGGCCCGCAGCCGCGCGTACGTCGGGTACGGATCCTCGTGGATCTCGTAGGAGTACGGGTTGTACATCAGTCGCCCAGGACGATGCGGGTCACGCCCGCCATCCGCGCCGCCAGCTCGGCGTGGGGGAAGTAGCCCATGCCGGCCGAGAGCATCGCCCCCCAGAGGGCGAGCTGGAGGGCGTCGAGCCGCTCCTCGTCGAGGTCGGGGCCCATGGCCCGGCGGAGCCGCTCGGCCACCTCCAGGCCGATCTGCTCGCGCACCCGCTCGACGTCGGGGTCGCCGGCCAGCATCCCGGTGGTGCAGGCGGCGGCCAGCTCGGGCTCGTCGCCCACCAGGCCGGCGATGTCGCCGATGGCGGTGGTGACCCGCTCGGCGGCGCTGGCCCCGGCCTCGGGCTCGGTCGGGACCTGGAGCTGGAGGCGCCGCCAGAACACCTCGGCGACCAGGTGGTCCTTGGAGGCGAAGTAGGTGTAGGCGGTGGCCGGGGCGACGCCGGCCCGGCGGGCCACGTTGCGGACGGTCAGCCCCTCGTACCCGGTGCCCCGGACCTCCTCGACGGCGGCATCGGTCAGCCGGGCCACGGTGTCGGCCTGGCGCTCGCTCAGGTGGCGGCGGACCGGCTCCCGGGTGACGCTGGACATGGAACTGGACACTAGTCCAGAAGGGTGTCCAGGGTCAATCGCGGCCGAGCGGGTTGGTGAAGGTGGCGAGGAGGTCGGCGAAGGCGGCCTCCTCCCGGGCGCGCGCCGCGGCGATCGCCTCCGCCTCCCCCGCCCGGACCAGCCCGGCGACGGCCCGCAGCCCGGGGCGGGGGTGGGCGGCGATGCGGGCGGCCACCGCGGCCACCGTGGCCGCCAGCTCGGCGGCGGGCACGGCGGCGACGGCGAGCCCGTGGGCCACCGCCTCGTCGGCCGCCACCCAGTCGGCGGTCAGCAGCACCCGGGCCGCCTGCTGGCGCCCCATGCGGGCGGCGAGGAGCACGCTGCTGGCCGCCTCGGGCGGGACGCCCATCTCGGCGAAGGGCAGGCGCAGCCGGGCCGAGTCGGCCATCCACACCAGGTCGCAGTGGAGCAGCAGGGTGAACCCGATCCCGACGCCGGGCCCGTTGACGGCGGCGAGCAGCGGCAGGTCGAAGGCCTCGACGGCGGCGAGCAGGGTGCGGAAGCCGTGCTCGGCGCCCTCGGGGGCGGTGCCGGTGGCAAGGGCCGTCATCTCGGCCAGGTCCTGCCCCGCCGAGAACACCGGCCCGGCGCCGGTGAGCACCACGACGCGCACGCCCTCGTCGGCCCGGGCCCGGTCGAGCTCGGCGGCGAGGCCGGTGTAGAGCCCGACGTCGAAGGCGTTGCGGGCCTCGGGCCGGTCCAGCGTGAGCGTCCGGACGCCCCCCTCGTCGGCGACGTGGACGGTCACGCCCGCTTCGCCTCGTCGGCGATCGCCTTCTCGACCTGCATGGCGAAGCGGGACCCGGCCGGCCAGCCGGCGTAGTGGGTGAGGAAGACGCCGACCTCGCGGAGCTGCTCGGCGTCGAGCTCGCCGTTGCCGAGGGCGGCGCCCAGCTGGATCGGCGTGACGTCGTGGTGGTTGGCCCCGACCAGGAGGCCGAGCAGCAGCAGGCGGCGGTCCCGCATGCTCAGCCCTGGGCGGGTCCAGATCTCCCCGAAGAGGTGCTCGACCGTGTAGCCGAAGAAGTCCCCCTCGCCGTCGGCGACCTCCCATCCGTAGACCTCGGCCATCTTCTCCAGGCCGGCCCGCCGCTTCTCCGGATCGCTCTCGAACCCCATCACCTGGACACTAGTCCAGACGGGTGTCAGGTCGCCGGGGGGCGGGGGCGGTCAGCGGGCGGTCCAGCCGCCGTCGACGGTGAGGACGCTGCCGGTGACGTAGGTGGAGGCGTCGGAGGCGAGGAAGAGGAGGGCGCCGTCGAGCTCGTGGACCTCGCCCCGGCGGCCCATCGGGCAGTGCTGGCGGACGAAGGCGATCGACGACTCGTCGGACCACATGTCCTCGGTCATCTCGCTCGGGAACCAGCCGGGGGCGAGGGCGTTGACCCGTACCCCCTTGCGGCCCCACTGGCAGCCCAGCTCCCGCGACAGGTTGACCACCGCCCCCTTGGAGGCGCAGTACGAGGCCTGCTTGATCGGCGCCGCCGCCACCGAGCCGAGCATCGAGGCGACGTTGACGATGCTCCCCCGCCCCCGCTCGATCATCGGCCCGGCGACCAGCTGGGTCAGCCGGAACAGGCCGTTGAGGTTGACGTCGACCACCGAGCGGAACGTCTCGATGGGCTCGGTCTCGGCCGGCTGGGGGGCGCCGATGCCGGCGTTGTTGACCAGCACGTCGACCGCCCCGCCGCCGACCGACGCCCCGAGGTCGGCCAGGGCGACCAGGTCGGCGTCGACGGTGACGTCGACGGCGAGCGCCGTGGCCCGCGGCCCCAGCTCCTCGGCCAGCGCCGCCACCCGGTCGGCCCGCCGGGCGGCCAGGACGACGTGGGCGCCGGCGGCGTGGAGCACCCGGGCGAAGTGGGCGCCGAGCCCGGCCGAGGCGCCGGTGACGACGGCGGTCCGCCCGTCGAGGCGGAAGGCGGCGAGCGGGTCGAGGGCGGGGGCGGGCGCAGCGGTCATCCCCGCACCCTAGGAACCGCCCCCCGGGTCCTACGCGCAGCTGGTGGCGGTGACGACGGTGCGGCCGTTGCCGCCGACCCGGGAGGAGACGTCGGCGCTGGGGGCGTAGCCCGCCCACGTCTCCAGGGCGTCCTGGATGACGGCGGTCCCGTCCTCGTCGTCGCCGATCGCCTCCAGGGCGATGCACGAGCGGTCGCCCTCGGTCCAGCTGACGTAGCGGCCGCCGCCGAAGCCGGGCACCGGCTCGAGGAGCCCGAGGTCCGGGTCGATGAGCGCCGCCATCGGGTCGACCACCAGGTCGAGCAGCCGCAGGTCGACGGCCCCGAAGGCCCCCTCGTCGGCGACGGCGACCCCGGCCGGCGCCTCCAGCGGGCGCAGCTCGACCGGGCCCTCGCCGGCGAGGAAGACCTCGGGCTCGAGGATCTGCTCGCCGGTGGTGGGGGGCGCGTCGTAGGCGGCGTCGACGGCGGCCATCCCACCCTCGTCGACCAGGGCCTCGACGAAGCGCTGGCCCGAGACGTAGGGCACCTGGCCCTGGACGAGCAGGAAGGGCGGGATCCGGATGGCCGACGGCATCTGGTCGAAGCCGATGGCGAGCTGCTCGGCCTCGAAGGCGGCGGCGTCCTCGGGCGACATCTGGGCCACGAAGGCGTCCTGGACGTGGCTGGCCGTCCCCTCGACCAGCGACTGGAAGGCGAAGGCGCTCTCGTCGGGCCGCTCGATCAGCTCCTCCAGCCGGCCCAGGCCGTGGACCTGGTCGTCGAGGGCGTGGGTCAGCTCGTGGACGATGACCGACTGGACGAAGGGCGTCGCCATGTCGCCCTTGACCACCAGCTCGGCCGTCTCCGGGTCGTAGAAGCCGAAGATCGACGTGGCCCCGAGCTCGCCCATGGCCCCGGCCAGGTCGAAGTCCGGCGGGAGGAGCCCGAGGGCGGTGACGGCGACCGCGGCGTCCTCGAGGTCCTCGACCCCCTCGCCCTGTTCCTCGGCCAGCCGCTGCTCGAACTCGGCGTCGGGCACCGCCTCGACGTCGGGCTGCTCGACGAACTCCTGCTCGCGGGTCTCCTCGACGAAGGCGATCAGCTCGGGGAGGACCTCGTCGAGGGGCCGGGCCCGCTCGGCCGGGTCGGGGCCGAGGTCGGGCATGGGGATCGACGGCATCGTCGGCATCGGGTCGACCGGCTCCTCCGACGGGGGCGCCGTGATCTCCGGGTCGCTGAGGTCGACGGTGGTGTCGGTGGCCTCCTCGCCGCCGTCGGAGGTGGCCAGGGCGCCGATGGCGACGATCAGGAGGGCGACGACCGCGATCAGGGCACCGGCGGTGAGGATGACCGCCCCGGTGCGGCCCGGGCCCCGCTCGGGCGGGGGCGGTGGGCCACCGGGCCCCGCGGGCCCGCCGCCCCAGGGCGGCGCGGGGGCGTAGGCCGGCCACTGCTCGGGCGGGCCGGCCGGGTAGGAGGCGCCACCGGCCCGCAGGCCGGGGGCGGACGGCGGGGCCGTCGGGGGCGCGGTCGGCCAGTCGGCCACGGGATCAGCCGCCGTTCTCGGCCCCGTCGGGCGGGGGCTCGGCGGGACCCCCGGGCGGGGCGACCGGGGCGGCCGGGCCGGTGCCGCCGCGGAAGACGGCGATCGGCTCGCCATCGACGACCAGGCTCTGGAAGTAGGCGGAGATGTGCATCGGGATCCGCACGCAGCCGTGGGAGGCGGGGTGGTTCGGCACCGACGGGGCGCCGTGCACGGCGATGCCGCCGTTGAAGTACACCGGGCTGTAGAGCACGCCGAGGGCGGCGTGGCGCTCGCCCTCGATCCGGCGCTGGTAGCGGTAGTCGCCCTCGGGGGTGAGGGCGTCGCCGCAGTACTCCTGGCCGGGGGTGGCGTTGGGGCCCGAGCCCTGCTCGCAGTAGGCGACGCCCGACCCGCTCGACACGTGGGTCACCAGCTCGAGCGCACCGTCGCCCCACACCAGCATCACCTGGCGGTCGAGGTCGACCTCGGTGTGGGTGGGGCCGAGGTCGGGGCGCAGCATCTGGATCGGCGGGGCGGCGGCGATCTGGTCGGCCAGCTGCGGGCTGACGACGCCGTCCTTGGCCAGCCCGTTGAGCGCCTGGAAGGCCCACACCGCCTGGGTGGTCTTGGTGCCGAACTGGCCGTCGGGCTCGCCCGGGTCGAAACCGAGGCGCTTCAGGTCCTGCTGGAGCTTCTCGGTCCGGGGCCCCTCGACGCCGGACTGGAGCAGCTCGGGCTCGGCCGGCGCCGTGGTCGTCGTCGTGGTCGGGGCCTCGGTCGTCGTGGTGGTGGTCGGGGCCTCGGTGGTCTCCGGCACCTCGGTCGTGCCGGTCGTGCCCTCCTCGGAGCCGCCGTCGGCCTCGGCGGGTGCCGTGGTCGTGGTGGAGCCCCCGGTCGAGGCCCGATCACCGTCGTCGCCCGAGCAGGCCGAGGCCGCCAGGAGCAGGGTGACGAGGGCCCAGGGGGCGGCGAGGGCGCGGGTCCGGGGGGAGAGCATGCGGCGTCGAGTCTTGCCGACGACGGCCCGGAGCGGCGATCGCCATGCGGGGGTATCTGTCCCCGATGTGCGATCCTCGGGGTCCGGACGGCGGTGGATCGTCGCCCGGACCCCTCGCAACGTGGCCCCCTCGAACCCGCCTCCGACGTCGACCCCGGCGCCCTCGGCGTCGCTGCCGACCGCGCCCCCGCGGCCGCCCGGCGACGGCATCGACCCCACCGCCGACCGGATGCTGGCGGCCGCCCGCCGGGGCAGCAACAAGGCGTGGGCCGCCCTGCTCGAGCGGGCCGACCCCGAGTGCCGCCGGCTCGCCCACCTGGTGCTCGGCGGCCACGACGTCGACCGGGCCCTGCTGTCGGCCTACGTCCGGGCCTACCGGGCCCGCCGCAAGGGCCCCGACGACGCCACCGTCTTCCTGACCCACCACGTGTGGATCGCCTGCGGCCACGAGATCCGCCGGCACCAGCGCCGCCAGGCCCCGGCGCCGGGCCGGCGGCCGGTCCGCACCGACCGCACCCCCCGGCTGGGCGACAGCACCCTCGGGCGGGCGGTCGCCGCCCTGCGTCCCGAGGAGCGGGCCGTCTGGGGCCTGGTCGACCAGGCCGGGCTCCCCGTCGCCGCCGTGGCCCAGTCCCTCGGCGTCGCCACCGACGTCGTCACCGCGGTGGCGTCGCGGGTGGCCCACCAGCTCGACGAGGCCCTCGACGCGCCCACTGGGGCCATGGAGGTCCTGACCACCGAGGACGACGACCGCCCCGACCTGGGCGAGCCCGGCGAGGACACCTCGGCGGTGCTGGCCACCGAGCCGTCGACCGCCGAGGCGCCCCCGGCCGAGGCCGACGCCGAGCCCCCCGAGGAGGTCGACCCGGGCCAGCTCGAGCCCGATCCGCCCACCCCCGGGTTCTGGCGCGAGCTGGGCCGCCGGCTCAAGGCCGAGCGCGAGGCGCCGCAGGCGGCCCCGCCCCCCGCCCTGCCCGAGCCGGGCGACCCGTCGCCGGCGCTGACCGCGCCCAAGGCGCCCCCGGTCGCCATGCAGAAGCGGGCCCCGGCCCGGAGCCGCCGGCGGCGGCCCGACGTGGTCGAGGAGCTGGCCGGCGAGGCCGACCGCCAGCGGCCCCGGCGCCACTGGGGCAGCCTCCTGGTCAAGGCGGCCGCCATCGTCGTCGTCCTCGGCGTGCTGGGCGCCGTGGTCGCCGCCCTCTACCTCGCCGCCTCGCGGGCCGAGTCGCCGGTGCGGGGCAAGACGGTCGCCGACCTGGCCGGCGAGAGCATGGACGTCCTCGACGACGCCGAGCGCTGGTCGGCCACCGTCGAGCGGGAGTCGCTCGGCACGGGCGGGCCCGAGCGGGCCAGCCTGCGGGTCGTCGTCGAGGGCAACGGCTCGTACCGGGTCGAGGACAGCAACATCAGCCGGGTCACCACCTACGACGCCGTCACCGGCACCCTCCAGGACACGGTGACCGGCTTCCCGCCCCGCACCGAGATCGGCGTCCCCCTCGGCCCGCCCGACGGGGGCCCGCCCCGCGAGGGCATGCCGCTCGACGACCTCGGGATCGCCGCCCGCACCCTGGCGACCGTCGACGACGAGGCCCCCGAGGAGGGCACCCTCAACGGCCGCGACGTCTACCGCCTGTCCGCCCCGCTCTCCGACGACCTCGAGCTCACCTACACCGTCGCCGCCGACACCCTCTTCCCGGTCCGCATCGCCTGGACGATCGACGGCCAGCCGGTGCGCGAGCTGCGCTTCGCCGACGTCGAGGTCGACGGGCTGCCGGGGCCCTACGAGCAGGACCTCCCGGCCGGGACGCCCACCGCCGCCGACCAGGGGTTCGCCCGGGTGGGCATCACCGAGGTGAAGGCCCGGGCCGACCTCGCCCCCCTCACCCCCGAGTACCTGCCCGACGGCTTCGTCTCCGCCGGCGTCGTCGTCGACGAGACCGACCGGATCGCCCAGCTCCGCTACGCCCGGGGGGCCCAGGAGCTGCTGATCACCCTGCGCCCGTCGCCCGTCGCCGCCGGCCAGGTGTGGGACGACCCCTTCACCCGCCCCGAGGGCCAGGAGGTCACCCCGACCGAGGTGGCCATCGAGAGCGGGCCGTTCCGGGGTGCCACCGCCCTCCAGGTGGCGGGCCCGCTGGCCCTCCCCTCGCTGTGGGCGGCCGACGGCGAGCTGGCCTTCACCGTCTCGGGTGACGTGTCCTCGGCCGACCTGGTGCGCATCGCCCAGTCGCTCCGGGCCGCCTGACCCGACCCGCCTGGGTCATCCGACTCAACCGCTCTCCGTCACCTTCAACCTCGCGGAGAGTGGCCGACGCGAGTCGGGATGGACTTCACGCGCGCGGATGTCGCCCATCTCCTCCGACGGGCCGGCTTCGGCGGGACGGCGACCGAGATCGACACCCTGATGGCCCGGCCCAGCTGGGAGGCCGTGGTCGACCGCGTCCTCGACACCTCGGCCGACCCGCCCGACGTGACCCCCGAGGGGGTCGAGGACCGCGAGGACGAGTGGTACCCGCCGTGGGTGACCGGGGTGCAGTACTGGCTCGACCGGATGGCGACGTCACCGACGCCGATCGTCGAGAAGATGACGCTCTTCTGGCACGGCGTCTTCGTCAGCAGCGTCGAGAAGATGGTGCCGCGGCTGGTCTTCAAGCAGGTCCAGACCTACCGGGCCCACGCCCTCGGCGACCTCCACACCCTGGCCCAGGCCATGGCCAAGACGCCGGCGATGCTGGTCTACCTCGACAACGAGTCGAACGTCGTCGGCAACCCCAACGAGAACTTCGCCCGCGAGCTGATGGAGCTCTTCCTCCTCGGCCAGGGCCAGTACACCGAGGCCGACGTGGCCGAGATGGCGCGGGCCTGGACCGGCCACGGCTACGACAGCGTCGGGGAGACCTACATCTGGTACCCGGGCCGCCACGACAACGGCCAGAAGACGATCTGGGGCATCACGAGGAGCTGGGACGGGCCCGAGACGATCACCGAGATGGTGCGGGGGTCGAAGCAGCAGGCCTGCGCCCGCTTCATCGCCACCAAGCTGTGGGCCTTCCTCGCCGGTCCGGCGCCGGGGGCCGAGGTGATCGACGCCCTCGCCGCCGCCTTCGTCGCCGCGAACATGGAGATCAAGGCGCTGGTGCGGGCCATCTTCCTGCACCCCGAGTTCCGCTCGCCGGCGGTCCGGACCGGCCTCCTCCGCAGCCCGGTCGAGTGGGTGGCGGCCACGATGAAGGTCCTCGGCCTGCCGGCCCGCGTCGCCCGGCCCGAGTGGTTCGTCGAGCGGGCCGGCCAGTACCTCTACGCCCCGCCCAACGTCGGCGGCTGGCGGGCCAACGACGGCTGGGTGGCCACGTCGACCACGTGGGGCCGCGGCCAGTTCGCGGCCCACTGCCAGTGGCAGGCCCGCGACCGCGGCATCTTCGCCGGGGCCGACCGGATGACCCCGGCGGCGGCGGCCCAGATGGCCTTCGACCGCTTCGGCATCGCCGATCCCTCCCCCGCCACCCGGGCCGCCGTCGAGGCCTACGTGCGCGGCGAGCAGGCGGCCCGGCGGGGCTGGGCCATCCAGCCGTCGCTCGTGGTCCTGATGATGATGTCCCCCGACTTCCAGGCGGCCTGAGCGATGCCCGACCTCGAGTACGAAGAGATCCAGGAGATCCTCAGCGTCCCGGCCGCGGCCATCCCCGGCCAGGTCGCCCGGCGCCGCTTCCTCCAGGGCGCCCTGGCCGTGGCCGGCGGTGCCGCCCTGGCCCCCGCCCTGCCGGGGTGGATGGACGCCATGGCCGCGGCGGCGACGCCGATCGGGCCACGCGACGGCGTCCTCGTCGTCCTCCAGCTCGGCGGCGGCAACGACGGGATGAGCATGGTCGCCCCCGGCGCCGACCACCCCGACCACGGCCGCTACCGCACCGTCCGGGGCGGCTTGGCGGTCACCGGCGGGCTCACCCTGGCCGACGGCCTCGTCCTCAACCCCCGGCTGCCCAAGCTCAAGGCCCGCTACGACGCCGGCAAGGTCGCCGTCGTCCGGGGTGTGGGCCAGACCACGCCCGACTACTCGCACTTCTCGTCGACGGCCACGTGGATGGCCGGCACCTCGGGCTCGGGTCGCACCACCGGCTGGGTGGGGCGCTGGCTCGACGGCGTCCCCGAGTCGGCCGGCGGGCTGCGGGCGGTCCAGATCGGGCCGTCGGTGCCGCTCCACGTGCGGGGCGCCAGCGCCGTCGTCACCGCCATGGACCGGGGCGGCAACATCTACGGGGCCGACCAGCGCGAGCCGTGGCAGAAGCCCGTCTACGACGCCATCAAGGCCATGGGGGCGGGGACGACCGGCAAGGGCCGGCTGGCCGACCTGGTGGCCGACACCGGGGCCGACGCCATGGACCTCGCCACCCGGCTCGCCCCCCTCTACACGCCGGCCCTGCCCTCCGGCGGCGGGCTGCTCCCCGACCTCACCCTCGCCGCCCGGCTGATCAACGCCGACCTCGGGCTGCGGGTCGTGTCGGCCGCTCACGGCTCCTACGACCTCCACGACGGGATGGGCTGGGCCTACCCCAACCTCCTCACCCAGCTCGACGACGCCATCGAGGCCTTCTTCGCCACCCTGAAGCCCGAGCTGCGCGACCAGGTCACCCTGATGACCTTCTCCGAGTTCGGCCGCACCGTGCGGGCCAACGGCTCGGGCGGCACCGACCACGGCACCGCCGCCCCCCAGCTGGTGATCGGCGACAACGTCAAGGGCGGGCTCTACGGCCAGCAGCCGCTGCTGTCCGACCTGACCAGCAGCGGCGACCTCAAGGTCCACGTCGACCTGCGGTCGTACTACGCCTCGGTGGTCGACGGCTGGCTGGCCGGCGGCAGCACCACCGTGCTGGGCGGCACCTACGAGGACCTGAAGCTGTTCCGGGCCAGCCCCGGCGGGCCCTCGACCCCGCCGCCGACGACGCCCAGCCCGTGGCGACCGTTCCCCGACGCCAAGACCCTCGTGCGCCAGCAGTACATCGACCTGCTGGGCCGGGTGGCCGACGAGGGCGGCGTCACCTTCTGGAGCGGGGAGCTGACCTCGGGGCGGCGGTCGATCAGCTGGGTGGTCCACTCCTTCCTGGCCTCGGCCGAGTTCGGCGTGGCCGTCAGCCCGGCGGCCCGGCTGGCCCTGGCCGCCTTCGGCGCCCCGCCGGCGTTCGCCGACCTGATGGGGTGGGCGACGCGGGTCCGGCGGCGCGAGGCGCTGGCCGCGGTGGCCGCCGACGTCTGCGCCAAGCCCGCCTTCGCCACCCGCTACGGCGCCCTGGGCGACGCCGCCTTCGTCGACAAGGCGCACCGCGACGCCACCGGCGAGGCGCCGGCCGCCGCCTTCCGGTCAGAGTGGGCCGGCAAGCTCGGGGCGAGGACGGCGACCCGGGCCGACGTCATGGCCGCCATCGTCTCGCTCCCCGCCGCGGTGACGTACCTGCGCCCGACGGTCGACGTGACGATGACCTACGCCGGCCTGCTGCGCCGCTCGCCCGACCCGGGCGGCCTGGCCTTCTGGGTGGCCGAGATCCGCCGGGGCGTCTCCATCCAGCGCCTCGTCGCCCAGTTCTTCGCCTCGGCCGAGTACCGCAAGCGCTTCGCCTGAGCGCCACCATGGGCCGGTGCCCCGCCTCCACCTGACCCTGCCGTCCTTCGGATCCTCGCTGGGCGGTGACTGGCGACGGTTGCTCGACCAGGCCCGGGAGGCGGAGGCGGTCGGCATCGACGGGGTCGTCGTGGTCGACCACGTCGCCATCGGGCCCCGCACCGACCGCTACCCGACCGGCCCGTTCCCGGTGCCCGACGACGCCCCCTGGCTCGACCCCCTCCACGTGCTGACCGCCGTCGCCGCCGTCACCGAGCGGCTGCGGCTCGGCACCGGCATCCTCATCGCCCCGGTGCGCCCGGCGGTGGTGCTGGCCAAGGCGGTCGCCACCCTCGACGTGCTGTCGGGCGGGCGGGTCGACCTCGGCGTCGGCACCGGCTGGCAGCGCGAGGAGCTGGAGGCCGCCGGCGTCCCGTGGGCGGAGCGGGGGGCCCGGCTGACCGACGGCATCGCCGCCTGCCGGGCGCTGTGGGAGGCCGACGGGCCGGTCACGGTCGACCTCCCGACCGTCGCCTTCGCCGAGATCCTCTCGTTGCCCCTGCCCGTCCAGCGACCGGTCCCGGTGCTGTTCTCGGGCACCCTCCACGAGCGCAACCTCCACCGCATCGTCACCCTGGGCGACGGCTGGATCCCGATCATGGGGGCGACGCTCGACCCCATCGCCGCCGGCGTCGAGCGGCTCCGGGCCGCCTACGCCGAGGCCGGTCGCGACCCGTCCACCCTGCTCGTCCGGGCCCCCGTCGACGCCGCCCTGGAGACCCTGCCCGCTCTCCTCGCCGCCGGCGTCACCGACGTCGTCGTCAACCCCCGCGGCGGCGCCGTCGACCTCCCCGCCCTGGTCGACCGGTTCGGCGAGGTGGTCAGTCGGGTGGGGTGACGGTGCCGCCGAGGAGCTGGCTGAACCAGTAGCCGGAGTCCTTCACCGTGCGGCGCTGGGTTGCTTAGTCGACGTGGACCAGGCCGAAGCGGGGGCGGAGCCCGGCGTCCCACTCGAAGTTGTCGCAGTAGGACCAGCAGAAGTAGCCGTTGACGGGGATGCCGTCGCGCCGGGCCCGGGCCACCTCGGCCAGGTGGTCCTGGTAGTAGGCGGTGCGGCGGACGTCGCGGACCCGCCCGTCGACCAGGTGGTCGGGGTAGGCGGCGCCGTTCTCGGTGACGAACAGCTCGGGCACCTTGCCGTAGGCGTGGGCGGCGGCGATCACGTCGTACAGGCCGCTCGGGTGGACCTCCCAGCCCATGGCGGTGATGTCGAAGCGCTTGTGGTCCTTGCGGAACAGGGGGACGAAGCGCAGCCCCGGCACCGGGACGGCCGCCACCGCGAACCGCTGGTAGTACTGCACGCCGAGGAAGTCGAAGTCGACGACCAGGTCGTCCATGTCGTCCCCCTGGACGAAGCGCTCGATCCCCTTGAGCAGCGGCGAGTCGGCCGTCGGGTAGCCGAGCCCGAAGCTGGGCTCGACGTAGACCCGGTTCATCGCCGCGTCGAAGGCCCGGGCGGCCCGGCGGTGGAACACCGAGTCCCCCTTCACCTCGGGCGGGGTGAAGATGTGGGTCGTCCCGACCTTGACCTTGGAGGCGTCGGGCACGGCGGCCCGGATGGCGGCGGCGCCCCGGCCCTGGGCCAGGCCGACGTGGTGGACGGCGGCCTGGAAGGCGCGCAGGCTGCGGACGCCGGGGGCGTGGCCGCCGACGAGGTAGCCGAAGGGCAGGAAGGTGCCCGGCTCGTTGAACACCATCCAGCGGTCGACCCGGTCGCCGATGCGGCCGGCGACGGCGGTGGCCAGCTCGCCGAACCAGTCGACGCTCTCGCGCATGGCCCAGCCACCCCGCTCGTTGAGCCGCTCGGGGAGGTCCCAGTGGTACAGCGTCACCCACGGCTCGATGCCGCGCTCCAGGCAGGCGTCGACCACCCGGTCGTAGAAGTCGAGGCCCTTGGTGCTGACCCGGCCGATCCCGTCGGGCAGCACCCGGGGCCAGCTGATCGAGAACCGCTGGGCGTCGAAGCCCATCCCCTTCACCAGGTCCAGGTCCTCGGGGTAGCGGTGGTAGAAGTCGGTCGCCACGTCGCCGTTGGTCCGGTCCGAGACCCGGCCGCCGCCGTGGGTGAAGGTGTCCCAGATCGACGGGCCCTTGTCGTCGGCGTCCCACGCCCCCTCCACCTGGTAGGCGGCGTGCGCCACCCCCCACGTGAAGTCGTCGCCCCCGAAGTCGTCTCGCGTCAGCTCTCCCACCGCGGGAGCCTCGCAGCCCGGCCGGGTCGCCGGCCAGACCGGCCAGACTGGCGGGGTGACCGCCTCGCTCTTCGACCCCCCGGCCGAGCCCGAGCCCGACCCGCAGCAGGCCCGTTGGGACGCGGTCGACGCCTACCTGGAGGGGGTCCTCGTCCCCACCGACGCGGCCCTCGACGCCGCCCTCGACGCCAGCGACGCCGCCGACATCCCGGCCATCCAGGTCGCCGCCAACCAGGGCAAGCTCCTCCACCTGCTGGGCCGGGCCATCGGCGCCCGCCGCATCCTGGAGGTCGGCACGCTGGCCGGCTACAGCACGATCTGGCTGGCCCGGGCCCTGCCGCCCGACGGCGAGCTGGTCACCCTGGAGATCGAGCCCCGCCACGCCGCCGTGGCCCAGGCCAACATCGACCGGGCCGGTGCCGGCGACCGGGTCGACATCCGGGTCGGCGACGCCCTCACGACCCTCGCCGCCCTGCGCCGCGAGGGCGGCCCGCCGTTCGACCTCGTCTTCGTCGACGCCGACAAGCAGCGCGGCGCCGAGTACGTCGACCACGCCGTGGCCCTGGGCCGCCCGGGCACGGTGATCGTCGTCGACAACACCGTCCGGGGCGGCGCCGTGGCCGACGAGCACGCCACCGACGACCGGGTCCTCGGCATCCGCCGGCTCCACGAGGCCATCGCCGCCGACCCCCGCCTCGACGCCACCGCCCTCCAGACCGTCGGCAGCAAGGGCTGGGACGGCTTCACCCTCGCCCTCGTCCAGTGACCCCCACACCCCCCTCGAACCGGTGTCACCAGGGCGAGCGGATGGTCCCTCAGGTGACACCGGTTCGGGCGGGGCTCGTCTGGTACGTGGCCTACGGGTCGAACATGGCGGGGGCGCGGCTGCGGGCCTACCTGGAGGGGGACGGGCCGGGCGGGCCCTTCGGCGCCCACCGGGGCTGCGCCGATGCCACCCCGCCCCGGGCCGACCGCTGGCTCGCCCTCGACCGGGCCGTCACCCACCGGGGCCGGTCCCGCCGCTGGGGCGGGGGCGTCGCCTTCCTCGACCTCGCCCCGACGCCCGGCACCGCCACCCCGGCCCGGGCGTGGCTGCTCGGGCTCGACCAGGTGGCCGGGCTGGTCGCCCAGGAGGCCCGGCTCGGCGCCGTCCCCGACCTGGCCGCGGCGCCGGCCCTGCCGATCGGCGCCACGCTGGCGGTCGGCGGCGGCTGGTACGACACCGTCCTGCGGCTGCCCGACCTCGACGGCACCCCGGCCCTCACCGTCACCACCGCCCAGCCCCTCCCCCGGGCCGCGCCAACGGCGGCCTACCTGGCGACCGTCGCCGCCGGGCTGGCCGAGCGCCCGACCGGCGTGGGGCGGGCCGGGACGTCGGGGTGGGTGACGACGCAGCGGGTGCCCGAGTAGATCGTCGGCATGCAGCGGTTGCAGTGGGTGCAGGTGCCCGCCGACGCCGCCCCGGCCAGCATCCGGTTCGGCAGGTCGGGCTCGATCAGCAGGGCCCGGCCCATCGCCACCAGGTCGAAGCCCTCGGCCAGGCCGTCCTCGATCGTGTCGAGCCGGTTGATCCCGCCGAGCAGCGTCAGCGGCATGGTCAGGGCGGCCCGGAAGCGCCGGGCGAGGGGCAGCAGGTAGGCCTCCTCGAACGGGTAGCGCGGGAACATCCGCCCGCTGACCAGGCGGAGCCCGAGGCCGACGAGGCGGGGCTGCGCCGCCACCATCTCGTCGAGCGGCACGTCGCCCCGGAACAGGTACATCGAGTCGCGCAGCGAGGAGCCGGCGGTGAGCTGGAGGGCGTCGAGGTGGCCGTCGGCCTCCAGCAGCCGGGCGACGACGAGGCTGTCCTCGACGGCGAGCCCGTCGGCCGGGCCGTCGACCATGCCGAGCTTGGCGGTGACGGCGATGGCGTCGCCCACCTCGTCCCGCACGGCGGCCACGACCCGGCGGGGGAAGCGGCTGCGGGCCTCGATGTCGCCGCCGTAGTCGTCACGCCGGCGGTTGAGGTCGGGGCTGAGGAACGAGCTGAGCAGGTAGCCGTGGCCGAGGTGGATCTCGACGGCGTCGAAGCCCGCCGCCACCGCCACGCGGGCCGCCCGCCGGAACATCCCGACCACCTCGTCGAGCTGGGCCCGGGTGGCGGCCGGCACCCGGGTCATGGCCGGGGCGCTGAACCGGGCGCTCGGGGCGAGGGTCGGGCAGCCGTTGGAGCGGACGTTGGCGACCAGCCCGGCGTGGCCGAGCTGGGCCGACGCCGCCGCCCCCTCGGCGTGGACGGCGTCGGTCAGCCGGCGCAGGTCGGGGACGAGGGCGTCGTCCATCACCAGGGTGTGGCGCTGGGTGCGACCGCCGGGGGCGACGGCGCAGTAGGCGACGGTGGTGAGGGCGGCGCCGCCGGCGGCGACCCGGCGGTGGAAGGCGATCAGCTCCTCGGTGACCCGGCCCTTGGGCATCACGCCCTCGAACGTGGCCGCCTTGGTGATCCGGTTCCGGAGCGTCAGCGGCCCCAGCCGGAAGGGCTCCGCCGCCCGCAGCGCCGTCACCGGCTCACACCCCGGCCGCCTGGTTGAGCCGGTTGAGGCGCTCGACCGACTCCAGGTACTCCTCGACGAGGCGCTGGATCACGGCGCTGGTCCTCTCGACCTTGTTGAGCTGGCCGACCACCTGCCCGACGGGGTTGAACATCACCGACAGGGCCTTGTCGGCGTAGCGATGGCTGCGGGCCACGCAGTCGCCCGAGACCATGTACTGGAGCGGCATCGGCAGCGGGTCGGGGGCGTCGGGGGCCGCCCACGCCTCGGTCCACTCGGTCTTGACCATGCGGCACGGCTTGCCGGTGAAGCTCCGGCTCCGCACCGTGTCCCGCGACGTGGCGTCGAGCAGCTGCTGCTGCTGGGCCGGCGGCAGGTCGGCCTCCTCGACGGTGAGCCACAGCGAGCCGGCCCACACGCCCTGGGCGCCCATCGACAGGGCGGCGGCGATCTGGTGGCCCGACCCGATGCCCCCGGCGGCGAGCATGGGGGTGGGGGCGATGGCCTCGGCGATCTGCGGCCAGAGGACGATCGAGCCGACCTCGCCGGTGTGGCCGCCGCCCTCGCCGCCCTGGGCGATCACGATGTCGACCCCGGCCTCCTTGTGCTTGAGGGCCTGGTAGGGCGAGCCGCAGAGGGCGGCGACCTTGCGCCCGGCGTCGTGGATCAGCTCGATGACCTCGACCGGCGGGGTGCCGAGGGCGTTGGCGATCAGCCTGACCTTCGGGTGCTCGAGGGCGCACTGGACCTGCGGGGTGGCGGTGGCCTCGGTCCAGCCGAGGAGCTGGAGGCTGTTGCTCTCGCCCTCGGGCAGCTCGGGCACGCCCCGGTCGGCGAGCAGCTTCTTGGCGAAGTCGAGGTGCTGCTGGGGGACCATGTCGCGGAGGGTCTGGGCCAGGTGCTCCGGGTCCATGTCGTCCATGCCCTCGTACTTGCCGGGAATGACGATGTCGACGCCGTAGGGGTGGTCGCCGACGTGCTCGTCGATCCACTGGAGCTCGACCTCGAGCTGCTCGGGGCTGAAGCCGACGGCGCCGAGGACGCCGAAGCCCCCGGCCCGCGACACGGCGGCGACGACGTCGCGGCAGTGGGTGAAGGCGAAGATCGGGAACTCGATGCCGAGCTCGTCGCAGATGGGCGTGCGCATGGGTCAGGTGCTCCTGTGAGGGGTTCGATCGGCGGACGTGAGGACGGCGGTGAGGGCGGCGACGGCGACCTCGTCGGTGACGGCGTCGGGATCGACCCGGCGCATCATCTCCAGCCCGAGGAGCAGCCCGATCACCGTCGGCCCGATCCCCGGGGGCGGCTCCACCCACTGCTGTGCGTGCGCCTCGATGCCGGCCCACGCCGCCTGGTACCGCTTGGCGAGGTAGCGCTGGGCGTCGGGGCTCTGGCGGGCGTAGCTCCACAGCTCGTGCTCGAGGGCGATCCAGCGACCGTCGCCGCTCGGGGGCCGGGCGACGGCGTGCCACATCGCCGCCACCCACTCGTCGAAGGTGGCGGCGGCGGCCTGCTCGGCGGCGATGGCCACGGCGGCGTCGCCCACCCACCCCTCCAGCAGGGCGAACAGTAGGCCCTCCTTCGACCCGAAGTGGTCGTAGAGGGCGCCGCTGGTGCGGTCGGCGGCCCGGGCGATGGCGTCGACCGAGGCCCCGGCGATCCCCCGCTCGGCGAACAGCGCGGCCCCGGCGTCGAGCAGGGCGGCGCGGGTCTCGGTCCGCCGCTCCTCCTGGGTCGCCACAGACTTACATTGGCACCGTTACATAACGCCGTCAATGTGCTCGACGGCGTTCTGTCCATCCGCATGGACCGCTGCGGTTCATGCGGATGGACAGAACGGTCAAAGGCGGCGGAAGCCGGCCTCGGCGTCGACGACCGTCCCGGTGACCAGGACGGCGTCGTCGGACACCAGCCAGGCCACCACCCCGGCCACCTCGTCGGGCCGCGTCCACCGCCCCCGGGGCAGGCCCCGGCCGACCTGCGCGGCCAGCTCGGGCGTCGCCCACCCGGTGTCGACCGGGCCGGGGTTGACCGTGTTGACGGTGATCCCCCGGTCGGCGAGGGCGTCGCTCAGCGAGAGGGTCATCTGGTGGATGGCGCCCTTGCTGATGGCGTAGGGCAGCTCGGCCGCCATCGGGGCCCGGTGCTGGCCCGACGTGAACAGCACGACCCGGCCTCCCGGGCGGGCGTCGTCGTGGCGGGCGGCGAGGGCCTGGGCCAGCAGCACCGAGGCCCGGGCGTTGACCGCCCAGCAGGCGTCGAGGTCGGCGGCGGTGACCTCGTCGAGCCGGCCCAGGGCGCTGCGGGCGTGGTTGGCCACGACCACGTCGACGGCGCCGAAGCGGGCGACGGCGGCCTCGACCACGGCGGCCGGGGCGTCGGGGTCGGCCAGGTCGGCGGCCACGTGGTGCACCCGGTCCGGCGGGGCGTCGAGGGCGGCGACCACCCCGTCGGGCCCGAGCGGGTCGGCCCCCCACGGCTGCTCGGCGTCGTGCGGGGCCCAGGAGTGGCACAGCACCGTGGCCCCGTCGGCCAGCAGGCGGCGGGCGATGGCGAAGCCGATGCCGGCGGTCCGGCTCACACCGGTCACCACCGCCACCCGACCGTCGAGGGAGGGCATCGGGCCAGCGTGCCAGGCTGCGCCCCATGAGCGAAGAGAGAACGCCGGCCCTGGTGATCAGCGGTTCGATCGTGATCGACCCGGCGCACGTCGACCGGGCCCGCCAGCTGGTCGCCCCGCTGATCGTCGCCACCCGGGCCGAGCCCGGCTGCCTCGCCTACGGCTTCTACGCCGACCTCGACGAGCCCGGCGCCTTCCACCTCTACGAGGAGTGGGAGTCGGCCGAGGCCAACGCCGCCCACTCGGCCTCGGCCCACCTGGCCACGTTCATGGCCGGGATCGCCGAGCTCGACGTGCGCCACGTCCGCCTCGACCGCTACGAGGTCGCCGGCGCGCAGCGGATCATGTGACGTGACGGGCCGTAGGGTCCTCCCCATGCGTGCTGCTCAGCTGCTGCGACTGGACGGCCCCGACGGGATCGAGGTGGGCGTCATCCACGAGCCCGTCGCCCGCGAGGGCCAGGTGGTGATCGACGTCGAGGCCGCCGGCGTCACCTTCCCCGACCTGCTGATGACCCGGGGCGAGTACCAGATGCGCCCCGACCCGCCCTTCGTGCCCGGCGGCCAGGTGGCGGGCACGGTGCGCACGGCGCCCGACGGCTCCGGGCTGGCCCCCGGCGACCGGGTCGCCGCCCTCTGCGGCCTGGGCGGGCTGGCCGAGGTGGCCACCGCCGGCCCCGACGCCACCTTCCCGCTCCCCGACGGCGTCCCCTTCGCCACCGGGGCGGTGCTCCCCGTCAACTACCTGACCGCCGAGTTCGCCTTCGAGCGACGGGGCCGGCTCCGGCCCGGCGAGACCGTGCTCGTCCACGGGGCCGCCGGCGGGGTCGGCACGGCGTCGATCCAGATGGCCAAGGCCATGGGCGCCCGGGTGATCGCCGTGGTGTCGACCGAGGAGAAGGGCGAGGTCGCCCGGCGCCTCGGCGCCGACGAGGTCGTGCCCGTCGACGGGTTCAAGGACGCGGCACGGGAGCTGACCGGCGGCAAGGGCGTCGACGTCGTGCTCGACCCGGTCGGCGGCGACCGGTTCACCGACTCGCTCCGCTCGCTGGCCACCGAGGGCCGGCTGCTGGTCGTCGGCTTCGCCGGCGGCGAGATCCCGACCGTGAAGGTCAACCGCCTGCTGCTCGCCAACACCACCGTGGTCGGCGTGGCCTGGGGCGAGTACGCCTTCTCCCACCCGGGCTACTTCCAGGAGCAGTGGGGCCGGCTCCTCCCCCACCTCGCCTCGGGGGCGATCGACCCGCTCGTCGGCGACACCTTCCCGCTCGACGGGGCGGCCGAGGCCATCCGGGCCCTCGCCGAGCGCCGGGCCACCGGCACCCTCGTCGTCGAGACCCGCCGCTGACGCCGTGCCCGTCGCCGGTGTCGCCATCCGGCCCGAGACGCCGGCCGACCACGACGCCGTCGCCGCCGTGGTCGAGGCCGCCTTCGGGGGGCCCGCCCACGCCCGGCTGGTCGCCGCCCTGCGGGCCGAGCCGTCGTACCGGCCGTCGCGGGCGCTGGTGGCGGTCGAGGGCGACCGGGTCGTGGGCTACGTCCTGGTCACCGATGCGGCGCGGGTCGACGGCGCCACGATCGGCCCCGTCGCCAACCTCTCCCCGCTGGCCGTGGCCCCCGATCGCCAGGGCGCCGGGATCGGCTCGGCCCTCGTCGCCGCCGTCCTCGCCGCCTGCGACGCCGAGGGCGAACCCGCCGTGGTGCTCGAGGGCGCCCCCGGCTACTACGGCCGGCTCGGCTTCGAGCCCGCCGCCCCCCACGGCCTCGTCCTCCCCCTCCCCGACTGGGCCCCACCCGAGGCCGCCCAGCTCCACCGCCTCACGGCCTGGCCCGGCTCCCTGCCCGGCACGGTCACCTACCCCCCGCCCTTCGCCGGCTTCGCCTGAGCGATGAGTCCGGGGGCCGGGCACGGTCCACCCGGCATGCCCGCCTTCGACCTCACGCCCGCCACCGACGACCTGGCCGCCCTGGTCGCCGCCGTTCCCGACGACGCCCTCGCCGGCCCCACGCCGTGCCCCGCCATGACCGTCGGCGCCCTCCTCGACCACATCGCCGGGCTCAGCCTGGCCTTCACCATGGCGGCCACCAAGGAGGAGATCCCCGGCGGCCCGGCGGGCCCGTCGGCCGACGCCACCGCCCTCCCCGCCGACTGGCGGGACGAGATCCCGGCCCGGCTCGCCGCCCTGGCCGCGGCCTGGCAGGCACCCACGGCCTGGGAGGGGATGACGATGGCCGGGCCCATCGAGATGCCGGCGCCCGACGCCGCCCTCGTCGCCCTCGACGAGGTGGTCGTCCACGGCTGGGACCTGGCCCGCGCCACCGGCCGGCCCTTCGCCCCCGACCCGGCGCTGCTGGAGGCGTGCCACGGCTTCGTCGCCCAGTTCGGCGACGAGCGCCCGCCCGGGCTGTTCGGGCCGATCGTCCCGGTGCCGGGCGACGCCCCGCTCCTCGACCGGGTGATCGGGCTCACCGGGCGCGACCCGGGGTGGACGCCGGGCGCCTGACCACCCCGGCCGGCGGGGGCGTCCCGCCTACCCTCGGGCCGATGGACCGACGCTCGACCGTGCTGGTGGCCGTGGCCGTCGCCCTGGCCGGGCTGGCCGTCGCCGTCGGCCTGACCGTGGTCGACGACTTCGAGCCCGGCGATGCCGTCCCCACCGACCCCTGCCTGGCCACGGCCCCGATCATCGCCGTGGTCGAGGAGGATGCCGAGGCGATCGGCATGCCCCACGTCACCGTGATCCGACCCGACGGGACCCGCACCGTCATCGGCGACGACTGGGTGGCCACCCGCCCGGCCTTCGCGCCCGACGGGCGGCGGCTGGTCGTCACCCGGGCCGAGGGCGACTACGAGTCGGCCGGGCCGACCTCCGAGACGCTCTGGACGATCGGGGTCGACGGCACCGGCGCCGCCCCGGTGACCGAGGGCGACGTCTACGACACGGCGGCGGCCTGGTCGCCCGACGGCACCACCATCGCCTTCGTCCGCTCGACGCCCCGCACCCACCGGATCATGACCGTGCCGGCCACCGGTGGCGAGCCCGTCGAGCTGGTGCCGGCCGCGGGGCTCGATCCGATCGACGCGGTGACGTGGTCGCCCGACGGGACCCGCCTGGCCTTCGTGCGCAGCACCCAGGGCGAAGACGGCGTCATGACCGGCGCCGCCCTGTGGACCGTCGCCGCCGACGGCTCGGGCGCCACCCGGGTCGCCGACGTCGACCGCTTCGCCAGCCGCATCGACTGGCACCCCGACGGCAGCCAGATCCTCGTCAGCACCGTCACCGGGACGGCGACGCTCACCCTCGTCGACCTGGGCACCGGCGGCAGCACCGTCATCGCCCACGACGCCACCTACGGCCGCTGGAGCCGGCGGGGCACGCAGGTCGTCCACTCGACCCGCACCGGCGTGATCCAGGAGGAGGGCTGGAAGCTGGTCGAGACCGGGTACGTCGCCGCCACGCTCGGCGGCAGCCGCGACATCGGGATCGCCGACCGGGTCGGCCCCATCGACGTCGCCGTCGCCGACTGCGCCGGATGAGCGACGTCGCCTGCCTCTGGCGCGGGCCCCTCACCGACGCCGAGCTGGTCGACCTGGTGCGGTCCTTCGGCGGCACCGACGAGCCCGGCTGGTGGGACCGGGTCCGGCCCCACAGCCTCGGGTGGGTGACGGCGCGCACCGCCGACGGCCTGCTCGTCGGGTTCGTCAACGTGGCCTGGGACGGCGGCGACCACGCCTTCATCCTCGACACCAAGACCCGGCCGACCCACCGCCACCGGGGCATCGCCACCACGGTCGTCGGGATCGCCGCCGACCACGCCCGGGCCGCCGGCTGCGAGTGGCTCCACGTCGACTTCGACCCACCCGACCTCGCCGCCCTCTACGTCGACGCCTGCGGCCTCACGCCCACCGCCGCCGCCCTCCTCCACCTCCCCGACCGCGAAACCCCTGCGTCCGGCTGACGGCGGCGGCGCGAGCCTGGCCGGCCGTGACCGAGATCCGCTTCGACGCCCGCATCGCCCGCACCTACGACGCCGATGCCGCCGACCGCTTCGCCCCCGAGGTCCTCGACCCCACCGTCGACGTCCTGGCCTCGCTCGCCGACGACCGGCCCGCCCTGGAGCTGGCGATCGGCACCGGCCGGGTCGCCCTCCCGCTCCGCCAGCGGGGCATCGAGGTCCACGGCATCGACATCTCCCCGCCGATGGTCGAGCAGCTGCGGGCCAAGCCCGGCGGCGACGCCATCCCGGTGACGATCGGCGACATGGCGACCACCCGCCTCGACCAGCGCTTCGGGCTCGTGTACCTCGTCTTCGACACGATCAACAACCTCACGACGCAGGAGGAGCAGGTCGCCTGCTTCCGCACCGCCGCCGACCACCTCGAACCGGGTGGCTGCTTCCTGATCGAGGTCGTCGTGCCCGACCTGCGCCGCCTCCCACCCGGTGAGTCCAGCCGCTGCTTCGCCCTCGCCCCCGGCTACGTCGCCGTCGAGGAGTTCACCGACTTCACCGAGGCCCAGATCGCGTGGTCGCACCACTTCCGCGTCGTCGACGGCAAGGGCCACGTCTTCTCCGCCCCCTACCGCCACGTCTGGCCCGCCGAGCTCGACCTGATGGCCCAGCTCGCCGGCCTCACCCGCCTCCACCGCTGGGAGGACTGGACCCGCCGCCCCTTCACCACCGACAGCCCCGCCCACATCTCCACCTGGCAGAAGCCCGCCTGATCCGCACCGCATGTAGCGGTTCTGCGCGCCGGCGCGCTCTCTGGTGGGGTGTGGAGGCGATGACGGTCGAGAACCGGTCGGACGGGACGGGGACGCCCGGGGCGAGGTTCGAGGACTTCGTCGCGTCCGCAGAGCCGCGGGTGCGACGGGCCCTCGTCGTCGTCGCCGGCCCGGAGACCGCCCGCGACGCCACCGCCGACGCCCTGTTGGAGGTCTGGCGGCGGTGGGACCACGTGCGGGAGATGGGCAACCCGACCGGCTACCTGTACACGGTCGCCCGACGGCGGGTGCCCCGGCGATCCCGGTTCACCCTCACCGAGCTCTCCGACCACCACGCCGGCCCCGGCGTCGACCCCTGGGTCGAACCCCGCCTGCTCGACGCCCTGCGTGCGCTGCCCGAGCGCCAGCGCGTGGCCGTGTACCTGATCGTCGGGTGCGGCTGGACCGCCCCCGAGGTCGCCCACCTGACCGGCCTGGCGCCGACGACCGTGCGCACCCACCTGGACCGGGGCATGACCCGCCTGCGGTCCGACCTCGGCGCCGACGAGGAGGACCGATGACCCCGGACATCCGGACGCAGCTCGGGCGCGTCGCCGACGCCACCGACCCCACCCGCGACCCGATCGGCATCGACGAGCTCGTCGACCGCCGGCCATCGGGTCGGCCCTCCCGACTCGGGCCGATCACGCTGCGGGTCGCCGCGGCCCTGCTCGTCACCGGGATGACGGTCGCCGTCGTCGTGGCGGCGACCGACGATCCCGATCCCGCCGAGCGTGTGTACTCGGCCGTGCCGCCGTCGGCATCGGAGACCGCCAACGCCGACCTGCTCGCCCCCGGGGAGGCGCAGGCCCTCCCCCACGCCCCGATCTCCGGCCGGTCCGACGCCGCCACCGTGTGGACCGGCACCGAGGTCTTCGTCTGGGGCGGCAACGACGAGCGAGCCGGTCGGAACTTCGCCGACGGCGCCACCTTCGACGTCCGCCGGGGCGAGTGGCGCCTCCTGCCGCCCGCCCCCCTGGACCCCCGGGGTGGGGCGAGCGCGGTGTGGACGGGGACCGAGGTCCTGGTGTGGGGCGGCTTCGCCAGCAAGGGCATCCCCGAGGGGGAGGAGCCCGAGCGCGCCGACGGCGCCGCCTACGATCCGGCGACCCGGTACTGGCGCAGGATCCCCGACGCTCCCGTCGTCGGCGACGGCTTCGCCCGGGCGGTGTGGACCGGCGAGGAGATGGTCGTGCTCACCGGCCAGGACCCCGCCGCCGGCGCCGCCTACGACCCGACCGAAGACACCTGGCGCCCCATCGCTGACCCTCCTCTGCCGCTGGCCCAGGTCCACCCGCAAGCGGTGTGGACGGGCGAGCGGGTCGTCGCCCGGCTGGGCTCGACCAGCCCGCCCGACGAGTCAGGGGTGTACGCCTACGACCCGGTCGAGGACACCTGGACGGGCCACGGCGAGCCGGTCGGGTCCACCCGGGCGGACCGCATCGTCTGGACCGGCGACCGGATCCTCCTGATCCCCACCGACGTCGACCGCCGCCCGGCGTCCCACGACCCGGCGACCGGTCGCTGGGAGCCGGTCGGGGGCGCACCGCCGGCGGCCGTGGCGACAACCCGGCGAGCTCCGCTCGCTCTGTGGACGGGACGGCGCGCCGTGGTCTGGGGGTCGGGGTTCGTGGCCGCGTTCGACCCGGGCCCGGGGACGTGGGCGGTCGCCGGTGCGGCCGGCCCCCCCACCGATGCCGATGCCGGCGTCTCGGCGGTGTGGGCCGACGGCGTCCTGTTCGTCTGGGGTGGGTTCCCCGACGTCGCCGAGGGGACCCTCAGCCGACCGCCCGGCGGCGAGCCGGAGGTCTCCTGCCCGGCCGTGGCACCGACCCCGGCTCCGGCGCGGGGTGAGGAGCGCAGCGTTGCTCCCGACGCCAACCGCTTCGGCGCCACCATGGCTGACGGACGGACCTACGAGGTCGTCGCCGACGACGCCGGCTACACCCTGTCGATCGACGGCAAACCGGGCACCCGGACCGGTGGGTCGGGCACGACGGTCGGCAACGGCTGGACCAACACCAGCTGGGAGGGCCCCGGCCCGGACCGGCAGCTCGGGCTCGCCGTCGGCGTCCGACCCCCGGGCGCAGTCCGAACCGCCGTGCTCGACGACCAGGGCGAGGCCCACTGCACCGGCCTCACCTTCTCCCCCGACGGCCGCTGGTTCGCCATCCCCGACGTCCACCCGGACTGGCTCGTCGTCCACCAGGACGCCGACGGCGCCGACGTCGTCGACCCGCTCACCAGCTCCGGTCCTTGCACCGTCGCCGGGGACTGCCCCGCCGGCTGACCCTCCGCCCGCTCGGGCTGCCACCGACCGCTCTGGACAACGCCCCCTCCACCCCTCCGACTGGCCGATGGGCACGACTGGCGGAGCCGTCTCGTCGAGCAGGTTCGTGACCGACTCGACGTCAGCGAGCAGCACCCGGACCCCACGGAGGACCGTGCGGTCCTCGATGCCGTCCTCGCCGACGGTCAACGTCGAGATCCCGGGAACGCTCCCGTCCCGACGAACGGCGAAGCCGACGAGACGACGATGTCCCCGGCACGGGACGGGCGTGGCGTGATCGGCCTCCGGCGAGAAGGATGGGCCGGCCACCTCCATGACCGGAACCCCGACCTCTCCCCCTGCCCTGCCCCGCTGGTTCGGGCCGAGGGCCAGCCCGGATGATCCGGCGATCGCGGCGCTGGTCGACCGCGTCGCGGACGGGGCCGGGTGGGCCGACCTCGGCGGGGACTTCAACCTCAACGTGCGGATCGACGTCGAGCCGCCGGTCGTCCTCCGGGTCCACCGGCCCTGGGTCCGCCGTCGGCGGGTCACGGGGCTGCGGCGCCTGCGGGAACGGCTCCAGCAGACGCCGGTCCGCGTCGCCCGACCGCTGCCGATCTGCGGCCACGACGTCCTGCGGGTCGCCGATCGGTGGGCCGAGCTCGAGGAGCTCGTCGACCACGTGCCGCCGCCGGCCGACGAGGGCTCCACCGTCCGCCTCTTCGAGGACCTCGGACGGGTCCACACCGCGCTCCGGGCGGTCTGGGAGCCCGGTCCGCCCGAACCCCTCGACGACCACAGGACCTTCGGCCAGCTGCGCCACTCGATCGGCTTCACCCGGCGCCGACTCGGACCCCGCAGCGAGCCGGTCGTGCACCGGATGCGCCAGCTGACCGGTGAGCTGGCCCGGCTCCGGGGCGAGGTCGAGCTGCCCGTCGCGCCGATCCACGGGGACTACAAGCTCGGCAACGTCGGGGAGCTGCCGGACGGCTCCTGGGTCACCTTCGACCTCGACCTCGCACGGGTCCGGGAGCGGGTGTACGACCTCGCCGCCAGCCTGCACCTCGTCGCACCGGGCGGCGACCTGCCCGAGCCGCACCGGCTGCTCGACGCCTACGAGCGCACGGCTCCGGAACCGCTGACCCCCGACGAGCACCGATGGCTCCCCGGGGCACTCGCCCTCGTCCCGCTGCACTGGGCCGCCACCGCCGGGCTCGTCGGCGGCGGCATCCACGAGGCCCAGGCCGCGATGACCGCCGCCGAGACCTGGTGGTCCCGCCGCGCCGAGCTCTCGTCCTAGCCGATCACTGCTGGTCCGGCCGGTCCGGGTCCTGGACCCCGACCCCCGCTGCCTCCAGGCCGGCCGCGATGCGGTCCCGGATCGGAGTGTCCCTGATCCAGATGCAGCACACCGCCATCCGGAAGCGGGCGTCGGTGGCGATGGCGGCCTCGACGTCGGCGATGAGTGCCGGGCCGTGGATCTCGATCAGGGTCTCGAGGACGCCGGCGCCGACCTGGCACAGCACCCGCTCGTCGTCGATCCGCCCGATGGCGGCGCCGAGGATCGCCCACACCTCCCGAGGTCGACGCTGGTGGAGCAGCTCGTCCAGCCGCTCCATGGCCCAGTCGTCGTCGCCCGACACCACCCCGCCCGCCAGCCGGGTGACCTCCTCCACGTACCGCTCGACCACCGCGTCGAAGCCCCGCTCCCCACCCGGCAGATCCTCCTCGTCCCTCACGGTGCCCGGGGTGGGGGTCGAACCCACACGGAGGCGTGCCTCCCGAGGGGTTTAAGCCGATCACTGCCAGTTCAGGCTGTGATGCCGCGGACCAAGAGATACCACTGACCTGCCCCGTTCCGGACCGCCCGTGTCACCCCGTTCCACCCGCTACGGCGTATCTCAGACCGTCCGTGAGCGATCCGTGAACAGCGGGGCGGCACTGCGACTGATGCAGAAGCGCCGGAGGTAACGGAGCCGCAGGCGCACTTCTCGGCGCTCGGGGTGACCGCTCAAGAGAAGATGAAGCGAAGCTCCGAAAGGTAAGTCGCTCAAGGGGCGGGAGGCCCGACGAGTCCAACTCTCTAACGCTCCTGATCGAGCGAGGTTGCCCTCTGTCGCCTCCGAGGCCACTGCGTCGAGCTACTACAACGACGAGGTCGAACGTTGGTAGTTATCGGCCAGGGCCTGCCAAGCCTGCGCAGCCGTGGCGTAGCCGAACTTGGCGTCGCTCACCCTCAGGCAGTGCCACAGCACGAGACCGACCGATCCTGCATACACACCGGACCCATCACACCCTGGACCCAAGGGTCGGCGGCGGCCTTGAGGGCTACGACGGTCACGACGATGAAGGCACCCGTGTTGATGAACAAGCCCACGAACTCGACGAAGTACTGAGCGGCGAGATCGATGCTGCGGCCGCTCGTGGGTGCACCACGTCTGTCGAGGCGCCCGCCACGGCGAGGTGGCCGACGCCCCGCTGGGCCAGCCGCTCCTCCAGGTCGGTGTCCTCGAAGGCGTCGGCCCAGCGCTTGCGCATCAGCGGCTCGGCGTCGTCGCGCACCAGCCCGTCGACGTACTCCCACGCCTCGGACCCCTCCGCCAGGTGCTCGTCGTCGGAGTGCTGGACCCACACCACCGGCGCCCCCGCCGCCCGGGCCCGGCGCAGCGCCCCGCCGATGTTTGCGACGACCGCGTCCCGCTCGTGGGCCTCGGCCACCACCCCCTTCTGCACGTCACGATCACCAGGGCCCGGTGCGGCCGATCCGCCAGGGTCGTCATCCCCCGATCCTCGCGCCTGCGCTGCGGACGGCGCCCGGGTCGGTTCAGGTGATCGGGGGGCAGCTGGGATCCGGGGGGACGAGGTTGCTGTCCCGTCCCGGCGACACGTAGGCGTCCACGTACACCAGTCCCTCCTCGCCCCCGGCCCAGAACGGGCGGGTCACGGTGACGCCGAACACCGAGCCGAACTGGGTCTTGAGCATCTCGGCGACCACCTCCGACGCCGCGATCGCCTGCGAGCGCCGCCCGTCGGGGGCCCGGACGAAGATCAGGGCGACGAGGCCCTCGCTCCGCCGCTCGTCGAGCCCTCGGACCACGGCGTAGAAGCGATCCCGCACGGCGATGGCCTCGGCGCTGGTGGGCCCGCCGGCGATGGCGTCGATGTCGATCGCCGCACAGAAGCGGACTGGCTGCGACAGCACGACGGCGCCGGGCAGCGTGGTCGTGGTGGAGGTGGTTGTCGTCGACGTGGTCGAGGTGGTCGACGTCGTCGTCACCGGCTTCGTGGTCGCTGTCACCTCCTCGGCCCGGTCGGGGCGGGGCTCCGAGGCGAGGGCGGCGACGGCGAGGACGAGGGCCAGGTCGGCCAGCAAGAACCCGACGGCGAGGCTCCGGCGGCGCGTCACCTCGATCCCTCCGGCGGCCGCGCCGCGCGGATGGCGTCGACCGTCTCGACCATGCGCTCGCCCAGCTTGACCTGGGCGAGGCGCTGGTTCTCGAGGGTGTCGACGAGCCTGGTCTCGGAGCCGGTGAGGTGGGACACCGCCGTGGTGATCCGATTGGTCCCGCCCTCGAACGCCAGGAGGGCAGCTCCGAGGCGGGCCAGGAGCTCGTTGAGCTCGGCCGTCGTTTTGGCCGAGGCCGTGCTGTCGGCGAGCACCTTCTTCGAGGTGGCGCCCACGGTGGTCTCGAGCTTGGCCAACGTGGAGGTCAGCGAGCCGACGTCGCCCGCCAGCCCGCTGACGCCCGTCACAGCCTTCGTCAGCTCACCGGTGCTGGACGTCATGCCCGCGCCTGCCTTCGCCAGCCGCTCGGCGGCGGCGTCCAGCTGCTTGGTCGCGTCGAGCACGGCCCCGCTCACAGAGGTGAACGACGCCGCGGCCTGGCGCATCGTCTCCGCCGCAGCACGGACGTCGGCACCGTCGATCAGCGCCGGTGCGGCCGCGACCGCCGTGCTCGGCCCCACCTCGGAGGCCTTGGTGTCGAGGTAGAGGACGACGGCCGCGGCCACGATCAGGATGGCGTCGACGAAGGCGACCTGTTCGAGGGTCAACCCCCAGTTGCCGAAGCCCTCCCGCCAGCCCTCGAGGAAGGTGCCTTCCCCGGTCCAGTCCCGCGACTGCTTGGCCGCCACGCCCAGGGCGAACCAGGTGAAGGCCACCGGGAGGAAGGGCATGAGCTCGGCCGCGAAGCGCAGCCGCTGGCGACGCTTGGACGTCGCGGAGGAGCGCGTGGACGACGTCGAGGAAGGGCTCATGGCTCGTCCCTGCCCATCACGCGACGCAGTTTGGACGGCTGGTCGGCCACGAGCGCGGAGATGGGGCACCACGTGGCGACGAGGGCGGCGAGCTGGCGCCGGCCGTCCTTGCCGAGGGACTTGGCCAGCGCGGCGTGGTCGTGGTGGACCTCGGCGGCGGCGAAGGCCGCCTCGACGACGGCGCGCGGCAGGAGGTTGCGGTGGCCGAGGTCGACCGCCACGCGGAGCCCGCCGTCGGGCAGCGAGCCCAGGAGCAGGCCGATGCGATCCTGGACCTCGGGGTGGGCGGAGAGGGCGACCAGGCGGTCGACGATCAGCCTCTCGACGTGCTCGTCGGACGACAGCGCCTTCACCGTCGCCCCCTCGAGCCCGCCCCACCGCAGCGACGCATCGATCAGGGCGTCCAGGGACCGCCGGCTGTGCGCGGCGCGGAGGGCCCGATCGACGGCTCCGGCCAGGTCGGCGAGGGACATCGCGGCGACCCGCCGGTGCGCCTCGGTGATGTGGCCCTCGCACCCCCAGCGCTCGGCCAGCGCTACCGCGGAGGCGAGGATCTCCGGCAGTCGCGACGAGTCGGCCTGGCCGGTGGCCCAGTCGAGGGCGGAGGCCAGCGCGGTCCCGAGGGCCTCGGGGGCGAGGATGTGGCCGAAGGCATCGATCGTCGCCTCGTCCGGAGGGGCCAGCAGCAGGCCGGTGACGGGGGGGACGACGGATCTCGGGGTGGGCAGGTGGCGGGCGACGGCATCCCGGAGCGCAGCAACGGTCGCCGGGGTCGCCGGCAGCTCGCCCCGGGCCAGGAGGGCGAGCCCGGCGCCGGTGGCGTCGGCGTCGATGAGGCCGACGTCGAGCTGTTCTGCCTCGGCACAGGCCACCAGGTCGGCATCCGTCCACCGCCCGTGGGCGAGGCGGAGGGCGCGGGCGACCTGGGCCGCGCTCGTGCCCCGGAGCGACCGGGCCAGCGCGATGGTGGGACCGGGACCGCCGAAGGGGGCGAACAGCTCCACGACCAGGTCGGCGACGAGACGGCGCAGGTCGAGATCGGACGGGTCGTGCTCGCCCGGCCGCTCGAGGTCGATGACGTCGGCGAAGGCGGCGACGTCCGGCGGGCGCTCGTGGGCGGCCACGACGGCGAAGGCGGCGGTGTCGTGGGCAGCCGTCGAGGGGTTGTGGCCGGTCGAGAAGGTCATGGCGGCGGCGAGATCGTCCGGCAGGCACGACAGGGCGGCGGCGAGCACGCCCTCAGCGTGGTCGCTCTCGCCCACGAGCAGGACCGGCACCCGCCCGTCGTACAAAGTGCCGAGGACGGCGGCGACGGCCCGACGGTCGACCGGGT
>DASTYI010000120.1:0-12856 GCA_035765045.1 Iamia sp. | reverse complement strand
GTCGCCCTCGTCGCCCCCCGGCCGGCGCCGGCCCCCGCCACCGCCGCCCGCACCGCCTCGGGCTCGGTCGCCGGCCCCCGCCAGCCGGCCCGGGTGGCGCGGGCCAGCCGCATCCTGGTCGAGGGCATCCACGACGCCGAGCTGGTCGAGAAGGTGTGGGGCGACGACCTGCGGGGCGAGGGCGTCGTGGTCGAGGTCCTCCACGGCGCCGACGACCTGGCCGCCGTGGTGCGGGGCTTCGGGCCCGGGCCCGGGCGGCGCCTCGGAATCCTGCTCGACCACCTCGTCGACGGGTCGAAGGAGAGCCGGCTGGCCGCCGGGGTCGACCACCCCGACGTGCTGGTCACCGGGCACCGCTTCGTCGACGTGTGGCAGGCGGTCCGCCCCACCGCCCTCGGCATCCGGGCCTGGCCCGTCGTCCCCCCGGGCACGCCGTGGAAGGAGGGCGTGATCGCCGCCCTCGGCCTCGACGAGCCCCCCGCCGCCTTCTGGCGCCGCGTGCTCGGCGCCGTCGGCGACTGGACCGACCTCGAGTCCGACCTGATCGGCGCCGTCGAGCGGCTGATCGACTTCGTCACCGACCCGGGGTCCGGCGCCGGCACGCCGTAGCATCGACCCGATGGACAGGGCCATCCCGCTGGGCCACCTGGCCGGGATCCGGCTGGCCATGAGCTGGGTGGTGCCCCTGGTCGCCCTGCTCTACGCCTACACCCTGGCCACGGCCCTGCTGCCCGAGCGGGTGGCCTCCCAGGACAGCTCGATGTACTGGCTGGTCGGGATCGTCGGCGCCGCCCTGCTGTTCCTGTCGCTGCTGGCCCACGAGATGGGCCACGCCCTGGTCGGGCGGCGCGAGGGCATGGGGGTGCGGGGCATCACGCTCACCCTCCTCGGTGGCCACACCCAGTTCGTCACCGAGCCGACGACCGCCGGCGCCGAGCTGCGGGTCAGCGCCGTCGGCCCGGCCACCAACTTCGTCCTCGCCGGGGTGTTCTGGGCCGGGGCGCAGGCCCTCGCCGGGGCGCTCGACGGGATGGTGGCGCTCGTCGGCGAGCTCTTCCTGTGGCTGGCCGTCGTCAACTTCGTCCTCGCCGTGGTCAACATGCTCCCGGGGGCGCCGCTCGACGGCGGGGCGGTGCTCGAGTCGCTGCTGTGGATGGCGACCCGCAACCGGAACCGCTCGGCGTCGATCGCATCGGTGATCGGCATCGCCCTCGGCGGCGGGCTGTTCGTGCTCGGCCTCCTGGTGTGGCGGGACGGAGGCCCGTTCGGGCTGTGGATGCTCATCGGCGGCGTGGTGATCGCCACCAGCGCCCGGGCCCGCCTCCGCGACGCCCCCGCCATCGGCCGGCTGCGCGACACCCGGCTGGGGCAGGTGATGGTGCCCGACCCGCCGGTGGTGGCCGAGTGGTCGACGCTGGCCGACGTGGTCGCCCGGGCCGAGGGCTGGCGCCCCCACACCGCCTTCCCGGTCCAGGCCCCCGACGGGCGGATCACCGGGCTGCTCACCGCCCAGCTGGTCCTCGCCGTCGCCCCCCAGGACTGGCCGGTCGTGCGAGCCGTCGACGTCGCCTGGCCGATCGACCGCATCCCCGTCGCCACCGTCGACGAGCCCGTCCTCACCGCCCTCCAGCGGGCCGACTCGGCCGGCGTCGACCGCATCCTCGTCGTCTGGCCCGACGGCCGGGTCGCCGGCACCGCCGGGCGCGACGTCGCCCGCCACGTCCTCCGCCAGCCGGCCGACCAGGGCTGACGCGGCGTCGGGTCCGGCTACGGTCCGACGCCATGTCCGACACGCTCACCTACCGCCTCGACGGCTCGGTCGCCGTCGTCACCCTCGACGACGGCAAGGCCAACGCCATGGGCCACGCCGTCCTCGACGGCCTGACCGAGGCGCTGGGCCGGGCCGAGGAGGAGGCCACCGCCCTGGTGCTGGCCGGCGGGGCCCGGGCCTTCTCGGCCGGCTACGACCTGGCCGTGATGACCGAGAGCACCGAGGCCATGCGGGGCCTGGTGACCGCCGGGGCCCGCTTCCTGATGCGGCTCTACGGCTCGCCGCTGCCGACGATCGCCGCCTGCACCGGCCATGCCCTGGCCGGCGGGGCGCTGACCCTGCTCGCCTGCGACGAGCGCATCGGGCCCGACGGCGCCCCGGCCAAGATCGGGCTCAACGAGGTCGCCATCGGCATGCCGCTGCCGGTCTTCGCCGTCGAGCTGGCCCGCGACCGCCTGGCTCCGGCGCACCTGACCGCGGCCGTCCTCGGCCAGGTGTACGACCCGGCCGGGACCGTCGCCGCCGGCTACCTCGACCGGGTCGTCCCCGCCGGCGAGGTCGTCGACGCCGCCGTCGCCGCCGCCACCGAGCGGGCCGCCCTCCGCCGGGGCGCCGTCGGCCGCACCAAGGCCGCCCTCCGCAGCCGCACCATCGACCACGTCCTCGCCACCCTCGACGCCGACATCGCCGCCCTCACCGGCCCCGAGCCGGGCTGACCGCCCGGCCCCTCAGCGGTGGGGGTCGCGGCGGACGACCAGGCCCTCGGGGGTGACCATGTGGCCGGTGAGGGTGCGCTCGTCGTGGCGCATGCGCCAGCGGAGCAGCTGGCCGGTGGCGGCGGCCAGGTCGGCGGCGTGGGCAGGGTCGGCGGCCAGGTCGACGGTGCCGTCGGGGTCGGCCTCCAGGTCGAACAGCAGGGGCGGCAAGATCGACGGGTCGGTGGCGAAGTGGACGTGCTTCCACCGCTCGCCCCGGACCACGTTGAGGCTGCACTGCTCCATCGGGATGCCGAGGAGGTCCTCGGCCAGGTGGAGCCAGGGGTTGCGGAAGTCCCACTCCCAGTGGACCTCGGTGCGCCAGCCGTCGGGCCCGCCCGGGCCCGGGTCGTCGTGGAGGAAGGGCTGGAGGGCCCGGCCGTCGCACTGGAGCGGCGCCTCGACCCCCATCCACGAGCACAGCGTGGGGAGGACGTCGACGTGCTCGGTCGGGGCGGTGACCACCGCGCCCCGGCGGGCATCGGCCTCGGCCCGCGGGTCCCGGACGATCAGGGGGACGTGGTAGCTCTCGTCCCACCAGCCGAGCTTCTCGATCAGGTGGTGGTCGCCCATCTGGTCGCCGTGGTCGGAGGTCAGGACCACGAGGGTGTCGTCGAGCAGCCCCTGCTCCCGCAGCCAGCCGAACAGCCGGCCCAGCTGGTCGTCGACCTCGGCCATCATCCCGTAGTAGGTGGCCCGCAGCTGGCGCCGGTCGCCCTCGTCGCGGGGCGCCCCGACGCCGGGGATGGCCATCGTCATCGCCGCCATCGGGTGGAGGGCGGCGGCCGCGTCGCGGTCGGCCAGGCCCTTGAAGTCGGTGACGTCCTCGGCCCGGTAGCGGTCGTGGTAGCCGACCGGGTTGCGGTACGGCGGGTGGGGCCGGATGAAGCTGGCGTGGACGAACCACGGGTCGGCGTCGTCGCGGGCCCGGAACCAGTCGATCAGGGCGTCGACGACGAAGGCGGTCTCGGTGTCGTCGGGGCCGTAGTGCCCGGGGGCCCACCACTCGCTGCGGGCGTCGGCCCCGGGGAACGACAGGTCGGGCCGGTAGAGCTCGCCCGGGTCGGCGGGGACGTCGACGCCCCGGCTCGCCAGCCAGCGCCCCCACTCGAGCGGGCCGGCGGTCTCCGACGGGTCGTTGAGGGCGACGGTGAAGCCGGGCAGCACCCCCTCGTAGGTGAACAGGCGGGGGTCGTCGGGCGGCAGGCCCCGGGGGTCGACCGAGGAGTCGGTGTAGCCGAACAGGGTGGGGTCGTAGCCGGCGTCGCGGGCGAGGAGGGCGACGTTGGTGAAGCGGGCGTCGAGCGGGGTGCCGTTGAGGACCGACCGGTGGTTCTGGGCGTACATGCCCGTGTGGAGCGTGGTGCGGGACGGCCCGCAGGGGGCGACGTTGGCCCAGTGGTGGGCGAAGCGGACGCCGTCGGCGGCCAGGGCGTCGAGCGTCGGGGTGCGGACCAGCGGGTGGCCGGCGGCCGACAGGCAGTCGCCCCGCCACTGGTCGACGGTGACGAACAGGACGTTGCCGCGGGGCGCCACGCTCAGGCCCCCGGGTCGTAGGGGGTGGGGGCGGCGCCGGCCGCCTGGGCCTCGAGCTGGGCGCCGACCCACAGCCACAGGTGGCGCACGGCCGGCGTCATGGGGGAGGCCAACAGCTCGCCCCGTCGGGCGGCGGCGTCGGCCTCGCCCATCGCCACCGTGGTGGCGCGGGCCCGGGCGACGTCGTCGGGCCCGTAGTCGGCGGTGAGGTCGACCCGGTCGAGCCCGGCGGCCCGGGCCGCCGCCGCCTGGTCGTGGAAGGAGTTGCGGGGCCCCTCCAGCCTGTCGCGGTCGCGCACGATCACGTCGTGGGTCTCGCGGGCGACGGGGATCTCGCCGGTGCTGTCGAGCCCGGCCACCTGGACCTCGCGGTGGAGCCCGTCGAGGGTGGCCAGCAGGTCGAGCGCCAGCCCCGGCGGCACCGCTTCCAGCCGCAGGGTGAAGCCCCCGGTCACGGGGCGTAGGGGGTGGGCTCGCCGCCGCGGAGCTGGATCTCGACCTGGTCGAACACCCACGCCTGGAAGCGACGCAGCTCGTCGCTGACCGGCAGGCTGAGGAGCCGCCCGTCCGACGCCGCCGCCTCGGCCGCCCGGGCCGCGGCGGTGACGGCCAGCACCTGCTCGACCGAGTCGTCGGGGTACTCGGCCTCCAGGTCGGCGACGACCAGCCCCGCCTCGCGGGCGGCCGCCGCCTGCTGGTACAGGGCGACCCGCACGGCGACCAGCTTCTCGCGCTGGACGACGATGCCGTCGACCACGTCGTCGGCCACGGTGTCGCCGCCGTCGAGCGAGGCGATCTGCACCTCGCGCTGGAGCCCGTCGAGCACCTCCTGGAGCTCGAGGAAGAGGTCGACCGGGGCGCGCAGGTAGCGGACGACGGTCATCCGGCCATCTCCGGGTCCCAGGCCATCTCGAACCAGACCGCCTTGCCGCCGTCGGGCGAGGTCACCGTGCCCGAGCTCTGCGAGAGCAGCTCGACCAGGTGGAGGCCCCGACCCGAGGAGGCCTCGGGCCCGTAGTCGCGGGGGTGGGGCAGGCGGGGGTCGCCGTCGTGGACCTCGACCCGCAGGACGGGTCGGCGCTCGATGGTGACGGTGAACGGGGTGCGGGCGTGGAGGACGGCGTTGGTGGCCAGCTCGCTGACCAGCAGGACGCACGTGTCGATCAGCTCGGCCGCGACGCCCCACCCCTCGAGGGTCGCCGACGCGAAGCGTCGGGCGTGGCCGACGCTCCGGGGCTCGGCATCGAGGCGGATGGTGTCGCCCACGACCGCCCAGGCTACCCACGCGGCCCGGGTTCGAGGAGGTCCTGACCTGGCCTGACGGCCGCGGGCGGGGCACGGAGCGTGATCGCGGCTGACGCCTCGCGGCAGACTGCACCGATGGCCCCCTCGACCCCCCTCCGCCGCGGCGGTCGCCGCTCGTCCCAGGAGCGGCGCGAGGCCTTCATGGACGCGGCCGTCGCCGCCATCCACCGCGAGGGCCCGCGGGTGTCGATGGAGGTCATCGCCCGCGAGGCCGGGGTGACGAAGCCGATCGTCTACCGGCTCTTCGGCGACCGCAACGGCCTGCTCCAGGCGCTGGGCGAGCGGCTGGCCGCCGAGGTCAACGCCAACATCGCCGCCGCCCTCGACCGGGCCCCCGACGACGACCCCAAGGCGATGCTCCGCACGGCGATCGCCTCCTACGTCGAGCTGATCGACACCGAGACCGACGTCTACCGGTTCGTCACCGAGCAGATCGGCACCGGCGGGGGCTCGATGCTGACCGGCCTGGCCGCCGAGATCGCCCGCTCGGTCGCCGTCGTCCTGGGCGAGGAGCTGCGCCGGGCCGGGGCCGACTCGGGGGCGGCCGAGCCGTGGGCCTTCGGCATCGTCGGCATGGTCCACCTGTCGGGCGACTGGTGGGTCCGCAACCGCACGCTCCCCCGTGACCGCCTGGTCACCTACCTGGTCGACCTGCTCTGGGACGGCTTCGGCGCCCTCGCCCCCGAAGCCGGCGCGCCAGCCGACGGGACCTGACCGTACGAACGGTGCCTGGCACCGTCCGTACGGTCAGGGGGTCGCCCGGGTGCGGGCGCGGGTGAGGTACTCGGCGCTGGCGGCGAGCTCGACGGCGAGGGCGATGTCGCCCTTGGCGACGACCCGGGGGGCCCAGAAGTCGATGCCCCCGGGCTCGGCGTTCCGGCCCAGCAGGGCCTGGTAGAGCGCCCGCACCCGGGTCACGGCCGACTCCCGGGACTGGAAGATCTGGAGCGCCACCCAGCCCCGGCCCCGGGCCGGCACCTGGGCCGTCCACCAGGCGAGGTCGGCGCTGGAGGCCGGGCGGCCGAGGATCGTCACGTACAGGTCGGCCACCCAGGACCGCAGGGTCCCGCCGCCGATCCCGTCCAGGTACTCCGACGAGGCGTAGAAGCCGGCGGCCACCTTGGCCACGGTGAGCCGGCCGCTGCGGATGGCGTCGATCCAGAAGGCCCGGCCGGCGGCGTCGCCGGGGCGCCCGAGGGTGTCCTGGTAGAAGCCGTCGACGATCGCCGCGACCCACTCCTCGGAGCGGGCCAGGTCGGTGACGACCGCCCGCCGGGTGGTGGCGCCGGTGTCGATGGCGGCCGGGACCTCGCCCATCACCTCGGCGTCGGGGTCGCGGTCGAGGAAATCGGGCCAGGCGGCCCGGACGAAGGCCTCGCCGTCGGTGACCTCGGGGACGAGGACCGGGAGGGAGGCGTTGGCGGCGACGCCTCCCCCGCCGGCGTACACCGGGGTCACCACGGCGGTGACCTCGGTGCCCCGGGGGATGCCGGCGATGCGGGCCGAGGTGGCCGTGCCCGCCACCGTCTCGGTCCGGGCCAGCTCGGGGATCGTCACCTGGTAGCCGGTCGGCCCGTCGGTGCCCGGCCAGCGGACCGGCGGGGTCCAGCTCACGAACAGGCCGCCCTCGTCGGGGTCGCCGTAGCCGTAGGCCCGGGCCACGATGGCCCCCGGTCGGCGGGGCGAGCGGTCGGCACGGCACGGCTGGTTGCGCAGGCTCTGGGCCTGGACGGTGACGCCGGGGACGGTGCACGACGGCGCCGTGCGGGGCAGGGCCTGGACGGCTCCGGCGTCGCTGATCAGCGGCAGGGCCACCGACGAGGGCCGGCCGGCCGAGTGGCCCACGGTGTTGGTGGCCTCGCCGGCCAGCTCGGTGTAGTCCCACAGCGGCTGGTTGCCGCCGGGCGCCTCGATGCTCAGGCGGAGCCGCGAGCCGGGCCGGACCACGTGGGCGAAGGGGAACAGCGCCAGGCGCACCTTCACCATCTCGCCGCTCGGGATCGGCGCGGCATCGCCCTCGTCGTGCGTGGGCCACGGTCGCAGCGTCGTGCTGCGGGCGGTGTCGAGGGCGCGGTGGCTGGCCCGCAGCCAGCCACTCTGGACGTAGACCTCCTGGCCGTCGGGCCGGACCTCGGTGATCACGGCCTCCAGGTCGGTGTCGGCCGCGGTCGAGCCGAGCCACAGGTCGACGCTGCCCGTCCCGGCGTAGATCGACGTCGTGGTCGCCTTCGGGGTGGTGAAGGTCAGCGCCGTGTCCTCGGCCGGCGAGGCCCAGCGCACGTCGGGGTGCCGCTTCCACAGGGCGTCGGTCGGGCCGTCGAAGGTCGGCGAGCGGATCTCGTCGGGGGCGTAGCGGTACGACGAGGTGGCCCGGGCCAGGTCGTCGGGGACGGTCGGGGCGGTGAGGGCGAGGGCGCCGTCGGGCTGGAGGTACCAGCGCTGGGCGGTCGTGCCCGGGATCGGCCAGGCGTCGTAGGTCCGCTCGGCGGTGGCGTAGGGCGACCCCTCCTTGCCGACGACGCCGCCGACCTCGTAGCGGACCCGGATCGGCTTCTCCCTCTCGTAGGCCGCCTTGGCCTGGGCGAAGGTCATCCCCGTGAAGCGGTCCGGCGGGACCTCGATCGGCAGCTCGAAGAGGTCGTCGAGCAGGTCGGGGGCCAGCAGGCGCAGGAGGCTCAGGTCGGGGACCTGCTGGCCCACGTAGAGGTCGACGAACTCCATCACCCGGGGCAGCTCGGTCGGCCCCATCGGGTCGGCGTGGGCGCCGTTGCCGAAGGTCCCCCGGAAGACCGGGACGTTGGCCTGGAGGATCTCGGCCAGGTGGGCGGCGCTGCCCCCGGTCTGCTCGTCCTGGAACTGCGCGGCGAGGTAGGTCGGCACCTGGATCCGGTGGGCGAAGCTCGACACGGCCAGGTACTGGTACTCGTCGGAGTCGTAGCGGGTCGGGCTGATCTCGGCCTCGAGGTCACGGCTCTGGAGCCGCAGCACCTGGTTGGCGGCGCACGTGGTGTCGCCGCCGTTGATCCGCTCCTGCACCCACGGTCGGGCCGCCGGCCGGGCGGCCTCCTGGCGGTCGAGCGCCCAGTCCAGGGCGAAGCCCTCGTTGCGGATGCCGCCGGGGTAGAGGATCCCCCGGTAGGCGTCGGCGTAGGGCGCCAGCGGGGTGATGGCCCGGAGGTGCGGCGGCCGGGTGGCGGCGACGTAGAGCTGGCTGATGCCCGAGTACGAGATGCCGACCATGCCGACCCGGCCGTTCGACCAGTCCTGGGCGGCGACGGCCTCGATCACGTCGTAGCCGTCGGTGCTGGTCGCCGGCTCGTAGTAGTCGAAGGCACCGCCCGAGCAGCCACTCCCCCGCATGTTGACGGCGACGACGACGTAGCCGCGGGCGGCGAAGGGCAGGGCCTCGGGCGGGAGGCCGGCGGGGCTCGACGGGTCGTAGCCCGAGTAGGTCACGACGACGGGCCGGCGGCCGGTGGTGGTGCCGGCGAAGGGCTTGACGATGTTGGCGCTGAGGAGGGTGCCGTCGCGGGTCGGGATGTAGCCGTAGCCGGCCTCCAGCTCGATCCCGTCGTAGAACGAGGCGCTCGGGTGGACCTCGGGATCGGTGACCGTCACCGGGGTGGCCGAGCCGGCGCCGGTGCTGACCACGTAGCCGGCCCCGGGCGGGACGTCGCGGAACAGCAGGGCGCCCTGGGCATCGGCGGTGCCGCTGGCGTGGAACGACGCCGGCCCGTCGATCGTCACCGTGGTGCCGGGGCTGTGGCCCCACGTGGCGACCTGCTCGATGCTGCCCCGCACCGTGAACGCCACCGGGGCCCCGGCCGTCGCCGGCGCCGCCGGCACCAGCGTCAACACCGCCACGATCGCCCCCACGAGCGCGACCACCCGCCTGCGTGCCTGCATCTCGACTCCCCTGTCCCGGCCGCCCCCCTGGCCGGCCGAGCGGCCATCATCCCATGAGACGTCGGTCACCACCGAACCGGCGGCCGGCGACCGGCGGCCGGCGGGCAGCCGTCAGGCGGTCAGGGCGCGCAGCTCGGCGAGGAGGGCGGCGGTGGCGGGGAGGTCGACGCCGGCGGCGCGGGCCACGGCCAGCGGGGCGGCGTAGATGGCGTCGAGCTCGAGGGGGCGACCGGCGTCGAAGTCGAGCCGCATGCTCGGGGCGTAGGGCGTCATCCCCCGGGTCGTCGTGATCATCTCGTCGAGGAAGGCGGCCGGGATGTCCCGGCCCTCGGCGGCGGCGCCGGCCCGGACCTCCTCCATCAACGTCCGCACGCGGGCGGTCACCGCCGGGTCGGCGAGCATCTCGTCGGTCCGCGCTCGCAGCACGACGGCCAGCCCGTTGAACGGGATGTTCCACACCAGCTTCCGCCAGCGGCCCAGCACCAGGTCGGGCACCGCCACCCCACCGACCCCGGCGGCGTCGAGGTCGGCCACGGCGGCCGCCACGGTCGGGGTGACGCCGGCCGCGGCGCCGTCGGCGCGGTGCTCGCCAACGCTCACGGCGCCGAAGTCGAGGTGCTCGATCCGCCCGGGCCCGACCCGCTGGCTGCACACGAAGGCCATCCCGCCCAGCACCGGGGTGCCGGCGGGCGCCCCGACGGCGGCCTCGACGCCGAGCCCGTTCTGGAGGACCAGCAGCGCCGCGCCCGGGTGCCGGCGGGCGACCGCCACCGCCACCTCGGCGGCCGAGGACGCCGTCGTCTTGGCCGCCAGGGCGACGACGTCGACCGCGGGCACAGCGGCGGGGTCGACGTGGACCGGCAGCCGGGCGTGGACGTCGCCCAGCGGCGAGGTCAGGTGGAGCCCGTCGGCGCGCAGCGCCTCGGCGTCGGACCGGGCCACGAGGTGGACCTCGCACCCGGCGGCGTGGAGCCGGGCGGCGTAGAGGCCCCCGACCCCACCGATGCCCACGAAGGCCCAACGTCGCCCGGTCATCGGGGCAGTATCCAAGCATCGTCCCCGAGGTCGCGGGGCGCGGCGGCCAGGTCGACGGTCGGGTCGATCAGCCGAGCCGGCGGGTGCCCGTTGATCGACATCCAGGCGTCGACCCGGACCTCGGCGCCGGGCGGCCCGGCGGCGGCCAGGGCGAGGGCGGCCTGGTGGATCAGGTCGGGCTCGGTCGCCATCACCTGGATCTGGGCCCGGGTGTAGCGCCCGCTCCCGTCGGTCGCGCGGGTCCGCCCGGTCGCCGGGTCGTGGACGAGGAACGTCACCGAGCCGGCCTTCTCGACCAGCAGCACGTTCCAGGCGAACCGGTACCCCTGGCCGGTCCACCGGTGGTCGCCGTCGTAGGCCAGGTGCCGCACCGGCAGCAGCACCTGTATCGCCACCCACACCCCCGCCGCCACCCCCAGCACCCACCTCCGCCAACTCGGTGGAGTAGGCGACCGGTTCCGGTCGTCTACTCCGCCGAGTTCGCGGGCGCGGCGGGTCGGGCGCCAGCGCGACGGCCAGTCGGGGGCGAAGAAGACGGTGGAGACGCCCACCATCAGCCAGGGGACGACGCCGATCGGGAACAACAGCCAGGTGCACACGTGGAAGGCGACCAGGGCGGCCCACGCCCACGGACGGGTGCGGCGCCAGAGCAGGAGGGCGACGACCGAGCAGTCGAAGGCGGCGCCGGCGACGGACAGCACGTGGGCGGTGGCCACCTCGTCGAGCAGCGGGCCGACGACGGGCAGGCCGGTCCGCGACGGCAGCCACATCCGCAGGGGCTGGGCCCGCAACAGCCAGTCGCCCTGCAGCTTGGCCACGCCCGCCGACGTGTAGACGACGCCGGCCTGGAACCGCACCAGCCACACCCACCCCCGGGCCACGGTCGGGCGCCCGTCCCAGGGCAGCACCAGCCCCAGCACCAGCACGAGGGTGAGGAACCAGTAGTGGTTCAGGTAGGTGGTGACGTCGATCAGCTCGGTCCAGGCGAAGGCGCCGAGCAGCACCGCCCCGCTCAGCCGCACCCGGCGACCGAGGGCGAGCGCCACCGACGAGGCGGCCATGGCCGCCACCACGCCCGCCATCACCGGCGCCGACGGCTGGGGCACCCACCCGAACCCGAGGTAGGTGAACCGGTGCGTCGGCCCGGCGTAGAGCTGGTCGATCCAGCCGTAGCGGACGATCCGCACCGCGCTGAGCAGCCCGACGGCACCCACCACCACCCGCACCACCGCCAGCGAGCGGCCCGAGACCGGGGCGGCCGCGGCGTCCCGCACCGCGGTCGCGAGGGCGGCGACCCGGCCGGCGGGGCGGCCCGACGCGCCGACGGGATGGGGGTCGGTCACCACGGCCACGACCGCCATCATCGCCCACCCGACCACCGGACTGGCAGCCGACCTCGTACGCGTGGTTAGGCTCCCCTAACTGCCCTTCGGACCAACAGCAGGTGCTGCCCATGAGACAACGTCCCCTGACCCGGATCCTGGCCGCCGGCCTGGCCCTCGCCCTGCTCGGGGCCGCCTGCTCCGACGACGACGGCGGCGACGAGGACGCCACCGCGACCACCGCTGACGACGGCGCCACCACCGGCGACGACGAGGCCGGCGACGAGGCCGGCGACGAGCCCGCCGGCGAGGGCACCCTCACCGAGGAGCAGGCCACCGAGGTCGCCACCACCTACGCCGACGTCGTGTTCGCCGCCTACGACGCCACCGTCACCGCCGCGACCGACCTGCACGACGCCATCGACAGCTTCGTCGAGGCCCCCTCCGAGGACGGGCTCCAGGCCGCCAAGGACGCCTGGCTGGCCGCCCGCGACGTCTACGGCCCGACCGAGGTGTTCCGCTTCTACGACGGCCCGATCGACGACCCCGAGGACGGGCCCGAGGGCCAGATCAACGCCTGGCCCCTCGACGAGGCCTACGTCGACTACGTCGAGGACGATCCGGCGGCCGGCCTGGTGGCCGACACCGCGGCCCTGCCGGAGATCACCGAGGACGCCATCGCCGGCGTCAACGAGGAGGGCGGCGAGACCAACGTCTCGACCGGCTGGCACGCCATCGAGTTCCTGCTCTGGGGCCAGGACCTCAGCGAGGACGGGCCCGGCGCCCGCCCCGTCACCGACTACACCGAGGACCCGAACGCCGAGCGCCGGGGCCAGTACCTGTCGGCCCTCGCCCACCTCCTGATCGCCGACCTGGAGGGCGTCCGCGACCAGTGGGCGCCCGACGGCGGCGCCTACCGCGAGGAGTTCCTCGCCGACCCCGACCAGGCCGTCACCAACATCCTGCGGGGCATGGGCGCCCTGTCGGCCGGCGAGCTGGCCGGGGAGAGGATGCTCGTCGCCTACGACACCCAGGACCAGGAGGACGAGCACTCCTGCTTCTCGGACAACACCATCGCCGACGTCGTCGGCAACGCCAAGGGCATCCAGCTCGCCTACACCGCCGAGTACGACGGGGTCGAGGGCACGTCGCTCCAGTCGGTGGTGGCCGAGGTGCTGCCCGACGTCGACGCCCGACTCACCGAGTCGCTCGACAGCACCGTCGCC
>DASTYI010000119.1:0-9590 GCA_035765045.1 Iamia sp. | reverse complement strand
ACGCCGAAGGCGACGTGGCGGGCCTCGTCGCTCATCACGTAGCGGAGGAGCTGCTTGAGCAGCGGGTCCGGGGTGGTCTGGAAGGCCATGCCGAAGGCGGCCAGGGCGAGGCCCTCGACCATGATCTGCATGCCCAGGTAGGTCATGTCCCAGCGGCTGTCGTTGATGATGTCGTCGAGCAGCGCCTTGAGGTGGGCGTTGATCGGGTAGTGGCCGTTGAGCTTGCTGTCGAGGTACTGGGCGAAGACCTCGACGTGGCGGGCCTCGTCCATCACCTGCGTGGCGGCGTAGTACTTGGCGTCGATCCACGGCACCGTCTCGACGATCTTGGCCGTGCAGATCAGGGCGCCCTGCTCGCCGTGCATGAACTGCGAGAGCGACCAGTTCTGCGTCTCCATCGAGAGCTGGGTCCACTCCTTGTCGCCCCACGTCTCGAACGGGGTGTGGGTGAAGTCGACGCCCTGCTCGGCCAGCTGCATGCGGCGCATCTCGGAGATGGCCTTGGCGAACTCCTCCTGGTCGACCTCGATCGACCAGTCGAGGTCGGTCTGGCCGTTCCACTGGGAGTGCTTGGCCTTCTCGTAGAGCTTCTCGAGCGAGGGTCGGGCGCCCTTCTCGTAGTCCCAGGTGAAGATGGCGTCGGCGTTGTCCTGGACGGTGTGGATCGCCTCGTCGACGTCGGTGTTGGACACCGAGAGGATCGCCTCCAGGTCGGCCATGCGAGCGCGGTCGGCGTCCTCGCTGGTGGTGTCGAGGTCGGTCATGTGGAGGGCTCCTCTGCGAGGTGGTTGTCGGTGGTGTCGGACAGGGTCGAGATCAGGTGGGCGATCAGCTGCTCCCACGGCTCCGCCTCGGGCATCGGCACGTCGACGGCGTCGAGCATCACGAAGCCGAAGCCGAGGGCGTGGCAGAAGGTCACGAGCGCCTCGGTGTCGAGGGCGGGAGAGATGCCGCCGGACTCCTTGGCCGCCTCGATGATCGTGCGCAGCTTGTCCTGGCGCTCGATCACGTCGGCCCGGAGCAGGGCGGCGACGGCGGGGTCGCGCCGGGCGGCGATGAAGGCCTCCGACAGCAGGGCCGAGGCGTTCTCGTCCTCGGCGCTGGTCGAGCGGTCGACCAGGTGGCTGCCGGCGATGGCGAGCACGTCCTCGGCCCGGCCCTCGAAGCGGTGGTCGGCGAAGAGGGCGTCGAGCTCGTCGGTGGTGTGGGCCTCGATGGCGGCGGCCAGCAGCTCGGCCTTGCCGGCGTAGCGGCTGTAGATGGCGCCGGTGGTGACGCCGGCCCGCCGGGCGATCTCGGCCACGCCGGCCCGGTCGTAGCCCCGCTCGGCGAACACCTCGGCCGCCGCCGCCAGCAGGCGGGCGCCGAGGGGATCGGCGGGGATGGCGTCGACGGGCATGGCCACGGGGCGATGATAACCGTCATTATCGGCCGGGGGAAGACCCTCCCCCTGTTTCGCCGGTGTGAAGAACGAGGGGCGCCCGCGTCTCCCCCTGCCCGTCTGGCGAGCGGGAGGTAGGGTGCGGCCGCCTCCCGACCGGGGGGATCTCCCGCCCGTCCGCGGGCCGGGGGGATGTGAGACAAGAGGAGACAGCAGTGCGCCCACGTCGATGGTTCAGGCTCATCGCCCTGATCGCCGCCATCGGGTTGTTCTTCGCAGCCTGCAGCACCGAGGACGACGAGCCGGAGTCGACCGGCAGCGGCACCGAGGAGGACGGCGGCAGCGACGGCGGCTCGGAGGAGCCGGCCGACGGCGAGCCCGCCACCTGCCAGGGCGAGGCGGGGGCCGAGCCGTCGCAGGAGGCCGTGGGCGGCAGCGAGGGCGACGGTGCCGGCATGCGCGTCGGCATGGTGCTCGACATCGGTGGCGTCGACGACGACTCGTTCAACGAGGCCGCCAACACCGGCCTCCAGGCCGCCGCCGAGGACTTCGGCGTCGAGGTCACCTACCTCGAGCCCAACGAGGACGGCTCGAACCGGGCCGAGCTGCTCCGCCAGCTGGCCACGGAGGACTACGACCTGGTGATCGGTGTCGGCTTCCTCTTCGCCGAGGCCATGGGCCCCCTCGCCGAGGAGTTCCCCGACGTCAACTTCGCCATCATCGACGACGCCTCGCTGACCAACGCCAACGTCACCCCGCTGGTGTTCGCCGAGGAGCAGGGTTCGTTCCTGGTCGGGGCGGCCGCCGCCCTCGCCAGCGGCACCGGCAACATCGGCTTCATCGGTGGCGTCGAGACCGAGCTGATCCAGAAGTTCCAGGCCGGCTTCGAGGCCGGTGTCGAGGCGATCAACGCCGACGCCACCGTCGACGTGCGCTACATCACCCAGCCGCCGGACTTCAACGGCTTCGCCGACCCGGCCTCGGCCCGCACCATCGCCGAGGACATGTACGACAGCGACATCGACGTCGTGTACCACGCCGCCGGTGGCTCGGGTGAGGGCCTGTTCCAGGCCGCCGGTGGGGCCGACCGCCTCGCCATCGGCGTCGACTCGGACCAGTACCAGCAGGTCGAGGAGGACATCCAGCCCTGCATCCTCACCTCGATGCTCAAGCGGGTCGACGTCGCCGTGTACTCGGCGATCGAGGACCTGATCAACGACGAGCTCGAGGGCGGCACGCCGCTGACCTTCGACCTGGCCAACGAGGGCGTGGGCTACGCCACCGACGGCGGCCAGCTCGACGACGACATCGAGCAGCTCGAGGAGCTGAAGCAGCAGATCATCGACGGTGAGATCGAGGTGCCGACGGCGCCCTGACCCCACCGGGTCGCACATCACCTGAGGGGCCCGGGACCGCATCGGTCCCGGGCCCCTTCGTCCCCGGCTCTCAGGAGGACCGCGTGGCCCCCACGCTCGCCAAGCCCGGATCGGCGTCCCCCGCCGCCGCCGGCCGCCCGCCGGCGGTCGAGCTCGAGGGCATCACCAAGCGCTTCCCGGGGGTGGTCGCCAACCGCGACGTCCGCCTGCGGGCCGACGCCGGCACGATCCACGCCATCGTCGGCGAGAACGGCGCCGGCAAGTCGACGCTGATGAAGATCCTCTACGGGATGCAGCGACCCGACGAGGGCACGATCGCCGTCGACGGGCGCCCGGTGTCGTTCCGCAAGCCGACCGACGCCATCAAGGCCGGCATCGGCATGGTGCACCAGCACTTCATGCTGGCCGACAACCTCACGGTGCTCGAGAACATCGTCCTCGGCTCCGAGCCCCGCACGCCGATCCTCCTCAACCGGGGGGCGGCCCGCCGGAGGATCGTCGAGCTGGGCGAGTCCTACGGGCTCGGCGTCGACCCCGACGCCCTGGTCGAGACGCTCGGCGTCGGCGACCGCCAGCGGGTCGAGATCCTCAAGGTCCTCTACCGCGGGGCCCGGGTGCTGATCCTCGACGAGCCCACCGCCGTGCTCGTCCCCCAGGAGGTCGACGACCTCTTCCGCAACCTGCGCGAGCTCAAGCGCGAGGGCCTGACCGTCCTGTTCATCTCGCACAAGCTCGACGAGGTGCTCTCGGTGGCCGACGCCATCACGGTCATCCGGGCCGGCACCACCGTCACCACCGTCGAGGACCCCTCGACGGTCACCGCCCGCGACCTGGCCAACCTGATGGTCGGCCACGAGCTGCCCACCCCCGAGACCCGCGAGTCGACCGTCACCGACACCGTCGAGCTCTCGTTGCGGGGGGTCACCGTGGCCGGCGCCGGCGGCCGGCCCGCCCTCGACGACATCGTCCTCGACATCCGCCGGGGCGAGATCGTCGGCGTCGCCGGGGTCGAGGGCAACGGCCAGAGCGAGCTGATCAACGCCGTGATGGGCCTGGTCGACCTGGCCGCCGGCTCGGTCGTGGTCGGCGACGTGGACATCACCCACTGGTCGACCCGCCAGCGGCGCGAGGGCGGCATCGCCTGCGTCCCCGAGGACCGCCACCGCGACGGCCTCCTGCTCGACGCCCCGCTGTGGGAGAACGTCGCCCTCGGCCAGCAGACCCGGCCACCCTTCGTCCGGGGCCGGTTCATCGACCGCGACGGCGCCCGCCACCGCACCCAGGAGATCATCGACGCCTACGGCGTGGCCACCCCGGGCACCGACGTGCGGGCCGGGGCCCTCTCGGGCGGCAACCAGCAGAAGCTGATCATGGGCCGCGAGCTGACCGCCGCCCCCCGGGTGCTGATCGCCGCCCACCCGACCCGGGGCGTCGACGTCGGCGCCCAGGCCGCCATCTGGGACGAGCTGCGCCGGGCCCGGGCCGAGGGCCTGGCCGTGCTGCTCATCTCGGCCGACCTCGACGAGCTGATCGGGCTGTCCGACACGCTCGTCGTCCTCTACGGCGGGCGCATGGTCGCCCGGCTCGACCCGGCCTCGACCACCCTCGACGACCTCGGCTGCTACATGACCGGCACCGATCCGGCCGGGGGCGGCGACCTCGACGTCGAGGCGGCCGCCGCCGAGGTCGCCTCCGCCGACCCGCTGGCGGTCGTCGCCCCCACCCCCACCCTCGACGACACCCCCACCCTCGACGACGCCCCCACCCTCGACAAGGAGCGCCCCTCGTGAGCGAGCGCAGCGAGCGAACCAGAGGGCACGGGCTCTCCGACGGCGGAGCCGGCGGCCTTCATCGGTGCCCCGGGCTCGCGGCCCCGGCACGAACCCGCCACGATCGGATGGTGCACCGATGAAGGGCAACCGCCTGCTGCTCACCCTGGCGGCGCCGGTCCTGGCCATCGTCTTCGCCGGCGTGGCCTCGACCCTCGCCCTGGCCCTCACCGGGAACTCGCCCACCGAGGTGTTCAGCCTGCTGGCCGACCAGGTGACCAGCGTCCGCGAGGTCCTGCGGACGATCAACCGGGCCGGGCCGTACTACGTCTCGGGTGTCGCCGTGGCCATCGGGTTCAAGATGAACCTGTTCAACATCGGGGTCGAGGGCCAGTACCGCCTGGCCGGCGTGATCGCCGCCGCCGCCGGCGCCGCCCTCCCCCTGCCCGGGCCGCTGCGGCTCGTCGGCATCCTCGCCGTGGCCATGCTCGTCGGCGCCGGCTGGGCCGGGATCGCCGGCGTCCTGCGGGCCTACCGGGGCGTCAGCGAGGTGATCGGCACGATCATGCTCAACACGATCGCCCTGGGCCTGACGCCGTTCCTGCTCACCCGCTACTTCGAGGACGACAGCGAGGGCTTCGCCGTCCGCACCGAGGTCATCCCGTCCGGAGGCCGGCTGCCCTTCCTCGACGCCCTCGTGCCCGGTGGCGTCCCCGCCGGCGTGCGGTTCAACGCCTTCATCATCATCGCCGTCCTCGTCGGCATCGCCTACTGGGCGCTGATCTGGCGCAGCCGCTTCGGCTACGACCTGCGGGCCTCGGGCGCCAACCCCAACGCCGCCCGGGCCTCGGGCATCGACGCCAAGCGGATGACCGTCGTCGCCATGCTGATCTCCGGCGGCATCGCCGGGCTGGTCGGCCTGTCGACCATCGTCAGCGCCCCGTACTCCTACACCGAGGAGAGCTTCCTCAGCGGGCTCGGCTTCACCGGCATCGCCATCGCCCTGCTGGGGCGGAACAACCCGGTGGGCATCGCCCTCGGCGCCCTCCTGTGGGCCTTCATCGACGTGGCCCGGACCCCGCTGTCGGCGGCCAACCTGCCGCGTGAGATCGCCACGATCATGCAGGGGATCATCGTGCTGTCGGTCGTGGTCGCCTACGAGGTCGTCCAGCGGGTCGGCCAGCGCTGGGAGGCGGCGGCCATCGCCCGGGAGGTCGACGACGGGCCCGAGGGTCCGCCGCCCACCCCCGAGCCGATGACCGCAGGGGCCCGGCCATGACCGTCGTCAACCCCGAGACCACCGCCGTCGCCACCGTCGTCTCCGAGGAGGAGCTGGCGGCCGAGCGGCGGCGCGACCCGCTGAACCGGCTCCCCGCCTCGGTCCGCTTCGCCCTCTACGGCGCCGTCTTCGTCATCATCCTCACCGCCGCCGAGCAGCTCACCGACCAGAACCGGCTGACCGCGTCCAACACCTGGGAGTCGGCCCTCAAGCTGACCCTCCCGATCGCCCTCGCCGGGCTCGGCGGGCTGTGGGCCGAGCGGGCCGGCATCGTCAACATCGGCCTCGAGGGCATGATGATCCTGGGCACGTTCTTCGGGGCCTGGGGCTGCATCGAGTTCGGGCCGTGGCAGGGCGTCCTGATCGGCATGGTCGGGGGCGCCGTCGGCGGCCTCGTCCACGCCATCGCCACCGTCGGCTTCGGCGTCGACCACATCGTCTCCGGTGTGGCCATCAACATCCTCGGCGCCGGGCTCACCCAGTTCCTCAACTTCGACTGGTACAGCTCGACCAACCAGTCGCCCCGCCTGCCCGACGTCGTCGGCAGCATCCGCATCCCGGGCCTCCACGACCTGATCGGCGCCCGCCTGACCGGGCCGTCGCTGCTCACCTGGCTGGCCGTCACCGCCGTGGTGCTCGTCGTGGCCGCCGTGCTGCTCAAGCCGGGCCGGCTGCTCAGGCCCTCGGCGCTGGCCGACATCGCCCGGCCCGTCGTGCTCGGCGTCCTCGGCGTGCTCCTCCTGCTGATCGTGATCGACGTCGCCCCCTACCTCGACGAGCAGGAGCGCTTCGGCATCTCCGAGCTCGGCCGCATCGTCCGGGGCCTCACCGCCGAGGTCTCGTGGATCGTCGTGATGGGCGTCGTCGCCTTCCCGCTCTCGGCCGTGATCCTGTGGCGCACCAAGTTCGGCCTGCGGCTCCGGTCGGTCGGCGAGGACCCGACGGCGGCCGAGTCGCTCGGCGTCAACGTGTACCTGATGAAGGTCGTGGCCACGACGGTGTCGGGCGGGCTGGCCGGGCTGGGCGGCGTCTCGCTCGTCTACCTCTTCGCCAACCAGTACCGGGCCGGGCAGACCAACGGCCGGGGCTACATCGGCCTCGCCGCCATGATCTTCGGCAACTGGCGGCCCGGCGGGCTGGCCCTCGGGGCCGGGCTGTTCGGCTTCACCGACACCCTCAGCCTCCTGAGCGGCCAGGCCACCCACGCCCTGCTCGTCGTGGTCGCCCTCGGCGCCGGCTTCCTGGTGGCGCGGGTGCTGGTCGCCGTCGTCTGGGACGTCGTGGGCGCGGCGCGACGGGGGGCGCCGGTCGGGCCCGCCGTCCGCCGCTCGATCAGCGGCCGCTGGCGGTCGGCGGCCATCGGCATCGTCGGCGGGCTGCTCGCCTACGGCTGGTTCGAGGCGGTCGACGAGCTGCCCAACGAGGTCGTCGTCTTCCTCCCCCACCTGACGACGCTCCTCGTCCTGACCTTCGCCTCGCAACGGCTCCGGCCCCCGGCGGCCGACGGCGTCCCGTACCGGCGCGGGCGATCGGGGTGACCGTCGACTGGGACGATCTCCGGGCCCGGGCCCGGGAGGTGGCCGGTCGCGCCTACGCCCCCTACTCCGGGGTCCGGGTCGGGGCCGCCGCCCTGGTCGACGACGGCCGGGTCGTCGTCGGCTGCAACGTCGAGAACGCCAGCATCGGGCTCACCACCTGCGCCGAGAACGGGGTGGCCTCGGCCCTGGCGGCCTCGGGGGGCGGTCGCATCGTCGCCCTGGCCGTGGTGGCCGGTGACGGCGAGTACCTCGCCCCGTGCGGGCGCTGCCGCCAGGTCCTCTCCGAGTTCGCCGACCCGTCGATGGTGATCGACACCGGGACCGGCACCGTCACCCTCGGCGAGCTGCTCCCCGGCGCCTTCGGCCCCGCCGACATGGCGGCCCGGCGCGACCGGGGCTGACCTCGGCCCCGGCCGACCCCGGCTGACCCGCGCCGTCGCGAGCGGAGTGGCACATCCGGTGCCGTACCCTCCACGCCCGTGGATGCCATCCCGTCCGGTCACGCGCGCACCGTGAAGGCCACCGGTCGCCCGCTCTCTACGGGTGACCGGGCCGCCTACGAGCGCGACGGCTACCTCGTCGTGCCCGGGGCCGTGTCGCCGGCGGCCGGCCAGGAGCTGATGACCCGGGCGGCCGAGATCGTGGCCGAGGCGGCCGACGACCCGGTGTCGATCTTCTCGACCCACGAGCAGACCCGCACCTCCGACGAGTGGTTCCTCTCCTCCGGGTCGGCCATCCGCTGCTTCTTCGAGGAGGAGGCCTTCGACGCCGACGGCGAGCTGGTCGTCCCGCTCGAGCGGGCCATCAACAAGATCGGCCACGCCCAGCACGACCTGGACGACACCTACGACCGCTTCGCCCGCTCCGAGGTCTTCGCCTCGGTCGTGGCCGCGCTGGGGCCCGAGCGGCCGCTGCTGCTCCAGTCGATGCACATCTTCAAGCAGCCCCACATCGGCGGCGAGGTGAGCTGCCACCAGGACGCCACCTTCCTGCCCACCGAGCCGCAGTCGGTCATGGGGCTGTGGGTCGCCCTGGAGGACGCCACCCTCGACAACGGCTGCCTGTGGGCCGAGCCCGGCGGCCACCGCGGCCCGCTGCGCAAGCGCTTCTCCCGGGCCGGCGCCACCGACGCCGACGGCACCCGCTTCACCGAGCTCGACCCCACCCCCCTCCCCCCGCCCGGCCCCGGCGGCCCGCTCGTCCCCCTCGAGGTCGAGGCCGGCACGCTCGTCGTCCTCCACGGCCTGCTCCCCCACTGGTCCGGCCCCAACCGATCCGGCCGCTCCCGCCAGGCCTACTCCCTCCACCTCGTCGACGCCGACGCCACCTACCCCGCGGACGCCTGGCTCCAGCGCCCGCCCGACCTCCCCCTGCGAGGCTTCACATGAACACCTCCACCCGCTCCGCTGCGACGCCCCCCGGGCGGTCTCCACCGTCACGGAGGCGTCTCCGACGATGGGGGGAGGGTGCGTTGCTGGCGGCCGTGCTGGCCGTCGGCCTGACCGTCGTGCTGCCGACGGTGCCGGCGCTGGCGGCCGCCGCGGACTGCCCGTGCAACGGCGAGATCCGACCGGTGGTGAAGGGCGACACGTTCCACGGCTCTATGGCCCAGGCGTCTTTCACGGCCGAGGTGACGGCGACGGAGGAGAACATCCGGCCCGGGGTGCGGGGGCTCGACCTGGCCGTCGACGAGGTCTGGGAGGGCGGGGTCCGCGAGACCGTCGAGGCCGAGGTGCTGATGGAGCAGGACGGCTGCGTCGACTTCTCGGTCGGCAACGAGCTGCTCCTGTTCACGGTCACCGGCACGGCCGACGAGGGCCGCGGCACCGGTGACGAGACGGTCATCCTGCCCTGCGGCGGGGCCCACGAGGCCGAGGAGGCCGCCGTGCTCGGCCCCGGCCAGCCACCGTCTCCGCCCGCATCCGACGACGGGGTGTCACCCTGGCTGGTCGGGATACCCATCGGCGGCATCGCCGTCGTCGGGGTCGCCGTGCTGCTGCTCGTCCGTCGGCGAGCGGGGTCGGGGGACGCCACGTAGGTTCCGGTCATGAGCGATCGGACCCTCACCACCCTCTCCGCCGGCGGCTGCTTCTTCGAGGGGCCGCGCTGGCACGACGGCCGCTGGTGGGTGTCGGACTTCTACCGCCACGGCATCTACACCGTCACCCCCGACGGCACCGAGACCCAGGTCGCCGAGGTGCCGGCCCAGCCCTCGGGGCTGGGCTGGCTCCCCGACGGCACGCTGAT
>DASTYI010000118.1:0-9466 GCA_035765045.1 Iamia sp. | reverse complement strand
CTCCTGGAGGGGACGGCGGTTGCGGGCCTCGGTCTCGGCGGCCGGGTCGGGCGCGCCGCAGCCCCGGAGGGGCCAGAGGAAGGTGAGCGTGCCGGTCCACAGCACGTGGGCGACGACGGGGGCGACCAGGCCGTCGCGCCAGGCGAAGGTCAGGCCCCAGACCAGGCCGCCGAGGAGGGCGGCGAGGCCGAGGGCCCACTTGCCCTCGACGGCCTGGACCAGCGTGTAGGCGGCGACGGCGGCGGCCAGGCCGATCCCGCCCTGGACCAGGCCCCGGAACAGGAGCTCCTCGGCCACGCCCATCAGGGTCACGGCGCCGGCCATCGACCACACCGGGGTGCCCTCGTCGCGGATCCGGTACAGGTCGTTGACCTGGGCGAGGAAGGCGGGGAAGAGCCGGCACAGGATGCGATGGCCGACCTGGGTGGCCACCAGCCAGGCGGCGCCGACGCCGATCCCGATGCCCACCTCGACCGGCGTCACCGGCTCGATCGTCGACCGCAGCCGGCCGTCGGCGGCCAGTGCGGCCAGGGCGAAGGCGATCAGCAGCGGGGCGGCCAGCCACGTCCGGGGCCACAGGCCCGGGCGGGGGAGGCGGAAGAGGAACGCCCACACCGCGACGGCGAGGACGAGCCCGGCGGCGATCAGCACCCCCGCTGGCTACCCCATGTGCGTGCCTTCACAACATCGGGGCAGGGGCCGCGCATGCGCATCCTCGTCACCGGGGCCACCGGCGCCGTCGGCTCCGAGCTGGTCCCCGCCCTGGTCAACGCCGGGCACGACGTCCTCGCCGCCACCCGTCGGCCCCACGCCTACACCGGCCCGGGCACCGCTGTGACCTTCGACCTCGACGCCGCCGACGCCGATCCTGACGACGTCCTGACCGGCGCCGACGCCGCCTACTACCTGGTCCACGGGCTCGACCGGGCCGACGTCGCCGACGTCGACCGGGCCCGCGCCGAGCGCTTCGCCGCCGTCTGGGGCCCCGACCGGCCCGTCGTCTACCTCGGCGGCCTCGGCCCCCGCTCGTCGCCCTCGGAGCACCTGCGCTCCCGCCACGAGGTGGGCGACCTGCTGCGCGACCGCTGCCGCACCGTCGAGCTGCGGGCGTCGATCGTCATCGGCCCCCGCAGCCTGAGCTTCCGGCTGGCCCGGCGGCTGGCGTGCGTGACCGGGCTGTCGCCGTTCCCGGTCGTCGTCCCCTCGGCCGCCCGGGTCCGGACCCAGCCGATCGCCCAGGCCGACCTGACCGCCGCCCTGGTCGCCGCCCTCGACCTCGCCCCGGGCTCCTACGACATCGGTGGCGACGAGGTCGTCACCTTCGCCGAGCTGATGGAGCGGACGGCGGCGGCCCAGGGCCGGACGGTCCGCACGATCGCCCGGCTGCCCATCGGCGCCGACTGGTTCGGCCCCGCCGCCTCGGTCGTCGCCGGCGAGGACCCGTGGGCCACCACGTCCCTCCTCGCCAGCATGGCCACCGAGACCGTGGTCGACGACGCCCGCCGCCCACCGGCCCCCGACGGCACCGGCACCCCGCTCGACACCGCCATCGCCCGGGCGCTGGACGCGGCGTAGCCCGGTACGGTCGACCCATGGCCTCCGGTGCGTACGTGGAAGAGGGCTCGTTCGAGCGGGACATGAGCTACATCGACGATCGGATCACCGCCGACGGGTCGTCGGGGTGGCCGGTCGAGCCCGGCCGCTACCGGCTGGTGGTGGCCCGGGCCTGCCCGTGGGCCAACCGGGCGATCATCGTCCGCCGCCTGCTGGGGCTGGAGGACGTGCTGTCGATGGGCATCTGCGGCCCCACCCACGACGCCGACAGCTGGACCTTCGACCTCGACCCCGGTGGCGTCGACCCCGTGCTCGGCATCCCCCGCATCAAGGACGCCTACGAGGCCCGGTTCCCCGGCTACCCGAAGGGGATCACCGTCCCGGCCATCGTCGACGTCCCGAGCGGCGGTGTGGTCACCAACGACTTCAAGCAGATCACCCTCGACCTCTCGCTCGAGTGGCGCGCGCACCATCGGGAGGGGGCGCCCGACCTCTACCCCGAGGACCGGCGCGACGAGATCGACGACGTGATGGGGAAGGTCTTCACCGACGTCAACAACGGCGTCTACCGGTGCGGCTTCGCCGGGTCGCAGGACGCCTACGACGAGGCCTACGAGATCCTCTTCGCCCGCCTCGACTGGCTGTCCTCACGGCTGGAGGGCCAGCGCTACCTGGTGGGCGACACCATCACCGAGGCCGACGTGCGGCTGTTCACCACGCTGGCCCGCTTCGACGCCGTCTACCACGGCCACTTCAAGTGCAACCGCCAGAAGCTCACCGAGATGCCGGTGCTGTGGGCCTACGCCCGGGACCTGTTCCAGACCCCCGGCTTCGGCGACACCACCGACTTCGACCACATCAAGCGGCACTACTACTGCGTCCACCGCGACATCAACCCCACCGGCATCGTCCCCGCCGGCCCCGACCTGCGCGGCTGGCTGACGCCCCACGGCCGGGAGGACCTCGGCGGCCGCCCCTTCGGCGACGGCACCCCGCCCGGCCCCGTCGCCCCCGGCGAGGAGGTCCCGGAGCCCCACCGCGCCGGCTGACCGCCGGCCCTCCTCCAACTTTGGACGGGACCCCGCCGCATGCGGCGGATGCCGTCCAAGGTTCGACGGTTCAGCGGGGGCGACGGCGGTGGCGACGGCTCCAGCACGACCGGTGCCAGTGGCGGCGGTCCTCCGGGTCGACCAGCGGGACGACGACGAGGTGGCCGGTGCCGGCGGGGATGACGGCGTGGCAGCCCGGGCACGTGTACGCCTTGGTCGCCTGGTAGGGCTGGATCGTCCGCACCTCCACGGGGACGCCGTCGAGCTCGTCGGTGGTTGTGCCGTCGTCGGCGCGGGCCCAGGCGGGGAGGCCACCGGCCGGGCGCGGGGTGCGCCGGCGCGTCGCCCGCCGGCGGGTGGGGCTCACGGCCTCAGCCGAGCAGGGCCCAGGCCAGCAGGCCGAGGCAGACCAGGAGGGCGGCGGCCACCATGGCGTAGTCGGCCGGCCCCTTGCGGGTCTTGACGTGGGGGTTGAAGCCCATCGGCCCAGGCTACGGCGCGGGCCCTAGGGTCCGGCCATGCCCGACACCCTCACCGTCGACCGTGACGGCGCCGTGCTCACCGTGACCCTGTCGCGGCCCGAGCGGAAGAACGCCCTCAGCCCCGAGATGGCCCTCGAGCTGATCGACCTCTTCGGCGCGGTGGCCTTCGACGACGACGTGCGGGTGGTCGTGATCACGGGCGCCGGCGACGCCTTCTGCTCCGGGGCCGACCTCGGCGCCGTCGCCGCCGACACCCACGGCCTGGTCCGCATGCGCGACATCCACCGGGTCGCCCAGCTGCTCCACGACCTGCCCCAGCCCACGATCGCCCGCATCAACGGGGTCGCCGCCGGCGCCGGGCTCAACATCGCCCTCGGCTGCGACCTCACCGTCGCCTCCACCGAGGCCCGGTTCTCCGAGATCTTCGCCCGTCGCGGCCTGTCGACCGACTTCGGCGGCGCCTGGCTGCTGCCCCGCCTCGTCGGCCTCCACCGGGCCAAGGAGCTGGCCCTCCTGGCCGAGGTCCTACCCGCCTCGGAGGCCGAGCGGCTCGGCCTGGTCAACCGGGTCGTCCCGCCCGAGGAGCTCGACACGGTCGTGGGGGAGTGGGCCGCCCGCCTGGCCAGCGGCCCGCCGATCGCCCTGACCCAGACCAAGCGGATGCTCAACCGCTCGCTGGAGACGTCCTGGGAGGCGATGCTCGACCTGGAGGGCACCGCCCAGACCGTCAACTTCTCGACCGAGGACACCGCCGAGGCCATGCGCGCCTTCTTCGAGAAGCGCGACCCCACCTTCCAGGGCCGCTGACCGGCGCTCGCCTCACCCGGGCCTCGGGACAGGGGCCTGGACACCGACCGATCCGACCCCCCGCCCCACCTCGCCGGGTTCCACTGTCACACCCCCGGGGTACTGTCGGTCCCATCGCTCGGCGGCCGGCGCCACGGCCCCTCCCCGACACCCACCGCGCCGTCGCTCCGCACGGCGCCCGTCGCTGGAGGGCTCGTGCTCGCCACCGTCTCGTCCGCCACCATCCTCGGCGTCGAGGGCCGCCCCGTCACCGTCGAGGTCCACGTCGCCGCCGGCCTCCCGGCCTTCACCGTGGTCGGCCTGCCCGACGCCTCGTGCCGGGAGTCCCGTGACCGCGTCCGGGCCGCCATCGCCAGCTCGCAGCTCGAGTGGCCCAACCGCAAGGTCACGGTCAACCTGGCCCCGTCGGCCGAGCGCAAGATCGGCACCGGGCTCGACCTCGCCATCGCCCTCGGGCTCCTCGCCGCCACCGACCAGGTGCCCCGCGACGCGCTGCGGGGGTTGGGTTGCATCGGCGAGCTCGGGCTCGACGGGTCGATCCGCCCGGTGCACGGCACCATCTCGCGCGTCGACGCCCTGCCCGACGGCATCGCCGTGGTGCCTGCCGTCGCCGCCCGCCAGGCCCGGCTCGTCGGCCGCCACGACGTCCGTCCCGTCGAGCGTCTGGCCGAGCTGGTGCTCGCCCTCCGGGGCGAGGGCCCCTGGCCCACCCCCGACGAGCCGCCGCCACCACCGCCGGCCCCGCCCCCGCCGGACCTGGCCGACGTCCGGGGCCAGGCCGTCGCCCGCCAGGCGCTCGAGGTCGCCGCCGCCGGCGGTCACCACCTGCTGCTGGTGGGCTCACCCGGCGCTGGCAAGACGATGCTGGCGCGCCGGCTCCCCGGCCTGCTGCCCCCGCTCACCCACGACGAGGCGCTGGCCGTCACCCGGGTCATGTCGGCCGCCGGGGTCGAGGTGCCCGGCGGGGGCCTGATCGACCGCCCGCCGTTCCGCGCCCCGCACCACAGCGCCACGTTGGTCTCGCTGGTCGGCGGGGGCACCGCCGCCCTGCGGCCCGGCGAGCTCAGCCTGGCGTCCCGCGGCGTCCTCTTCCTGGACGAGATGGGCGAGTTCCCGCCCTCGGTGCTCGACGCCCTCCGCCAGCCGCTGGAGGAGGGCGTGGTACGGGTGGCCCGGGCCCGGGCGACGGTCGTCCTCCCGGCCCGCTTCCTGCTGGTGGCGGCCACCAACCCGTGCCCATGCGGGGGCGCCACCGAGCCGGGGGAGTGCCGGTGCAGCGAGAGCGAGCGGGCCCGGTATCGGCGGCGGCTGAGCGGACCGATCCTCGACCGCTTCGACCTCCGGGTCGCCGTCCACCGGCCCGACCCGTCGGCCCTGCTCGGCACCGACGGGGGCGAGGGGAGCGGGGCGGTCGCCTCCCGGGTCGTCCGGGCCCGGGCCCTGGCCGCCACCCGAGGCGTCGAGGCCAACGCCGCCATCCCGGCCCGCCGCCTCGACGAGCTGGCCCCGCTCGACCCCGGCGCCGCCCGGGTGCTCGAAGCCGCCCTGCGCCAGGGCCGGCTGACGGCCCGGGGCCTGGCCCGGGTCCGGCGGGTCGCCCGCACCATCGCCGACCTCGGCGGCACCGACCCGGCCGCCCCTCTCCGCGCCGAGCCCGTCGCCCTGGCCATGGCCCTCCGAGGCGCCGTCATCACCGGCACCGAGGCCGCAGCATGACCCCCGCCGGCACCACCACCACCACCGATGCCGATGCCGTCCACCACGGAGCCGACCACCGGGGCCCCGTCGCACCGGCGCCTCCCGATCCGGGTCCCCACCCACGGGGGGCCGCTCCGGCGAGCGCGACCCGCACGAGCACGACCCGTCCCCCCGCCGACCGGTCGGCCGGCGCCCTGCCGGATGCAGCCTGGTGGGCGGCGCTGGCCGGGTTGCCGATGATGGGGCCGGCCCGCCTCGGGGCGCTCTGGGAGAGCTGCTCCGGAGACGAGGCCTGGCGCCTCGTGGCCGAGGGGCGGGCCCACGCCCTGCCCCCGCTGGCCGGCCTCCTCGGGCGCGACCCCCGGGCTGCGGCGGCAGCCCTCGCCCGGTCGACCACGACGGTCGACGTGGTCCGGCGGTGGGAGGCCCACGAGCGGGCCGGCGTCACGGTCGTCGTGCGGGGCGACCCCCGCATGCCCCGGCGCCTGGCCGACGACATCGACCCTCCCGTCGTCCTGTTCGCCCTCGGCGACGTGGGCGCCGCCGAGGGGCCCACCATCGCCGTCGTCGGCACCCGGCGGTGCAGCCGGGCCGGGGTCGAGATGGCCCACGAGATCGGCCGGGAGTGCGCCCGGGCGGGTGGGCGGGTCGTGTCGGGCCTGGCCGTGGGGATCGACGCCGGCGCCCATGCCGGAGCGCTCGCCGGCGGATCGGGGGCGGCGCCACCGGTGGCGGTCGTCGGCAGCGGGCTCGACGTCGTCTACCCCTCCCGCAGCCGGGCGCTGTGGCACGAGGTCGCCGCCCGCGGCGCGGTGCTCGGCGAGTACCCGCTGGGCACGCCCCCGGCGCGGTGGCGCTTCCCGGCCCGCAACCGGCTGGTGGCGGCGCTGGCCGATGTCGTCGTCGTGGTCGAGTCCCCCCGGAGGGGAGGGTCGATGTACACCGTCGACGAGGCCCTGGAGCGCCAGCGTGACGTCCTGGCCGTGCCCGGGTCGATCCGCTCGGCGGCCTCGGCCGGCACCAACTGGCTGCTCTCCCAGGGCGCCCAGCCGTGCTGCTCGGTCGAGGACGTCCTGGTCGCCGCCGGCCTGACCGCCGCCCCGGAGGAGGGCGAGGCCGCCGACGACCCCCGGCCGGCGCCGGACGGCGACGGTCGCCGGGTCCTCCGCGCCATCGGCTGGGAGCCCGCCTCCCTCGACGTGCTGGCCCGTCGCACCGGCCTCGGGCTCGGCGCCCTGGCGCTCGCCCTCGACGGCCTGGAGGCCGGCGGGTGGATCGACCGCTCGACCGGCCGCATCGAACGGAGGGCCCGACCGTGATCGTCCGTCCCGCCGTCCCCACCACGTCGCTGCACCTCGCCGTCTGGGCCGTGACCCTCGGCCTGGCTGCGCTGGTCGTGGTCGGCCCCGGTCCGGCCCCGGTCGGGGCCGAGGCCGCCCGGGCGCGGCTCCGCCGGGTCGTCACCCACCTGCGGCGGCGCGCCGAGGTGGCGCTGCGGCGTCGCGTCGTCCGACCGGTCGCTCGGGCCCTGCTCGCCGTCCACCCCGCCTGGGTCGCCCTCCACGTCGCCCTGGTGTGCGTGTGCTGGGCGCCCCGCCTGGCCCGCATCGAGATCCGGCGGCGGGCCGATCGGTACCGTTGCCGGGGTGGCGTGGGACGTCGAGCTCTTCCTCCGGTCGCTCACCGACGTCCGCCCGGCGACGAGGACGGCGTACGAGCGGGACCTCCGGCGCTTCACGGGGTGGGCGCAGCACTACGGGCACGAGGGTCCGGAGCGGATCACACGAGCGACCCTGCGCGTCTACCTCGGCGAGCTGGCCGACGGGGTCGACCGCCCGGACCTGGGTCGGGCGGCCCCCCGCCCCCTGGCGCCCCGCTCGCTGGCCCGCCACGTCAGCACCCTCCGCCGGTACTTCCACTGGACGACCCGGACGGGGCGGACGCCGAAGGGCGACCCGACCCTCGACCTGTCGGCCCCTCGGGGCGACGGGCGGCTGCCCCAGGTGCTGCGGCCCGACCAGGTCGACGCCATGGTGGCGGTCCCGCGGCCCGACGACCCGGCCGAGCGCGCCTTCCACGCCCGCGACGACGCGGTGATCGAGCTGCTCTACGGCAGCGGCCTGCGGGTGTCGGAGCTGTGCGGCCTGACGCCCCCCGACATCGACCTCGGCCGGGGCGCGGTCGCCGTGCGCGGGAAGGGGGGCAAGGAGCGCCGCATCCCGGTGAGCGAGCCTGCCGTCGCCGCCGTCCGGCGCTGGTTGCCCCACCGGGCCGACCTGCTCGGCGCCCAGCCGGCCACCCACCTCTTCCTCAACCGCCGCCGCAACCCGATGACGCCGCGCGACGTGCGCCGCATCCTCGACGGCCGGTCGGCCAGCCCGACCCACCCCCACGCCCTCCGCCACAGCTTCGCCACCCACCTGCTCGACGGCGGGGCCGACCTCCGCGCCGTCCAGTCCCTGCTCGGGCACGAGGACCTGCGGACCACCCAGGTGTACACCCACGTCAGCCGCGAGCGGCTGCGCCAGGTCCACACCGACACCCACCCGCGGGCCTGACCGCCGCCCTCCTCGCCGTCGCCGTCACCCTCGTCCCGGCCCCGGGCGCCGGCGGACCCGCCGGAGCAGCACCGCGACCGCACGCCCCGCCGGCCGCACCCGAGGGGCGGGTCGACTACACCCCGCCGGTCGACGCCCCGGTCACCGACCCGTTCCGCCCGCCGCCCCGACCGTGGATGCCGGGCAACCGGGGCATCGAGTACGCCACCACCCCGGGCACCCCGGTCCGCAGTGCCGGCCGGGGTCGGGTGAGCTTCGCCGGGCCGGTGGCGGGCGCGCTCCACGTCACCGTCACCCACCCCGACGGCGTCCGCACCTCCTACTCGTACCTGGCCACCGTGGCCGTCCGGGCCGGTGCCGAGGTCGTCGGCGGCCAGGTGGTCGGCACCGCCGGCCCCCGGCTGCACGTCGGCGCCCGCCGGGGCGACGTCTACATCGACCCGGCCTCGCTGTGGGGCGCCCCGGGCCCACCGTGGGTGCGGCTGTCACCGCTCGACGGCGCCGGCCGCGGCCCGCCGCCGCGGTCCACCCGCCGGGTTGGTGGCGTGCGTGGGGTGGCGACCTAGACTCGTCCGTCGGCCCGGCACCCTGCCAGGGCCCCTGTGCACCTCACAGCCCGGTCCCCCCACGGTCGCCGCCCTGCGGCGTCAGGACCGGGTGACGTCGAACCGTTGGGAAAGGAGACGACGTGGATCAGCCCGTCGTGACGATGAAGCAGCTCCTCGAGGCCGGTGTCCACTTCGGGCACCAGACGCGTCGGTGGAACCCGAAGATGCAGCGGTTCATCCACGGTGACCGCAACGGCATCTACATCATCGACCTCAAGCAGACGCTCCAGCGTCTGGAGACCGCCTACACCTTCATCCGGGACATGACCGCCGATGGCGGCACCGTCCTGTTCGTCGGGACGAAGAAGCAGGCCCAGGACCCGGTCCAGAGCTACGCCGAGAAGTGCGGCATGCCGTACGTCAACCAGCGCTGGCTGGGCGGCATGCTCACCAACTTCGAGACCATCTCGAAGCGGGTGGCCAAGATGCAGGAGTACCGCCGCATGCGGGCCTCCGGCGAGTTCGACGCCATGCCCAAGAAGGAGGCCCTCCTCCTCGGCCGCGAGCTGGCCAAGCTCGAGCGCAACCTGGGCGGCATCCACCAGATGGAGAAGGTCCCCGACGCCGTCTTCGTGCTCGACACCAAGAAGGAGCACATCGCCGTCACCGAGGCCAACAAGCTGGGCATCCCGCTGGTGGCCGTGGTCGACACCAACTGCGACCCCGACGTCATCGAGTACGTCATCCCCGGCAACGACGACGCCATCCGC
>DASTYI010000117.1:0-8256 GCA_035765045.1 Iamia sp. | reverse complement strand
CAACATCGGCCACTTCGACAACGAGATCGACATGGCCGGCCTGGCCCGCATGAGCGACGTCCAGAAGACCGAGATCAAGCCCCAGGTCCACGAGTTCACGTTCCCCGACGGGCACTCGATCATCGTCCTGGCCGAGGGCCGGCTGATGAACCTGGGCTGCGCCACCGGCCACCCGAGCTTCGTGATGAGCAACAGCTTCACCAACCAGACGATCGCCCAGATCGAGCTGTTCACGAAGACCGACGAGTACCCGATCGGCGTCTACACGCTGCCCAAGGTGCTCGACGAGAAGGTCGCCCGCCTGCACCTCGACGCCCTCGGCGTCCGGCTCACCGAGCTGACCCAGGAGCAGGCCGACTACATCGGCGTCCCGGTCGAGGGCCCCTTCAAGCCCGACCACTACCGCTACTGATCCGCCGCCGGCCGGGCCCGGCTCGCCCGCGGGGCGAGCCGGGCTACGGTCGTCGTGGTGGACACCTTCTACGGCGGTGGGCTCGGGCTCGGGCTGGCGATCGCCTCGCTCGTCGTGGTCCTCGTCGAGATCGTCTGCAACGTGCTGGTCGCGGTCGACGCCGGGCGCCGGCCCGACTGGGCGTTCAAGGGCGCCGGCACCGACAAGAGCCTGTGGATCGGGCTGCCCTCCGGGGCCGCCGTCCTCAGCCTGATCTGCTGCCTCTGCGGCGGGATCTTCGGGGTGGTCGCCGGCCTGGCCTTCCTGATCCCGGCCGGGCTGTGGATGTTCAGCTTCCGGGCCAAGGTCGAGGAGGCCGAGCGCCGGGGCCCGCCCTACGGCGGCTACGGCTACGGCGGGCCGCCCCCGGGCTACGGCCCCCCGCCCGGCTTCGGCGGGCCCGGCTACGGCCCGCCGCCGGGCCCGCCCCCCGGCTTCGGCCAGGGCCCACCCTCCTGGTGACACCTGTACGGTCGGTGCCATGCACCACCGCTTCCTGGGCCGCAGCGGCCTGAAGGTCTCCGCCGTCAGCTACGGCAACTGGATCACCCACGGCTCGCAGGTGGAGGACGACGCCGCCACCGCCTGCGTCCACGCCGCCCTCGACCTCGGGGTCACCACCTTCGACACCGCCGACGCCTACGCCGGCACCAAGGCCGAGGTCGTCCTGGGCAAGGCGCTCGAGGGCCAGCGCCGCGAGGGCCTGGAGATCGCCACCAAGGTCTTCTGGCCGACCGGCTCGGGCCCCAACGACCGGGGCCTGTCGCGGAAGCACATCATGGAGTCGATCGACGGCTCGCTGCGCCGGCTCCAGACCGACCACGTCGACCTCTACCAGGCCCACCGCTTCGACCACGAGACGCCGCTGGAGGAGACGATGGTCGCCTTCGCCGACGTGGTCCGGTCGGGCAAGGCCCACTACATCGGGGTCTCGGAGTGGACCGCCGACCAGATCCGCCGGGGCGCCGCCCTCGCCCGCGAGCTCCGCATCCCGTTCGTCTCCAACCAGCCGCAGTACTCGATGCTCTGGCGGGTCATCGAGCGCGAGGTCGTCCCGGCGTGCGAGGACGAGGGACTGTCGCAGATCGTCTGGTCGCCGATGGCCCAGGGCATCCTCACCGGCAAGTACCTGCCCGGCCAGCCGCCGCCCGAGGGCAGCCGGGCCACCGACGAGGCCAGCGGCAAGGGCTTCATCGAGGGCTTCCTCGCCGACGACGACCTGCTCGAGCGGGTCCAGCGGCTCAAGCCCCTGGCCGAGCAGGCCGGGATCCAGATGCCGCAGATGGCGGTGGCCTGGGTGCTCCGCAACCCGAACGTGGCCTCGGCCATCGTCGGCGCCAGCCGCCCCGAGCAGCTCGACGCCACCGTCGCCGCCGCCGACATCACCCTCGACGACGACCTCGTCGCCGCCATCGACGACGTCCTCGGCGACAAGGTCGAGCGCTCCGCCTCCCTCACCAAGTCCCCCCGCACCCGCCCCTGACCCCGAACTCGGCGGGAGAGGTGACACCCGGGTGTCACCTTTCCCGCCGAGCTCGAGGGGTGGGGTGGCTGTCACACCCCGGCGCGACGATCGGGGGATGCTGCTCGCCGCTCGTTGCGCATCGTGCGACCGGCCCGGGGCGTCGCCGTGCCGGGCCTGCCACGCCGCCCTCCGCCCGCCCCGGCCCGAGGCCGATCCGCCGGGGCTGGTCGGGCTGGTGGCGCTGCTCCGCTACGAGGGCCCGGCCCGGCCGCTCGTGGCCCGGGTCAAGTACCGGAACCACCGCCAGGGCCTGGACTGGCTGGCGACCGGCCTGGCCCGGCGGGTCAGGGCCGAGGCGGTCGCCGTCGACCTGGTGACGTGGGCGCCGACCACCGACCGGCACCGGCGGGCCCGGGGCTTCGACCACGCCGAGCTGGTGGCCCGCCGGGTGGCCGCCGAGCTCGCCGTGCCGTGCCGGGCGGTGCTGCGCCGGCGGCCGGGCCCGGCGCAGACCGGACGTCCGGCCGAGGCCCGTCGGGTCGCCGGGCCGGGGTTCGTGGCCGGGCCGCTGCCCCCCGGCGCCCGGGTCCTCGTCATCGACGACGTGGTCACCACCGGCGCCACCCTCCGGGCTGCGGTCGACGCGATCCGTGCCGTCGGCGGCCGGCCGGTGCCCGCCGCCCTGGCCCGCACGCCCGCACCGCGCCGGAAGGCCCCGCCCCCCGACACGTCTAAGGTCAGCACCCCCGAGCAACGAGGAGAGCCTGCATGGAAGTGACCGTCAGCGCCCGGCACACCGAGGTCCCGGAGCGGCTCCGGCGCTCCGCCGAGGAGAAGATCGGCAAGCTCGGTCGCTTCGTCGAGGGCATGGATCGGGCCGAGGTGCACTTCTCGACCCACCGCAACCCCCGGATCGCCGAACCCGAGCTGTGCGAGGTCACCCTCGAGGGCCACGGCCACTTCGTGCGGGCCAAGGTCGCCGCCACCGACGGCTACGTCGCCATCGACAAGGCCGTGGCCAAGCTCGAGCAGCAGCTCCACAAGCTCAAGACAAAGCTCCAGCGCCAGAAGAAGGGGACGGGCAAGCGTCCCGTCACCCCGCCCGCCGACGCCCTGGTCAGCGACACCCTCGTGCTCGACACCCCGGCCGAGGAGGTCGAGGACGACGCCCCGGCCCTGCCGAAGATCGTCAAGGTCAAGCGGTTCGCGCCGATGGGCATGACGGCCGACGAGGCGGCCCAGCGGATGGACCTGCTGGGTCACGGCTTCTTCTTCTTCACCAACCTCGACACGGGGAGGGCCGCCGTGGTCTACCGCCGGGAGGACGGCGACATCGGCCTGATCGACGAGGATGGCTGACGAGGATGGCTGAGGCCGACGACGAACAGTGAGGGCGGGGCACCGGGGCCACGCCAGGTGAACGGAGACAACGGGTGAACCAGCCAGCAGGGGGCCAGCAGATCAGGGTGCTCGTCTGTGACGACCACGCCGTGTTCCGGCGCGGCCTCTCGTTGGTGCTCGAACCCGAGGACGACATCGAGGTCGTGGCCGAGGCCAGCAACGGCGACGAGGCCGTCGACCTGGCCCGCGAGACCGCCCCCGACGTGGTCCTGCTCGACGTCCGGATGCCCGGGGTTGGCGGCATCGAGGCCGCCCGCCGCCTGGCCCTCGAGGTCCCCTCCGCCCGCGTCGTCATGCTGACGGTGAGCGACACCGAGAGCGACCTCTACGACGCCATCAAGGCCGGCGCCGTCGGCTACCTGCTCAAGGAGGCCTCGATCGAAGAGGTGGCCGACGCCGTGCGGGCCGTCGCCGCCGGCCAGAGCCTGGTCACCCCGTCGATGGCCACCAAGCTGCTCAACGAGTTCACCGCCCTGGCCAACCGGGTCGACGGCGGCCGGGTCGCCCCCGCCGGGCCCCGCCTGACCGGGCGCGAGGTCGAGGTCCTCGGCTTCATCGCCCGGGGCCGGAGCAACCGGGAGATCGCCGAGGAGCTGTTCATCTCGGAGAACACGGTCAAGAACCACGTCCGCAACATCCTCGAGAAGCTCCAGCTCCACTCGCGCACCGAGGCGGCCCTCTACGCCGTGCGCGAGCAGATCATCGACCTCGGCACGTAACCCTCCGGCGGGTGCCCGCCGAGCGCCGACTGCCACCCCGCCAGCCGGTGGAAAGGCCCACGTCGGTACAGTGGGACCTCCATGGGTGTTCTCGACAAGATCCTCCGCGCCGGTGAAGGGCGCAAGCTGCGCGCCCTGGCCGGCCTCACGCCCGACATCGCCGCCCTCGAGCCGGAGATGCAGAAGCTCACCGACGAGCAGCTGCAGCACAAGACGGTCGAGTTCCGCGAGCAGATCGACCGCGGCGCCGATCTCGACGACCTCCTGATCGAGGCCTTCGCCGTGGTGCGCGAGGGGGCTGTCCGGGCCCTCGGCCAGCGCCACTACGACGTCCAGATGATGGGCGGCGCCGCCCTCCACTTCGGCTGGGTGGCCGAGATGAAGACGGGCGAGGGCAAGACGCTCGTCTCGACGCTCCCGCTCTACCTCAACGCCCTCAAGGGCGAGGGCGTCCACCTGATCACGGTGAACGACTACCTGGCCAGCTACCACTCGGAGTGGATGGGCCGGCTCCACCGGTTCATGGGCCTGACCGTCGGGCTGATCCTCCCCGGGCGGGTCGACTCGGCCCACAAGCGGGCCCAGTACGCCTGCGACATCACCTACGGCACCAACAACGAGTTCGGCTTCGACTACCTCCGCGACAACATGGCGATGTCGGCGGCGGCCAAGACCCAGCGGGGCCACAGCTACGCCATCGTCGACGAGGTCGACTCGATCCTCATCGACGAGGCCCGCACCCCGCTGATCATCTCGGGCCGGCTGGCCGACGCGGCCAAGCTCTACCACCGCTTCGCCTCGATCGTCCGCGGCCTCCAGCGCGACGAGGACTACGAGGTCGACGAGGAGAAGCGCATCGTCGCCCCGACCGAGTCGGGCGTGGAGAAGGTCGAGGCCGCCCTCGGTGTCGAGAACCTCTACGACGCCGTCTCGCAGAACCTGGTCCACCAGTTCCAGGCCGCCCTCAAGGCCAAGGAGCTGTTCAAGCGGGACAAGGACTACGTGATCCAGGGCGGCGAGGTGAAGATCGTCGACGAGTTCACGGGGCGCATCCTCGACGGCCGGCGCTGGTCGGAGGGCCTCCACCAGGCGGTCGAGGCCAAGGAGGGGGTGCGGATCAAGGAGGAGAACCAGACCCTCGCCACGATCACGCTCCAGAACTACTTCCGCCTCTACGACAAGCTCGCCGGCATGACCGGCACGGCCCTCACCGAGGCGGCCGAGCTGGGCAGCACCTACGACCTCCAGGTCGTGCCCATCCCCACCAACCGCGAGGTCCAGCGCCGCGACGAGGCCGACCTCATCTACAAGTCCGAGGACGGCAAGTTCGCGGCGGTCGTCGAGGACCTGGTCGAGCGGTACGACACCGGCCAGCCCTGCCTGGTCGGCACCATCTCGGTCGAGAAGTCCGAGAAGCTGTCGCGGCTGCTCGAGAAGCGGGGCATCCCCCACGAGGTGCTCAACGCCAAGCAGCACTTCCGCGAGGCCGAGATCGTCACCCAGGCCGGCCGGCTCCACTCGATCACGGTGGCCACCAACATGGCCGGTCGAGGTGTCGACATCCTGCTCGGCGGCAACCCCGAGGGCCTGGCCGAGGTCGACGTCAAGGGCGAGGGGCTCGACCACACCGACGGCGCCGAGGGCACGGCCCGCTACCAGGAGCTGCTCGAGAAGTACAAGGTCGAGTGCAAGGCCGAGGGGGCCAAGGTCCGCGAGCTGGGCGGGCTCTACGTCCTCGGCACCGAGCGGCACGACTCGCGCCGCATCGACAACCAGCTGCGGGGCCGCTCGGGCCGGCAGGGCGACCCGGGCGAGAGCCGGTTCTACCTGTCGCTCGAGGACGACCTGATGCGGCTCTTCGCCACCGGCGCCATGAACTGGGTGATGTCGAAGGCCCTGCCCGACGACGTGCCCATCGAGGCCAAGATGGTCACCAAGGCCATCGAGCGGGCGCAGAACACCGTCGAGCAGCGGAACGCCGAGATCCGCAAGAACGTGCTCAAGTACGACGAGGTCATGAACGAGCAGCGCAAGGTGATCTACGCGCGCCGTGACGAGATCCTGGGCGACGCCGACCTGCGCGACGAGACGCTCCAGAACCTGGCCGAGGTCGTCGACGAGCTGATCGAGACCCACTGCACCGGCGACTTCGGCGAGCAGTGGGACGTCGAGACCCTCCTGGTCGAGGTGGGCACCTACTGGCCCACCGAGCTCACCGAGGAGGCGCTCAGGGGCGCGGTCAGCACCGACGAGGTCTACGACCTGCTGATCGGCGAGGCCACTGCCTTCTACGAGGCCCGCGAGGCCGAGCTGGGCGACGAGAACATGCGGGAGATGGAGCGCCAGGTGGCTCTCCGGCTCATCGACCAGCACTGGCGCGAGCACCTCCACGAGATGGACTACCTCCAGGAGGGCATCAACCTCCGGGCCCTCGGCCAGAAGGACCCCCTCGTCGAGTGGCAGCGCGAGGGCTTCGACATGTTCGGCACGATGATGCGGTCGATCCAGCGCGACCAGGTCAAGTACGTGATGCACGTCCAGGTCATCCAGGAGGAGCAGCGGGCGGCGGCGGCCCCCGAGCAGCTCCAGACCTCGGGCCCCGACGACTCGGCCTCCTCGAGCGACGACCGCATGAAGGCGGCCGCCGTGGCCCAGGCCAAGGCCGCCGGGGTCGAGGACGCCCCCGCCGCCATCGAGGAGAAGAGCGCGGCGCCGGTGGTCAAGTCCGAGTTCGACAAGACCCCCCGCAACGCCCCCTGCCCCTGCGGCTCGGGCAAGAAGTTCAAGCAGTGCCACGGGGCTAGCTGACCGTTCTGGCAATCCCCGTGTCCCGCAGCGGTACATGGTGATGGACAGAACGGAGCGGGACTGGGTCCTGCACGTGGACATGGACCAGTTCCTGGCGGCCGTCGAGGTGCGACGGCGGCCGGAGCTGGCCGGGCGCCCCGTCGTCGTCGGCGGGGACGGTGACCCGACCCGGCCCCGCCAGGTCGTCGCCACCGCGTCCTACGAGGCCCGGGCCCACGGGGTCCGCTCGGGGATGCCGCTGCGGACGGCGCTGCGCCGCTGCCCCGACTGCACCTTCCTCCCGTCGGACCGGGCCGCCTACGACGCCGCCTCCGAGGAGGTGATGGCCACCCTCCGCTCCTTCCCGGTGGTCGTCGAGGTGTGGGGCTGGGACGAGGCCTTCGTCGGGGCCCGCACCGACAACCCCGAGGCGCTGGCCCGACGGCTGCGGGCCGCGGTGCGGGAGGCGACGGGGCTGTCGTGCGCCGTGGGGATCGGCGAGAGCCGGCTGCTGGCCAAGACGGCGGTCCGGGCGGCGAAGCCGGGCGGGGTCGCCACCCTGACCCGGCGGGAGTGGGCGGAGACGTGGGGGCCGCGCCCGGTGGGCGAGGTGTGGGGCATCGGCCCCCGGATCGCCGCCCGGCTGGGGTCGCTCGGCATCGCCACCATCGACGACCTGGCCCGGGCCGACCCCGACGTCCTGGCCGCCGAGTTCGGTCCCCGCACCGGGCCCGGGCTCAAGGTGATGGGCCTCGGCGGCGGCACCGACCCGATCGACGGCTCGCCCCGGGTGGCCAAGGGCCGGAGCACCGAGGTCACCTTCACCACCGACATCACCGACCCGGCGCGGGTGGCGACCGAGGTCGACGCCCTGGCCCGGGCGGTCACCGCCGAGGTGGTGGCCGACGGCCGGACGGTCACCCACGTGGCGGTCAAGCTCCGCACCGCCAGCTTCTGGACCCGCACCCGGATCGCCAAGCTCCCCGCCCCGACGACCGACCCCGAGGTGGTGGCGGCCCAGGCCGCGGTGGTGCTCGGGCGCTTCGGGACCGAGGTCGACCGGCCCATCCGCCTCCTCGGCGTCCGGGTGGTCCTCGACGCCCCCTGACCGAGCTCGGCGGGAAAGGTGACACCCACGTGTCACGGATCCCGCCGAGTTCGGCGGAGGGGTGGGGCTACTCGATGACGAGGACGACGTCGCCGGCGCTGACCGCCTGACCGGCCTCGACCCGGATCTCCTTCACCGTGCCGTCCTTGTCGGCGGTGATGGCGTTCTCCATCTTCATCGCCTCGAGCAGGCAGACGGTCTGGCCGTTGGTGACCTCGTCGCCCACGGCCACGGTGACCTTGACGATCGTGCCCTGCATCGGGACGGTGACCGAGCCCGACCCGGCGGCGGCCGCGGTGGCGCCGCCCTTGCGACGGGGGCGGGG
>DASTYI010000116.1:0-19470 GCA_035765045.1 Iamia sp. | reverse complement strand
CGCCCCACCCCCGCCACCGTCCCCCCACCGCTCCCCGCGCCCGCACCGACCCCGGAGACCCCGTGACCGACCCGCTCCTCGACGCCCTGCGCGCCTACGACACGCCGACCCTCGCCAACGCCCTCGACGGGCTGACCGACCGCCCGGCCACCGAGGGCTTCACCCGGCCCCCGATCCACTCGATCCTCCCGGCGCTGCCGGCGATGGTCGGCTACGCCGTCACGTGCACGATCACCTCGGAGGCGCCCTTCCCCAGCGCCGAGGCCAAGGCGTCGGCCATGACCCCGCTGTACGACCTGGTCGACCGGGCCCCGAAGCCCTCGGTGATCGTCGTCCAGGACCTCGACGGCGGCGCCGGCTGCCTGTGGGGCGAGGTCAACTCGACCATCTGCCGGGCGCTGGGCTGCGAGGGCGTCGTCACCGACGGCCTGGTGCGCGACCTGCCCGACGTCGAGGCCCTCGGCTTCCGCTACCTCGCCCGGGGCGTCGGGGTGGCCCGGGCCAACGTCCAGATCGTCGACGTCGACGTGCCCGTCACGGTGGGCGGCATGGCCGTGGTGCCCGGCGACGTGATCCACGCCGACCGCCACGGCGCCCTGGTCGTCCCGACCGAGGCCCTCGCCGGCCTCCCCGCCGCCGCCGACGCCGTCATGGCCCGCGAGGACCGCCTCCTCACCTGGGTCCGCTCCCCCGACTTCGCCCCCGGCCAGCTCGCCGCCCGCCGCGCCCAGCACTGACCCCGGGGTCGTCGGCCGGGCAGTAACGTCCCGGCGATGGGGTCGGTCCCCGCGGTCCGCGGGTACGGCGATCTGGTCCTGATCGGACGGGGTGGCTTCGCCTCGGTCTACCGCGCCCGGCAGCTGGCCTTCGATCGGGACGTCGCCCTCAAGGTGATCGACCAGGGCCACGCCGACGGGCGCGACGCCGACCAGTTCGCCCGCGAGTGCCGGGCCATCGGCTCGCTGTCGTGGCACCCGCACGTCGTGCCCGTCTACGACGCCGGCCGCACCGAGGACGGGGCGCCGTACATGGCGATGGAGCTGGTGCCCGGCGGCTCGCTGGCCGACGCCCTCGCCGGCGGCCCGCTCCCGGCGGCGGCCGCCGTCGGCCACATCCGCGACGTGGCCGACGCCCTCGACGCCGCCCACGAGGTCGGGGTGCTCCACCGGGACGTCAAGCCGGCCAACATCCTGCTCGACCGGCGGGGCCGGGCCCGGCTGGCCGACTTCGGCATCGCCCGCATGGCCGGCAGCGGGCCGACGACGACCGGGGCCGTGACCGGGACGATCGCCTACATGGCCCCCGAGGTCCTCGCCGGCGAGCGGGCCAGCACGGCCAGCGACGTCTACGCCCTCGGGGTCACGCTGGCCACCCTCCTCCACGGGCGCAACCCGTACATCCAGGCGACCGACGACAACCCGTTCGCCGTCCTCAACCGGGTCATGGCCGACGAGACCCCCGCCCTGCCGGCCACCGTCCCGCCCGCCGTCGCCGCCGTCGTCGCCCACTGCATGGCCCGGGACCCCGCCGCCCGCCCCGCCTCCGCCGCCGCCGTCCAGGACGCCCTCACCACCCTCGACCTCACCCCCGCCCCACCCCCTGCCGCCCCCACCGCCCCACCGCCGCCGGCCGGCGCCACCTGGACCCCACCCGCGGCCCCGGCCGACGCCAACCCCGCCACGCCACCCCCGGCCGCCGCCCCGCCACCGCCCGGCGCCACCTTCACCCCACCGGCGGCTCCCGCCGACGCCAACCTCGCCACGCCACCACCGCCGCCCGGCGCCACCTGGACCCCGCCGGCGCAGGGTGGGGACCGGGCGGTGCCGCCCCCGCCGGCCTCGGCGCTGCGGCCGCGGGACGACGTCACGGCCGGGCTGCCCCCGGAGCCGCCGGCCACCCGGGTCCAGCCCGCCCCCGGCCCGGCACCCGACGACGGCCGGGGGCCGGGGCTCCCGCTGCCACCGCCGCCGACCGGGGCCCGACCCCGCCGGCGGGGACCGGTCGTGGCCGCCGTCGTCGCCCTGGTCGTGGTCGGGCTGCTCGCCGCCGTCGCCGTCGGCGCCGCCCTCTGGCTCGGGCGCGACAACGACACCCCGGCCGACACCACGCTCACCACGGTGGCCCCACCCGGGTCCAGCACGACGGACACGACCGACACGACGGACAGCACCACGAGCACGACCGAGGCGACCACGACGACCGCGCCCGAGACCCGCTGGGAGGCGCCCGGCGACCCGTCGGCCGACCAGCAGACGCTGCTCGACAACGCCGCCACCATGTTCGTGGCCGCCGAGGTCTGCCGCCCGATCGACGACGGCGAGCCCGATCCGCTCAACGTCTACCCGCAGGGCCCCGACGTGGCCAGCATCGAGTGCTTCTACGGCGACGACGCCACCATCGTGTTCAGCCTCTTCGCCGACGACGCCGGGATGGAGGCCTTCTTCGCCGACCGCCTCGACAGCCGGGGCCTCGCCCGGGGCACGGGCACCATCGGGCCCGACCAGCCCTGGCAGCTCGACTACGCCGACGACCCCGATCGTGGCCGCGGGTCGATCTTCGGGGTCCAGCGCGACACCGCCGGCGGGAACCGCTCGGAGATCGGCTTCATCCGGTCCGGCCTGCGCACCTACGCCTACAGCTTCTCGGTGGGCGCCGACTTCCCGTCGTTCTACGCCTGGTGGTCGGAGCGCTTCGGCGGCCCCGCCGGCTGACGGTCGAGCCCGAAGACCCGCACGGCGTTGCCCCGGAGGAAGGGCTCCCAGGCGTCGTCGGGGAGGTCGAGCTGGCCGAGCTCGGCCATCGACCGCTCCAGGGTCAGCCCCGAGGGGAAGTAGCCGGCGTAGATCAGCTTGTCGCGGGCCCGGCCCCGGGCCAGGTCGAGGATCTCCCGGGGCAGCCGGCGGGGCGCGTAGGCGCTGGTCGAGTAGTGGAGGTTGGGCCACTTGCGCAGCAGCTGGGCGGCGAGGGCGAACCACGGGCCGCCGCCGTGGCGCATCACGACGGTGAGCTCGGGGAAGGCCCAGCACACCTCGTCGAGCAGCTCGACCTTCTGGGGCGCCATCGGCACCCGGGGCCCGGGGATGCCGGTGTTGACGCAGATCGGGATGCCGAGGTCGACGCACTTGGCGTAGACGGGCCACATCCGCTTGTCGTCGAGGGGGACCTGGGGGACCGTGCCGCACGGGAAGGCGACCGCCGCCACCACGCGGTGGTCGCGCACCGCCCGCTCGAGGGCCCGGGTGGCCTCCATGCCCCGGTTGGGGTCGACCTGGAAGGTGCCGCTGAAGCGGTCGGGGTGGTCGGCGACGAGGGCGGTGGAGACGGGGTCGTCGGGGTCGACCGGCACCAGGGCGTGGGCCACGCCGTTGGCGTCCATGGCGTCGAGGAGGAACCGGGCCGGGTCCTCGACGTGCTCGGTGTCGGGCAGGTCCCGGTACATGTACGAGGCGGCGTGGGCGAACTCCTCCCGGCTCTCGCGGTCGCGCAGCATCCCCTCCATGGGCCGGCGCCAGCGGGTCCGGTCGGTGACGGGGAGTCCCATCATCGTGTCGATGATGCCGATGCCTTCGGGGATGCCCATTCGGTCCTCACAGATCAGTGTTCTGGTGTGGCAGAATGCCAATCTGGACCCTGAGGGCACCGCCCCGCAAGAGGAGAACGATGGACCCCACCGATCCCGTCGTCGTCGGCATCATGTACCCGCCGGCGTGGGAGGCCCGGCCGGCCGAGGCGCTGGCCGCCGATCTCGACCTCCTGCGCGCCGTCGACCCTCGTGTCGAGGTGGTCGACGTCCGCTACGTCGACCCCGACGCCCTCCGCACCGCCCGGGGCGCCGACCCGCGGGCCGACCTGCGGGCCGAGGCGCCGCCGCTGACCGACGAGCAGCACGCCGCCCTGGCCCGGGTCGAGGTCGTGATCACCCAGGACCTCCCCTTCGACGTGGGCCGGCTGGCGCCGAACCTCCGCTGGGTGCAGGGCATGGGCGCCGGCGTCAGCCAGCTCCTCTCCGCGGGGCTCGACGACGCCGGCATCACCCTCACCTCGGCCGCCGGGGTCAACGCCGTCTCGATCTCCGAGTTCGTGCTGGCCCGCCTGCTCCAGGTGTGGAAGCGGCTGCCCGAGATCGACGCCCTCCAGCAGGCCGGCGAGTGGCGGCCGACCTACGGCACCGAGGTGGCCGGGAGCACCGCCGTCGTCGTGGGCCTGGGTGCCATCGGGCGCGAGGTGGCCCGCCGGCTCCGGGCCCTCGGCATGACGGTCCTCGCCACCCGGCGCACCGCCACCGCCGGCCAGGGCGACCCCGACGTCGACGAGCTGCTCCCGCCCGAACGGCTGGCCGAGGCCCTGGCCCGGGCCGACGCCGTGGTGGCGGCGGTGCCCGAGACGGCGGCGACCACCGACCTGTTCGACGGGGCCGCCTTCGCCGCCATGAAGCCCGGGGCGGTCTTCGTCAACGTGGGCCGGGGCTCGGCGGTCGACGAGGAGGCCCTGGCGGCGGCGCTGCGCGACGGCCACCTGCGGGCGGCGGCGATCGACGTCGTGCGGGACGAGCCCCTCGCCGCCGGCCACCCGCTCTGGGCCGTCCCGAACCTGCTGATCTCGCCCCACTCGGCCACCTCCCCCGACCGCTTCTGGGAGAACCTCCACGCCCTGTTCCGGGACAACCTGCGGCGCCACCTCGCCGGTGAGCCGCTGCGGAACCTCGTCGACACGGCGCGGGGCTGAGGCCGTGGAGCTCTGGGAGCTGGTCGCCCGTGAGCAGATCCGCACCACCCTCGGTGCCTACACCCACGCCGGCGACCGGGGCCGGGCCGACGACATGGCCGCCCTCTTCACCGCCGACGGGGTGCTCGACGCCGTCGGCCACGAGCCCGCGGTCGGCCGGGAGGCCATCGCCGCCCAGGTGCGGGCGTGGGCCGAGGGCCACACCGGCGGCCCGCTCCGCCACCACGTCAGCAGCATCCGGATCACCCACCTCGAGCCGGATCGGGCCGAGGTCCACTCGTACTACCTGGTGCTCACGGCCGACCGGGCCGACCACTGGGGCCGCTACCGCGACGAGATGGTGCCCGACGGCGACCGCTGGGCCTTCCGCCGCCGCACCGTCACCCTCGACGGTCAGACCCCGGTGTAGGCGACCCCGACGTTCTGGCAATCCCCGTGAACCGCCACGGTTCACGCGGGTTGCCAGAAGCGGTCAGACGGGGGCGCGGCCGAGGTAGGCGGCCATCAGCTCGGCCCGGCCGAGGCCGGCGGTGGGTCCGGCCAGGGTGACGTCGCCGTGGGCGAGCACGACGGCCCGGGGGCAGAGGCCGGCGGCGAGGTCGTGGTTCTGCTCGACCAGCAGCACCGGGATCGTCTCGGCCGCCACGGCCAGGACGTCGAACACCACCTGGGCGACGCTCGGCGCCAGGCCCAGCGAGGGCTCGTCGAGCAGCAGCACCCGAGGGGCGCCGACGAGGGCCCGCCCGACGGCCACCATCTGCTGCTCGCCGCCCGAGAGGGCGTAGCCGGGCCGGTCCCGCAGCCGGGTCAGCAGGGGGAAGAGGTCGTAGACGTCGGCGACGGTCCAGAGCGGGTCCCGGCCGGCCCGGGCCAGCTCGCCGAGGAGCAGGTTCTCGTGCACGTCGAGGGTGGGCACGACCCGCCGGCCCTCGGGCACGTGGAGCACCCCCGCCCGGGCGATCGCCTCGGGGGCCCGGCCGAGCAGCTGGCGCCCGTCGAACACGACCGAGCCGGTCGCCGGGGCCAGCCCCGAGACGGCCCGCAGCACCGACGTCTTGCCCGCCCCGTTGGCCCCGAGCAGGGCCACCGAGCCGTCGACCACCAGGTCGAGCCCGGCCACCGCCTCGTGGGTCCCGTAGCGGACCCGCAGGTCACGTAGCTCGAGCACCGGAGCCTCCCAGGTAGGCGTCGAGGACCTGCTCGTGGGCCCACACCTCGTCGGGCGCACCCTCGACCACCACCCGCCCGAGGTCGAGGGCGAGCACCCGGTCGCACAGGGCGTCGATCACCGAGATCTTGTGGTCGATGACGGCGAGGGCGAGGTCGGGCCGGTCGACCCGGAGGGCGGCGACGGCGGCGACCATCTGCTCGGTCTCGACCTCGTTGAGACCGGCGGTCGGCTCGTCGAGCAGGAGGACGAGCGGCTCGCCGGCGATGGCCCGGGCCAGGTCGAGCAGCCGCAGCTGCCCGTAGGTCAGGGCCTCGGTGGGCCGGTCGCCGGCGCCGGCCAGCCCGACCCGGGCCAGGGCGTCGCGGGCCGCCACCTCGCGGGCCCGCTCGTGGCGGGCCATCCGCCAGCGGGCCACGCAGGCCGACCCCAGCCCGGTGCCCCGCCGGTCGGGCCGGGCCAGGGCGACGTTCTCCCACGCCAGCAGGCCGGGGAAGGCCTGGGGCGCCTGGTAGACGCGGAGGATGCCGAGCCGGCGGGCCCGCCCGGGCTGGCCCGGCGGCAGCGCCTCGCCGGCAACGGTGACCCGCCCGGTCGCCCGCACCACGCCGCAGAGGGCGTTGAAGCAGGTGGTCTTGCCGCTGCCGTTGGGGCCGACGACCCCGAGGGCTCGGCCGGCGTCGAGGGTGAAGGTCACCCCGTCGACCGCCTTGACCCCGCCGAAGGCCACCGCCAGCTCCTCGACCTCCAGCACCGCGCTCACGAGGCGCTCCCCCGTCGCAGCCGCTGGCGGATCGTCGCCGGGAGGCCGGTCAGGCCGTCGGGGAGGACCAGGACGGTGACGAGCAGGAGCACGCCATAGGCCGCGGCCCGGTACTCCTCCAGCCCGGACAGGGCCTCGGGCAGCCAGACGTACACGGTGGCCCCGAGCACCGGGCCCCACGGCGTGCGGCTGCCGCCGAGCTGCACCATCAGCAGCAGCCCGATGGCGAGGTCGAGCCCGAAGCTGTCGGTGCCGACGAAGCCCTGCCAGTGGCCCATGACGGCGCCGGCCAGGGCGCCGGTGGCGCAGCCGAGGACGAACACGGCCAGCCGCACCCGCTCGACGGGCACGCCGAGCCCGGCCGCCACCGGGCCGTTGGTCCGGGCGGCCAACGCCTGGCGGCGGACCGGCGATCGCTCGATGGCCATGGCCAGCGCCAGCACCGCGGCCACCACCCACACCAGCACGGTCAGGACGTCCTCGTCGGTGACGTAGGCCCGGCCGGCCAGCTGGAGCGGTTCGATGCCGACCAGGTTCCCGTTGCGCCCGCTGAAGCCCTCGGTGTGCGAGAGCACCTGCCGGCCCAGCTCGGCCAGGGCCAGGGTGACGATGGCGAAGGCGAAGCCGTCGCTGCGGCGGGCGACCCACCCGACGGCGCCGCCGACGAGCGCGACGCCGGCCACCGCGGCCACCAGCCCGACCGGGGTCCACGCCGCCCCCATCTCGCCGGTGACCCAGGCCGAGGTGTAGGCGCCGAGCGCCATCATCAGCGTCTGGGCGAACGAGAACCGGCCGGCCACGGCGTAGACCCAGCGGTACCCCGTGGCCGAGATGATGTGGACGAGCCACAGCGTCATCAACAGGAGGTCCGAGCCGCCCCGGGCGACCTGTGGACCGAGGACGGCCACGGCGGCGCTGAAGGCGACCACGCCGGCCAACGAGCGCCCGAGCCCGGGCCCCGCCCACGCGGGCAGGGCCCGGCCCGGCCGCCCGGGGTCCGCCACCCCGGGCGCCACCTCGGCGCCGGCGCCGGTCGCGCTGCCGGTCACCTCGACGGTCACAGCCGTGTGCCGCCGGTGGAGAGCACGCCGGCCGGCCGCAGCAGCACGATCACGAGGATCACGGCGTAGGGCAGGGCCGGCGCCCAATCCTGGAGGACGTAGCCGCCGACGACCTGCTGGACGATGCCGATCACGGCGGCGCCGAGGGCCACGCCGCCGAGGTTGCCGAAGCCGCCGATGACGGCGCCGGCGAAGGCGGTGACCATCAGGCCGAACCCGAAGCCCAGGTCGACGGCGCTGAGCGGGGCGACCAGCACCCCGGCCAGGCCGGCCAGGGCGGCCGACAACCCGAAGGTCAGCATCGACGCGCCGCGGGTGCGGACGCCGAGCATCTGGGCCGCCTCGGGGTCGGCGGCGAGGGCCCGGACCTGGCGGCCGGCCGAGGTCCGGGTGAAGGTGAAGGCCAGCCCGGCCAGGACCACGGCCACCACGGCGACGATCACGATCCGCTGCACGGCGACCGGCGCCCCGGCGATCCGCACGGTGCCGTCGCCGAGCAGCGGCGGGAGCGACCGCGGCGTCGAGCCCTGCCACAGGGCCACGAGGCCGCGCAGCACCAGGGCGGCGGCGAGGGTCGCCACCACCACGGTCATCGCCGGCCGCTTGCGCAGCGGGGCGTGGGCCACCCGCTCGATCACCACCCCCACCCCGAACAGGGCGGCGACGGCGAGGAGGGCGGCCGGCACCGGCCCCAGCCCGAGGTCGGTGCCGGCCCAGAGGGCCACGTAGGCACCCAGGGTCACCAGGTCGCCGTGGGCGAAGTTGACGACCCCGGTGGCCTTGTGGAGGACCACGAAGCCGAGGGCCACCACGGCGAGGATGGCCCCGGTGGCGATCCCGGACGCCAGCAGGGCGACGAAGCGCGCCACGCCCCCGCCGCCTCAGCCGTCGGCGCGGGCCACCGGCTCGCCCTCGACGACCTTCTCGGTGGTGGAGCTGCCGTCGGCCGCGTAGGCGACGATCTGGATCTGGTGGTTGAGCACGTGGGCCTCGTCGGCGGCGTAGCTCTCGGCGCAGGCGCCGTCGGTGACCTCGACGTCGGCCATCGCCTCCTGGACGGCGGCCGGGTCGCTCGACCCGGCGTCGGAGATGGCGGCGGCGGCGATCAACACGGCGTCGTGGGCCAGGGCGGCGTTCGAGCTGGGCGTGGCGCCGTGCTCGGCCTCGTAGGCCTCGACGAAGGCGGTCGAGGCGTCGCTCTCGTCCACCCCCGGGTTGCAGGTCATCACGGCGAGGAGGTCGTCGATGGCCTCGCCCTCGGCCAGGCCGTTGTCCACCACCACCGGCGCCGACGGGCCGGTCAGGGTGGGGATGGCGATGTCGTTCTGCACCAGCTGGTTGAGCTGGACGGCGATCGGGTTGGGGAAGCCCCAGTTGACGACGGCCTCGGCGCTCTCGACGGCCAGGACCTGCTGGGTGAGGTCGGTGGCGTCGGGGGCGTAGAGCTGCTCGCCGCCGACGGGCTCCAGCCCGGCCTCGTCGAGGCTGGCGATCGCCTGCTCGACACCGGTCTGGCCGAAGGGCTCGTCGGTGCCGATGACGCCGATCTCGGTCAGGCCGAGGTCCTCGGTCAGGTAGTCGACGCCTGCGTCGACCAGGGCCGGGATGTAGGAGTTGACGAACCAGACGTGGTCGCTGGCGCTGTCGCCACCGGCGATGACGGTGGGGTCGGCGTTGCCGATCGGGATGACGGGCACGCCGCCCCGCTCGATCGCCGCCGAGGTGGCCTGGATCTGACCGGCGACCAGCGGGCCGACCATGGCCGAGGGCTCGGCGTCGAGGGCCTTCTGGACGGCGGTGGCCGTGCTGGCCGGGTCGAGCGGCGAGGCGGCGAAGCGCTCGAGGACGACCTCGCGCCCGTCGATGCCGCCGGCCTCGTTGAGGGCGGCCACGGCGATCTCGGCGCCGCGCTGGAAGTCGTCGACGGCGACGTCGCTCTCGCCGCTGACCTCCCAGAGGGCGGCGATGGTGATGGGCCCGGACTCGTCGGCGCTGGCGTTGCCGCCGCTCCCGTTGCCCCCGCTGCCGGCGTCGTCGGCGTCCTGGCCGCCACAGGCGGCGAGGGCCAGAGCGGCGGCGGCGAGAAGTCCCCACGTCTTCTTCATGTGATGCGTTCCCCTGAACAGTGGTCTACGTGACTAGAACGCTGTTCTTAGTCGCGAGAGTGACGTTCGTCAACGTGCCGGAGGGGCGATGTCCTTGACCACGCCCCCGAGGTGCACGCCGGCGAGGGTGTCGGTCAGGTAGCCCGGGGCCTCCTCGGTGCGGATGAACCACCCGGTGGGGCACATGGTCAGGATCTCGACGAACGAGAACCCCGCCCCCGAGAGCTGGACCTCGACGGCGCGCTGGAGCATCCGCTTGGTCTTGGCCACGTTGCCGGCGTTGTTGACCGCCCCCCGGGCCACGTAGGCGGCCCCGTCGAGCTGGGCCACGAGGTCGGCGGCCCGGATGGGCTGGCCGTGGAGGTGGGCGTCGCGCCCGTCGAGGGTGTTCTTGGTCCGCTGGCCGAGAACGGTGGTCGCGGTCATGTGACCACCGGTCTCGCCGAACACACCGTTGTTCAGCAGCACGCACGTCACCGCTTCGCCCCGGGCCGCGGTGTGGAGCAGCTCCTGGAGGCCCTCGTTCACCATGTCGCCGTCGCCCTGGACGGTGACGCAGACCAGCTCGGGCCGGGCCCGCTTCACCCCCGTCGCCACCGACGGGGAGCGCCCGTGGAGGGCCTGGAGGACCTCGACGTCGAGGTTGTTGGAGAAGGCCGTGTAGCAACCGATGCCGAAGATCGTCACCGCCCGCTGCACCAGGCCCAGCTCGGCCAGGACCTCGACCAGCGAGCGCATGGCCACCGGCTCGCCGCACCCCGGGCAGAGGTGGTGCTCGCCCACGTCGATCAGCTCGGGCGTGAAGTCGTCGACCACCCGCGACGGGCGGTCGGGCGGGGCGTCGGTGTCGACCAGCCGCAGCCCCTCGGGCCGAGTGCGCGTCATCGGTGCTCCTCCGGGGTGATGTCGTGGGCGGCGAGGACGGCCTCGACCCGGGACCGCAGGACGCGGACGTCGAGGTCGGGGCCGATGCCGAAGGCCGAGCTGTCCATCGTCAGCCCGCCGATGAACTCGACGGGCGCGGCGCCCAGCACGGCCAGGCGGACGTCGTCGACCATCTGGCCGGCGCTGTTCTCGTAGACGGCGAAGGCGCGCACCCTCGGTGCCAGCGCGGACAACGTCGTGCTGGGGAACGGGAACAAGGTGATCGGGCGGACGAAGCCGACGGGCACGCCCTCGGCCCGCAGCTCCTCGACCACGTAGCGGATGAACTTGGCCGGCGACCCGAAGGCCACCACCACCAGCTCGGCGTCCTCGGTGTGGCGGGTCTCGACCAGCGGCTCGATCGAGCGGGCCATGTCGGCCCAGTGCTCGCCGACCCGGTGGTAATAGTCGGCCAGGTCGTAGCCCACGCCGTCGCGCTGCTTGACGTCGCCGAGGAACGACACCAGCCGGGCCCGGCCCGAGCCCCCCGACGTGCCGTCGAGGGCCCAGTCCTTGGCCGGCAGGTCGGCCGCCGGCGGGCGGGTCCCGACGTCGACCGACTGCGACGTGTGGGCGAGGTAGTAGTCGCCGTAGACGAGCACGGGGTTGCGCCAGCGGTCGGCCAGGTCGAAGGCCAGGGGCACCAGCTCGGCCGCCTCGGGCACGTCGATCGGCGCCAGCACCGGCGTCCGGTAGTCGCCGTGGCCGCCGCCCCGGGTGGCCTGGAAGTAGTCGGCCTGCGAGCGGGCCATGTTGAGCACGACGAAGGGCAGCCGGGCCAGGCTCGCCTCGGAGATCGACTCCTGCATCAGCGACAGGCCCTGGCCCACCGATCCGGTGGCGGCCCGGGCGCCGGTGGCGGCCGCCCCCCACACCATGCCGATCGCCTCCAGCTCGCTCTCGGCGTTCATGCACACGCCCCCGACCGGCGGGAGCTTCTTGGCCATGTGCTCCAGCACCTCGGTGAACGGCGTCATCGGGTAGCCGGCGAAGAAGCGGCACCCCGCCCCCACCATCGCCTCGGCGATGGCCTCGGATCCCTCGAGCAGGCGGCGGCTCACGAGCCCTCCCGGGCGGGTCGGTGGGTGACGATCGGCTCGTCGTACTTGTGGACCTGGAACACGAAGTCGGGGCAGATCTGCGAGCACGCCTTGCAGGCGGTGCAGCCCTCGAACAGCAGTGGATAGCGGTAACCCCGGCTGTTGAGATCGGTGTCGGTCATCAACAGGACGCCCGGCTTGCAGGCGTCGATGCACAGGTCGCAGCCCTTGCACGCGTCCTTGTCGATCACCACCGTCCCGCGCGTCGTCACCGTCACCACGGCGTCGTCCTCGGCGCTCATCGCGGCACCCCGGCCGTGGGCCAGGCGGGCGGGGCGTCCGGGGCGAGGGCGTGGCCGAGGGCCAGCGCCCGCTGGTTCACCTCGACGTGCTGGGTGCGGTACGGCGGGATGACCTCGACCACCGCGGCCTGGAGGGCGTCGAGGCCCACCAGCCCGGTGCCGCCGGCCAGGGCGCCGAGGAGGACCATCGCCGCGCCCAGGGCGCTGCCCGCCTCCTTGGCCACCTCGACGGCGTCGACGGGCACCACCGTGCCGGGACGACCGGCGAACGTCTCGGCCGGGACGACCGAGGCGTTGACGAAGACGAGGCTCTCGGGCGTCAACCGGTCGGCCAGCGGCTCGACGTACTCGTGGTGCATCACCAGCCCGGCCCACGCCGTCGGCGCCACCGGGGGGACGTCGACCGGGCCCCGGCCCAGCACCACGGTGGCGTCGGTGTTGCCGCCCCGCATCATCCCGCCGTAGCTGCCGAACAGGAGGACCTCGAGGCCCTCGGCCATCGCCGCGTGGGCGAGCACCTGGGACGCCAGCTGCACCCCCTGGCCGCCGATCCCCGTGGCGATCACGACCCTCTCGTCGCGCCCGACGCTCACGCCTGCCTCCCTGGCATAGCCTGCTGGCCACACGCCACCTGTGCTCTCACAACGCTGTACCCTAGTTCTCAGAACAGCGTTCTGCCAAGGACTCCGCCATGCCGCGCCAGCCCCAGCCCGCCCCCGACGCCGACCGGCACGAGAGCCCCCTCGTCCAGGCCGCCATCAACCGCACCCTTCGCGACCGCTACGACGCCGCCGCCGAGGAGATCGCCCGCATCGTCGACGCCGCCTACCGGGTGATCGAGCGCACCGGCGACGTCGACCCCCGCATGCGCGACATCCTCAGCGAGGCGGGCCTGTCGACCCAGGCCTTCTACCGCCACTTCCCCAGCAAGGACGACCTCCTCCTCGTCCTGCTCGACGACGGCCGGCGCCGGCTGGCCGAGTACCTCGAGCACCGGATGGAGAAGACCCGCACCCCCCCGACCGCCATCCGGGCCTGGATCGAGGGCGTGATGGCCCAGGCCATCGACCCCGGGGCGGCGGCCCGCACCCGGCCCTTCCTCACCAACCTGGGCCGGCTGGCCGACCAGCACCCCGAGGCCCAGCAGGCGTCGATCGACGCCGTCGTCGACCTGCTGGAGGCGGCGATCACCGAGGCCGTCGAGGACGCCCTGGCCGAGTCGCCCGACCCCCGGGCCGACGCCCTGGCGATCTACCACCTCACCACCTCGGCCATGCAGACCCACGTCCTGGCCCGCACCACCCCCACCCCCGCCGAGGTCAAGGCCCTCGTCCGCTTCGTCGACCGCGCCCTCGACCTCGCCTGAGCTCCAGGATCTGCGACCGCCTCAAGGTGCCTGGCACCTTGAGGCGGTCATGACCTAGGCGCTGGCGAGGCGTTCGAGGACGAGGGCCCGCTGGACCTGGTGGGTGGCCAGGGTGCGGGGGATGACGTCGACCGCCTCGACCCGGCGGGGCAGCTTGTAGGGCGCCAGGTGGTCGGCGCCGTGGCGGCGCAGGTCCTCGACTGAGGGGACGACACCGTCGACCGGCACCACCACGGCGCACACCAGCTCACCCCAGCGGGCGTCGGGCAGCCCGACCACGGCGACGTCGTCGACGGCCGGGTGGGTGCGCAGCACGCCCTCGACCTCGGTCGGGTCGACACCCTCGCCCCCGGTGCGGATCACGTCGTTGACCCGGCCGGTGATCGACAGGTGCCCGTCCTCGTCGGCCTCGACCTTGTCGCCGGTGCGGTACCAGCCGTCGACGAAGGCGGCGGCGGTGGCCTCCGGGTCCCCGAAGTACTCGTCGAACAGCAGCGGGCTGCGGACGAGCAGCTCGCCGTCGTCGGCCACCCGCACCTGCACCAGCGGGCTGGGCACGCCGCACGACCCCGGCCTCTCGTCGGCCTCGGCCTCGTCCCGGGCCAGCACGTTGGCCGCCTCGGTCGAGCCGTAGAAGACCCGGAGCACGGCATCGGGCAGCGCCGCCCGCAGGTCGGCCAGCAGCTCGGGCGGGGTGGCCGACGTGCCCGAGTCGGCGAAGCGGAGCGACGACAGATCGCAACCGGCGCCCTCGGGCGTGGCCAGGTGGTCGAGGACCCGGCGCCAGACGGCGGGGATCAGGTAGGCCCGGTTGGCCCGGTGGGCCTCGATCGCCCGGCAGATCTCGGCGCCGTCGGCCGAGGCGGTGAAGACCATCCCGCCGCGGGCGTGCCACTGCTGCATCGACAGCGTCCACGCCGCCATGTGGAACAGGGGGAAGGGGCACACGAGGGTGCCGCGGGGCTCGATCTGGGCGCCGGGGTGGCAGCGCATCACCGAGGCCCGGTGGCTGACGACCACGCCCTTGGGCCGGCCGGTGCTCCCGCTGGTGGCGAAGAGGACGTGGGGGCTGGCGCCGGTCAGGCCGGCGACCTCGCCGGGGTCGTCGTCGGGGGCGTCGGGCCCGGTCGGGCCGTCCCCGAGGGCGCGCCACGGCACGCCGACGCGCCCGGCCAGGGCGGCGCCGTCGGCGAACCGGGCCGGGTCGACCAGCAGCAGGGCGGGGCGAGCCATCTCGGCCACCGGGGCGGCCTCGTCGACCCCGAGCCGGGTGTTCAGCGGGGCGAAGACGGCGCCCAGCTTGGCCAGGGCCACGAACAGCGGCACCAGGTCGACGCACGAGTCGCTCCACACCGCCACCCGGTCGCCGAGCCCGATCCCCTCGGCCCGCAGGGCGTGGGCCAGGCGGTTGCCGGCCCGGTCGAGCTCGCCGAAGGTGAGGGTGCGATCGCCGAAGGCGAAGGCGCGCCGGTGGGGGACGGCCCGGGCGGCGTTGCGGAAGACGTCGCCGACGAGCAGCTCCACCCGGTCAGTCCTTGAGCTCGACGATGATCTCGTAGAACGGCTTCTCGCCGATGTTGACGGCGGCCTCGATGCCGCCCTTGTCGGCGAACAGCACGTTGCCGTTGAAGACGTCGCCCTCGACCCGGGTGCCGGCCATGGCGCCCCACGTGCCCTCCGAGCCGGGCTCGATGTCGGCGGCCATCCGGTCGCCCTCGATCTGGATCATGAGGTAGTCGTGCTCGTGCTTGTGGACCTGCTCCTTCTCGCCCGGGGCGAGGCGCATCTCCCAGACGATGACGCGGTCGTTCTCGAACAGCTTCTTGGTGCCGACCTCGCCCAGAGCCTGCTGCGACATGGTGGATCCCCTTGATCGTGGTCTCGGTGCAGAACGACCGTAGCCAATCACAAGAACAGTGTTCTGACAACCGTCACAGGGGATGCCATGCTGGAGAACGTGCGCACCAGCCTCGGCCTCCCCACCGACCTCGTGCTCGACGGCGTCACGCCCCTCGGCCCGCTGGCGCGTGCGGTCGAGGCGGCGGGCGTCGACGCCGCCTTCGTCACCGACCACCCCGCCCCCGACGACGCCTGGCTGGCCGGCGGCGGGCACCGGGCGCTCGACCCGATGGTCGCCCTGGCGGTGGCGGCCGAGGCCACGACGACCCTCCGCCTCCACACCAACCTCTACGTCGCCGCCTACCGCCACCCGTGGCTGGTGGCCCACGCCACCGCCACCCTCGACCAGCTCTCCGGGGGGCGGCTGATCCTCGGCGTCGGCGCCGGCTACCTCGAGGGCGAGATGGCCGCGCTCGGCGTCGCCCTCGACGGGCGCAACCAGCGGACCGACGACACCCTCGCCCTGTGCCGGCGGGCGTGGGCCGGCGAGACGATCGACGGGCGCCGCCTCCACCCCCTCCCGGCCCGGGCCGGCGGGCCGCCGGTGTGGATCGGCGGGAACAGCCGGCGGGCCGTCCGTCGGGCCGCCGAGCTGGGCGACGGCTGGAGCCCGTTCCCCTCACCCGGGGCCGTCGCCGCCGCCACCCGCACCACGGCGATGGCCGGGCTCGACGACCTGGCCGCCGGGATCGCCCTGCTCGACGAGCGGGCCGCCGCCGCCGGGCGGGCCACGCCGATCGAGGTCGCCTACATGGTCCCGGCCCTCGTCATGGGGCGGGGCCGGGAGTGGTCGGCCGACGAGGTCCTCGCCCAGTGCGCCGACATGGCCGCCCTGGGGGTGGGCTGGCTGGTCCTCTCGCTGCCGTCCCCCGACCGGGACACCTGGCAGGCCGGCCTCGACCGGGTCCGCACCGAGCTCGTCCCCGAGCTGTCCACCCTCACCCCCACCGAGCGCCCCACCGCCCCGAACTCGGTGGGATAGGTGACACCAGGGTGTCACGGATCCCACCGAGTTCGGGGGGTGGGGGGCGTCAGGTCGAGGGTTCGAGGACGAAGAGGGGGATCTGGCGCTCGGTGGCGTCCTGGTAGGCGTCGTAGTCGGGCCAGACGGCGACGGCCCGGGCCCACCAGGTCGCCTTCTCGTCGCCGGTGACCTCGCGGACGTCGTAGTCACGGACGGTGGGCCCGTCCTGGAGGCGGGCGACGGGGCGGGCCCGGACGTTGTGGACCCACTGCGGGTGCGTCGGCGCCCCGCCCATCGACCCGATCACGGCATAGCGGCCCTCGCCGTCGGCCACCCGGACCAGCGGGGTCTTGCGGACCTTGCCCGAGCGGGCGCCGAGGGTCCACAGCACGATCCACTGGTCGCCGACCAGCTCGCTGGCCTCGGTGCCGCCGCTGCGCTCGTAGCGCTCGACCTCGGCCGCGATCGGCCCCCAGGGGCTCGGCTCGTACTCGACATCGAAGGCGCTCACGGCCCTGTCCTAGCACTCCCCCGGCGGAGGCGGACGGCCGCTGGTCCACCCCCCGTCGGAGCGTGGGACCTTCGGCCCTGGTCGGCCCGGCGGGGCGTGCGTACCGTCGGTCCCGTGAGCCGCGCCAGCGCCCGACCCGCCCCCGACCGCGACCTCGACACGCCCGAGGAGATCGCCGAGATGGTGCGCCGCTTCTACCAGGACGTGGCCCAGGACGGCCTGCTCGGACCGGTCTTCGAGGACGTCGCCGGGGTCGACTGGGCCGAGCACCTCCCGAAGATCACCGCCTTCTGGTGCCGGATGCTCCTCGGCCAGCACGGCTACGACGGCAACCCGCTGGCCGCCCACCGGCGCATCCACGCCCGGGAGCCGTTCACCGCCGCCCACTTCGTCCGCTGGCTGGAGCTGTTCCACGAGACCCTCGACGGGGGCTGGCGCGGGCCCCACGTCGACGCGGCCAAGGCCCTCGCCGCCCGCGTCGCCCGGGTCCACAGCCGCCAGCTGGCGGGCGAGGCCGCGGTCACCATCGGCCTCGCCCCGCCGCAGCGTCGCCCGGCCTGAGGCCCGGCGGCGGAGCCCCCGCCCCGACACGCCCCTCGCCCGGCGTCAGGACCGCGCCAGGTGGGCGGCGAGGGCGAGCATGGCGGGCTCGTGGCGGGGCGGGGCGACGAGGGTGACGGCGAGCGGGAGGCCGGCGCGGGTGGTGCCGGTGGGGACGACGACGGCGGCCAGGCCGAGCAGGTTGGCGAACTGGTTGGACCGGCCCAGCGTGGCGTTGAGCCGGACCGGGTCGGCGGCGACCTCCTCGACGGTGTAGGTCCGGGGCACGGTGGGGACGGCCAGCACCTCGACCCGGTCCCACACCGGGGCGATCCGCTCCCGCAGCACGGCCAGCCGGCGCCGGTCGGCGGCCAGCTGCTCGGGGGTGCACCGGCCCCCGCCGAGGATGATCTCGCGGGTCACGGGGAGGACGTCGGCCGGGTGGGCCTCGATGAAGGCGCCGACGGCCTGGTAGCGCTCGGCCACGAGGGCGCCGTCGTAGAGCAGCGACCCGGCCTCGACGAAGGGGTCCATGGCGACCGGCTCGGGGGTCGCCCGCCGGGCCAGGCGGTCGACGGTGGCGGCGAAGGCGGCGGCCCGCTCTCCTTCGACGAACGGGTCGGGGACGGCCGGCACCCCGACGCGGAGCGGGGCGTCGGGGTCGGGCGCGGGGCCGACCCGGTGGCCCATCACCGCGGTGGCGGCCAGGGCGTCGTCGAGGGTCGGGGCGAAGACCGAGACGCAGTCGAACGACGGGCAGGCGGGGACGACGCCGCCGTTGGACGACCACCCGGGCGGGGGCTTGAGCCCGACGACGCCGCAGAGGGCGGCGGGCACCCGGCCCGAGCCGGCGGTGTCGGTGGCCAGGCCCAGGGTGGCCAGGCCGGCGGCGACGGCGACGGCCGACCCCGAGGACGAGCCCCCCGGGATGGTGCCGGGGGCGACCGGGTTCCGGGGCGTGCCGTAGGGCGAGCGCACCCCGACCAGGCCGGTGGCGAACTGGTCGAGGTTGGTCTTGCCGACCACCAGGGCCCCGGCGGCGACGAGGGCGTCGACGGTCGGGGCCGAGACCTCGGGGACGTAGGCGTAGGCCGGGCAGCCGGCGGTGGTCGGCATCCCGGCCACGTCGATGTTGTCCTTGACGGCGACGGGGACGCCGTAGAGCGGCAGGGCCGGGTCGAGCGCCTCGATCTCGGCGGCACGGGCGTGGAGGGCGCCCGCCGGGGCCCGGTGGATCCAGACGTGGTCGTCCCCCTGGGCCTCGATCCGCTCCAGCAGGGCGTCGACCAGCGCGCCGGGGCGGAGCCCGGCGGCGTAGGCGGCCCGGAGGGTCGGCAGCGAGAGGTCGGACGGCAGCCGGGTCGACCCGCTCACGCCGAGGCCAGGGCGGCCAGCAGCGCCGACGACGGGGCCACGGCGCCGAACACGCCACCCTGCATGGTGACCATCTTGAGGGCGGCCTCGTAGTTGCCGACGTCGGTGGCGCCGGTGCAGTCCGAGAGCAGCAGGCACTCGTAGCCACGGTCGTTGGCCTCACGCATCGTCGTGTGGACGCAGACGTCGGTGGTGATGCCGGTCAGCACGATGTGGGTGATGCCCCGGGTCCGCAGCACGAGGTCGAGGTCGGTGGCGTAGAAGGCGCCCTTGCCCGGCTTGTCGATCACCGCCTCGCCCTCGATCGGGTACACCTCGGGGACGATGTCCCACCCCGGCTCGCCCCGGACGAGGATCCGCCCGCACGGCCCGGAGTCGCCGATCCCGGCGCCGATCTGCTGCGAGCGCCACAGCTTGTTGGGCGGGCAGTCGCGCAGGTCGGGGTGGTGGCCCTCGCGGGTGTGGACCACGAAGATGCCGTGCTCGCGGGCGGCGGCGAGGACGGTGGCGGTCGGCGCCAGCCCGGCCCGGGTCAGCCCCAGGTCGTAGCCCATGGCGTCGACGTAGCCGCCGGGCCCGCAGAAGTCGGTCTGCCAGTCGATGTTGACCAGGGCGACCCGGTCCAGGTCGATGGCGCCGTCGTAGGGCCAGGCGTAGGGCTCGGCGGCGACGGTGGCGGCGACGAGCCGGCGGGGATCGGTGAGCGTCATGGGTGGACCTCCGGTGAG
>DASTYI010000115.1:0-14391 GCA_035765045.1 Iamia sp. | reverse complement strand
GGCGACGACGACCTCGGTGCGGTCGTCGTCGCCGAGCGGCGGAGCCGGCGCCGGCGCCGGGGACGACACGGGGGCGGCGGCGGCATCGGCGAAGGCGACGAAGTCGTCGTCCTGCTCGTCGGGCTCGTCGGGCCGGGCTCGGCGGGGGCGGCCCCGGCCCCGCTCCTCGGCCCGGGCGATCAGGGCCTCGCGCCGGCGGGCCGCCCGCGCCGGGTTGGTGGCCCGGACGTAGAAGACGAGCATCACGAGCAGGCCGAGGGCCACGGCCCCGAGGGCGGCCACGATGATCCAGACCGAGCGGAGGTCGGCGTCGGCCCGAGCCTGGGCGTCCTCGACGGTGGTGTCCTCGTCGCCGCCGCCGGCCACGGTGGTCGAGGTGCCGCCGTCCTCCGGGACCGGTTCGGTGCTGGGGACCGGCTCAGTGGTCGGGACGGGGTCCGACTGCGCCGCCACCGGTCCCGCCGTCGCCAGCACCCCGATGCCGAGCACGAGGGCGACGGCGGCGGCCGCCAGGGCGCGACGAGGGGTCGGGGTCGGACGGGTCGGCACGATCGCCCGATGCTAGTTGTGGCCTGTCACCGTTCTGGTGCCGGGCTGCGCTGGTGGTGCGGGCAGGAGTAGGTGGTGCGCCCGCCGATGGTGCGCCGGTCGAGCGGGCGGTGGCAGCGGGGGCAGCGCCCGTCGCGGTGCCGCTCGGCCTGGAGGTCGCCGGTGTGGGCGCCGCCGCGCTCGGTCAGCAGGGCGATCGTGGACCGCAGGTGGCGGTGGAGCCGGGTGACCTCGGCCGGGGTGAGCGAGCCGGCCGGGCGGGCCGGGTCGAGCCGGGCCCGCCACAGGGTCTCGTCGCAGATGAGGTTGCCCACGCCGGCCAGCCGGGACTGGTCCATCAGCCGGGCCTTGAGCGGCGCCTGCGACCCGGCCAGGAGGTCGCGCAGGGCGGCCCGGCCCACGGTGGCGGCGTCGGGCCCGAGGGCCTCCTCGTCGGGGTCGAGGGCCACCCCGCCGAGCCGCCGCGGGTCGACCATCGTCAGGTCGCCGCCGCCCGCGAACGTCAGCCCGAAGCGGTGCCACGCCGGGTCGTCGCGGCCGGGGCCGTACTCCAGCTCCTCGATCGGGCCGACCCCGTCGACCAGGACCCGCCCCGTCATCCCGAACCGCAGCCCGAGGACGGGGCCGTCGGTGTCGACCAGCAGCAGCTTCCCCCGCCGGCGGGTGCCGACGATCGTCCGCCCGGGCAGCGCGGCGGCGAGGACCTCGGGCGTGACGCCCTTGCAGAACCAGGCGTCGGGGGCGTCGACGGTGGCGATCGTGCGCCCGACGGTCCGGTCGACGACCCGCCGGTAGAGCTCGACCTCGATCAGCTCCGGCAAGCGTCGAGGCCCCGCTGGAGGTCGGCCCGGATGTCGTCGGGGTGCTCCAGGCCGACCGACAGGCGGATCGTGCCCGGGCCAATGCCGGCGGCCTCCAGCTCCTCCGGGAGGAGGTTGACGTGGGTGGTCGACGCCGGGTGGGTCACCAGGGTCTCGGGGCCGCCCAGCGACGTGGCCAGCTGGGCCAGCTCCAGGGCCTCGACGAAGCGGCGCCCGGCCTCGATCCCGCCGGGCAGGTCGAAGCACACCAGCCCCCCGGTCTCACGCATCTGGCGGACGGCCAGCTCGTGCTGCGGGTGCGACCCCAGCCCGGGGTGGCGCACCGCCGTCACCCGGCCGTCCTTCTCCAGCCAGCCGGCGATCTCAAGCGCCGAGGCGGTCTGGCGGGCGAAGCGGACCGGCAGGGTGCGCAGGCCCCGGATGCCGTTGGCGGCGTCGTAGGGCGAGGCCACGGCGCCCTGGAGGACGGCGAAGCCGGTGAGCCACTGGACCAGCTCGGCGCTGGTGGCGACGACGCCGAGGGTGGCGTCGTTGTGGCCGGCCATGGCCTTGGTGGCGGAGTGGACGACGATGTCGACGCCGTGGTCGAGCGGGCGCTGCCCGAACGGCGTGGCGAAGGTCGAGTCGACGACGGTCATGGGCCCGGCGATGGCGCCCAGCTCGTCGAGGTCGACCAGGTCGAGGCGGGGGTTGGCCGGCGTCTCGGCCCACACCAGCATCGTCTTCCCCGGCTGCACGGCGGCGGCCATGGCGCCCGGCTCGGTGCCGTCGACGAAGGTGACGTCGATCCCGAAGCGGGGGCACATCACCTGGAGCACCAGCTGGGTGGCGGCGTAGATCTGCCGGGTGGCGACGATGTGGTCGCCCTTCGAGCACAGCCCGAGGATCACCCCGGTGACCGCGCCCATCCCCGAGCCGTAGGCGCGGGCCGCCTCGGCCCCCTCCAGGTCGGCGACGGCGCTCTCGAAGTCGGCGACGGTCGGGTTGCCGTAGCGGCTGTAGAAGCGGTCGCTGCCGATGCTGGTCGCCGCCGCCTGGGCCGTGTCGACGTCGGGCGAGACGAACGTCGAGCTGGCCCAGATCACCGGGGCGAGGGCGGGATCGGTGCCGGCGCGCCCGCCCCGCACGGCCCGGGTGTCGGGGTGGAGGGGCTGCTCGGACGGGGTCATCGGGGCTCCTGCTTCGAGAGGTCGGCGAGGACGGGGTCGAGGAGGGCGGCCACCTGCTCCTCCTCGAGGAGGAAGGCGTCGTGGCCGTGGGGGCTGTCGATCTCGGCGTAGCGGGCCTCGTGACCCCGATCGGCGAGGGCCCGGGCCAGCTCCTCGGACTGGTACGGCGGGTAGAGGGTGTCGCTGGTGATGCCGACCGAGAGCACCGGCGCCTGGATGCGGGCCAGGGCGGCGGCCAGCCCGCCCCGGCCCCGGCCGAGATCGTGGAGGTCCATCGCCTTGGTCAGCAGCAGGTAGCTGTTGGCGTCGAAGCGGCGGATCAGCTTGTCGCCGTGGTGCTCCAGGTAGCGCTCGACCTGGAAGCGCTGCCACAGGTCGAACTCGCCCGAGAGCGGCTCGACCTCGTCCCGCCCGAACTTGTCGGTGAAGACCCGGTCGGTGCGGAAGGTGATCTGGCTGATCATCCGGGCCACGGCCAAGCCGCCGTGGGGGCCGTCTCCGGGGGCGGCGTCGTAGTAGTCGCCGTCGCGCCAGCGGGGGTCGAGGGCGATGGCCCGGCGCCCGGTGCTCCAGTAGGCGATCTGCTGGGCCGTGGCCGCCGTGCAGGTGGCGATGGGGACGAGGGCCCGGACCCGGTCGGGGAACATCACGCCCCACTCCAGGACCTGCATCCCGCCCATCGAGCCGCCGACGACCGCCGCCCAGCGGGCGATGCCGAGGGCGTCGGCCAGCCGGGCCTGGGTCCGCACCATGTCGCGGATCGTCACGACGGGGAAGGCCGAGCCGTAGCGCCCGAGCCGGTCGGGGCGGGGCGACGCCGGGCCAGTCGTGCCCTGACAGCCGCCGAGGACGTTGGCGCACACGACGAACCAGCGCTCGGTGTCGAGCAGCCGGCCGGGGCCGATCAGCCCGTCCCACCAACCCGGGGTCGGGTGGCCCGGGCCCTGCGGTCCGGCGGCGTGCGAGTCCCCCGTCAGGGCGTGGCAGACGAGGATGGCGTTGGAGGCGTCGGGGGCCAGGGTGCCCCACGTCTCGAAGGCGATGGTGACGTCCTGGAGCTGGCCGCCCCCCTCCAGCACGAACTTCCGGTCGACGAAGGTGCGGAGGAACTGCCGGTCGCCGGGCGGGTCGCTCGGCCGCCACGCCCCCGAGGCCGGGAGGGTGCTGGCGTGGGCCGCGGTCCAGGCCGGCTTGGCCAGCACGGAGGCGCCGACGTCGGCCACGGTGCGGTCGTCGCTCATCTCGCCTCCTCCAGGTTCGGGGGGCGGGTGCCCGGTGCCTGCGCCGGGCGAGCCCGGACACTTCGTTGCCGGCGAACCGGCCACATCCCCGCCGAGGCGGGAGGCACCTTGGGTGTCCGTCCCAGGTTGCCGGACCCCGGATCGCTCCGGGGCCGCTCGTGATGACCGGGTCAGGCTAGCCCGGATCGGGGATCGGCTCGCCATCCGATCCGAGGAAGGTGGCCGACCCGGTGACCTCCTGGTCGGTCAGGTGGAGGAAGAACGACACGTCGGCGTCGTCGTTCCGCTCGACGGCGACCTCGGGCTCCGAGCCGTCGCCGAGCGGGATGACGACCGTGGCGGTGCCGTCGGGGACGGGGCCGAAGACGGCGGTGGTGCCGTCCTCCAGCTCCGCGCTGGTGATCGTGTAGCGGCCCTGCTCGTCGCGGTCGGCCTCGCCCTGGTTGACCCCGCACTGGCCGGTGACCTCCTTGCGGAGGCGGAACAGGATCACGCACGGGTCGTCGGCCTCGTCGCGCCCGCCGACCAGGCGGTAGCCGCCCTCCCGGGGACCGACGTCGGCCAGCGTGATGTCGTCGGGGCCGATCGTGCCGTTGGGCTCGGGCGAGTCGGGCCGGAGGATCACGCCCACGGCGAAGCTGATCACGACCAGGACCAGGAACCCGCCGACCCACAGCCCGCACCCCATGTAGTCGCTGCGGTCGGCCTTCGGGGCGGTCACCCGCCGGAGGCTACCGACGCCGCTCGTTCTGTCCATCCCCGTGAACCCCTGAGGTTCATGGGGATGGACAGAACGAGGTGTGGCAGGGTGAGCGGCCCCATGGGAGCGCTCCTCGCCACGCTGTCGTCGCTCCTGTGGGGCACCGGCGACTTCCTCGGCGGGACGCTCAGCCGGCGGGTGCACCCCGTCGCCGTCATCCGCAGCGCCCACGGGATGGCGGCGGTCGTCGTGGCCGTCGTCGTCACCGCCACCGGGGAGTGGGGGCGGACCGGCGCGGTCGGGTGGGGCATCGTCGCCGGGATCGTCGGCTCGTCGGGGCTGGCCCTCTTCTACGCCGCCCTCTCCCGGGGGACGATGGGCGTGGTGGCACCGATCGCCGGCACCGGGGTCGTCCTCCCCGTCGTGGTCGGGCTGGCCCAGGGTGACGAGCCCGGGATCGTGGCCCTGGTCGGCATCGTCACCACCATCGTGGGCGTGGTGCTGGTGTCGGGGCCCGAGCGGGGCTCGGTGGCCGACCCGGCCCACGAGCCGGTCGAGCGGGGCGTCGGGCCGGTGGTGCTCGCCCTGCTCGCCGCCGTCTGCTTCGGGTCGGGGCAGGTGCTGATCGCCGAGGGGTCCGACGTCAGCGTGGCCATGACGATCTTCTCGATGCGGGCGGCCACCCTGGTCGGGTCGACCGTGCTGCTGGCGACGGTGCTCCGGGCCGCCGCCCGCCCGACCCGGGCCGACCGGCGCACCACGGCGTCGATCGCCGTCACCGACACCGGGGCCATGGCCTGCTTCTCGCTGGCCACGACGATGGGGGCGCTGTCGATCAGCGCCGTGCTGGCGTCGCTCTACCCGGCCGTCACCGCCGTGCTGGCCTGGCGGGTCCACGGCGAGCGGCTCCGCCGCATCCAGCTGGCCGGCGCCGCCGCCACCCTCGCCGGCGTCGCCCTGATCGCCGCCGGCTGACCCACCCGCCCACCGCGACACCAGGCCCACAAGAACCGGTTCCTGTGGGCCAGGGGTCGCGGAAGCGCGACGTGGGGGCACAGGAACCGGGGGCGAGGGGTTCCTGTGCCTGGGGGTCGCGGAACCGCGACGCTCAGGCCACAAGAAGCCTGGCGCTGGCCGGCGCGACGCCAGGCCCACAGGAACGGGTTCTTGTGGGCTGGGGGTCGCGGAAGCGCCCCGGGTGGGGGAGGCGGGGGTCAGGGCCGGGGGCCAGGGGGCGGGGGGCCGGGGCCGGGTCAGGCGTAGGGGTCGTCGGTGTAGAAGGGGTTCTCGCCGGCGCCGTGGTCGGTGGTGTCGACCACCTCGGTGACCTCGGGGATCTGCTCCTTGATGGCCTTCTCGATGCCGTCGCGCAGCGTCATGGCGCTGACCGCGCAACCCTGGCAGCCGCCGCCCATCGAGATGTGGACGGCGGTGTCCTCCACCTTGACCAGCTCGGCGAAGCCGCCGTGGCTGGCGAGCGCCGGGTTGACGTGGACGTCCAGGAGGGTCTTCACCTTCTCCTCGATGGTGCCGGTGAGCTCGATGGCGCCGCCGTCCATGCCGAGCGGGTCGGGCCGGTTCGGGTTGCGCAGGACCAGGCCGCCCTGGCCCTCGCGGCTGGGCACGTCGAGCGTGGCCCCCTTGAGCTTGGCCACGCTGCCGGCCGGGATCCACACGGTCATCCCGCCCTGGACGGTGACGGCGTCGTCGGCCGGGGCGTCGGCGACCGGCTCGAAGGCCAGGTCGTAGGTGAAGTCGGTGCCCCGGACGCCGGTGACCTCGACCCGCAGGGCCAGGCCGTCGGGCTCGTCCTCGGCGTCCCGGATGCCCGTGACGGTGGCCAGCGCCTCGTCGGTGAGGCGCAGGACGAGCTGGTCGACGGGGGTGTCGGTGTCGGTGGCATCCACGTCCCCGAGGCTACCGAGCGCCGGTCACCCACCCACCGGATCGAGGCCCAGGGCCACCCGGCCGGTGAACCGCAGCTGGGCCGCCGGCGGGAGCGGGTGGTAGGTGGCGCCGTGGACGTCGCGCAACAGCCGCTCGATGCCGCCGCCGGTCGAGAAGGCCCGGCCGCCCCCGACCTCCATCGCCAGCTCGACCGCCTCGATCGCCGCCGCCGCGGCCACACCCTTGCGGGCCAGGGTGGCCGCCGCCCCCTCGATCGTGGGGTCGAAGCGCAGGTCGTCGTTGGCCCGCACCATGGCGGCCAGGGCGTCCTGGGCGGTGGTGAGCGCCCCGACCATCCGCCCGACGGCCGGGGCCGTCTCGGGCCGCTCGGCCCGGGGTCCGGCCAGGGCGAGGGCCCGGTCGACGGCGGCCTCGGCCACGCCCACGTAGGTGCTGGTGATCAGGGGCAGGGCGCAGCCGAGGACGGTGGCCCAGACCGGGTGCCACACGCCGGCCGGGCGCACCAGCGGGACGGCGGCGTCGGGGACGAAGACGTCGTCGAGCACGACGGTGTGGGAGCCGGTGCCCCGCATGCCCATGGCGTCCCACGTCTCCTCGATCGACACGCCGTCGGCCGAGAACGGGATCGACATGTGGACGACCTGCGGGCCGTCGGGGGCGTCCTCCCAGCGGGCGCTGGTCACGACGACGGCGCCGCCGGGGGCGCCGCTGGCCGGCATCTTGCGATCGGTCACCCGCCAGCCCCCGTCGACCTTGCGGGCCACGCCGCTGGAGGCGATCCAGTCGGCGGCGCCGGTCGACACGAGGAGCAGGCCCTCGGCCGCCACCCGGGGCAGGACGGGCGCCGGCAGGTCGCGGTGGTGGCGCCACACCTGGGCGGCGACCAGGTGCGAGTGCATCGACAGGGTGAGCGACGTCGCCGGGCAGCCGTGGGCGAGGGTCGTGAGCACGGCGCAGGCCTCGGCGAAGGTGGCGCCCCCGCCGCCCAGCGCGGCCGGCACCAGCATGGCCAGCAGGCCCCGGTCGCGGACGAGGTCGATCCCGTCCTGGACGAAGGTGCCGTCGCGGTCGTGGTCGGCGGCCCGGGCGGCCAGGTCGGGGACCAGGTCGCGAGCCGTCGCCGGCCAGTCGGTGGTGGGGGGTGCCTCGATCGTCGTCATGGATCGGACGGTACGGACGGCGCGAACCGGCACCTAGTGCAAGATCTGGACCGCGGGCGTAGCCTCGGGCCCTCATCTCGGAGGTGTCGACGTGGGCGACGACGGCTACGGGCAGTACTGCCCGGTCACGCGAGCGGTCGAGGTGCTGGCCGAGCGGTGGACGCTCCTGATCGTCCGCGACCTGCTCGTCGGCGCCACCCGGTTCAACGAGCTGGCCCGGTGCAACCCCGGGCTGTCCCGCTCGCTGCTCTCCAAGCGGCTCCGCCAGCTGGAGCGGGCCGGCGTGGTCGACCACGTCGGCGACGAGTACCGGCTCACCCGGGCCGGCGAGGACCTGCGACCCGTGGTCTTCGGGCTGGGGGCCTGGGGGGCGGAGTGGCAGTTCGGCGACCCCCGGGAGCGGGAGCTCGACCCGCAGCTGCTGATGTGGTGGGTCCACGGCCGGATCGACTTCGCCCGGCTCCCCGACGGCCGCCTGGTCCTGGAGTTCCGCTTCCCCGATGTGGCCGAGCGGTTCTGGGTGCTGCGCGACGACGCCGGGCCGTCGCTGTGCACCTTCGACCCCGGGTTCGAGGTCGACGCCACCGTCGAGGGCGACCTGCCGGTGCTCTACCAGGTGTGGCTGGGCCGGTTGCCGCTGGCCGCGGTCTTGCGGGACGGGCGGGTCCGGATCGACGGCCGGCGCGAGGTGGTGCGCCACCTCCCCGGCGCGCTCCAGCTCAGCCCGGTCGCCGGGATCGTGGCGGCCAGCAGCGGTGCTCTCTTGACCTGAAGGGCGCTTCACCCTGTTGGCTGGTGGCCCGGCGGAACACCGCCCCGCCCCCGCCTGTTGGAGACCTGACGTGCCCGAAGCCCTGGACCAGACCGAGGCCGATCCCCGCCGCTGGCTGGTGCTCGGCGTCCTGTGCGTCAACCTCGTCCTGATCGTCGCCGCCGTGTCGTCGGCCAACGTCGCCCTGCCGACCCTGGCCCGGCCCGACACCCTCGACGCCAGCCAGACCGGCCTCCAGTGGATCGTCGACACCTACGCCCTGGTGTTCGCCGGGCTGCTGCTCCCCGCCGGGGCGATCGGCGACCGCTTCGGCCGCAAGGGCGCCCTCCAGGCCGGGCTGGCGATCTTCGCCCTGGCCTCGCTGGGCGCGGCCCTCGCCGGCGGCACCGGCCAGCTGATCGCCTTCCGGGCCGTGGCCGGCGCCGGCGCCGCCCTGATCATGCCGACGACGCTGTCGATCCTCAGCAACGTCTTCCCGCCCCACGAGCGGGCCCGGGCCATCGGGATCTGGGCCGGCTTCGCCGGGGCCGGCGGCGCCCTCGGCCCGCTGATCGGCGGCTTCCTGCTCGACCACTTCTGGTGGGGCTCGGTCTTCCTGATCAACGTCATCATCGGTGGCGTCGCCCTGGTCGCCGGTGGCCTCCTCGTGCCGACGTCGCGGGACCCCGAGGAGTCGCCGCTCGACCCGCTGGGCTCGCTGCTGTCGATGCTCGGCTTCGGCGCCCTGCTGTTCGCCGTGATCGAGGCCCCCGAGCGGGGGTGGTCGGACCCGCTGGTGCTCGTCGCCGCCGTCGCCGCCCTCGCCCTGCTCGGCGGGTTCGTCCGCTGGGAGCGGGCCAGCACGGCGCCGATGCTCGACCTGTCGCTGTTCCGGGTCCGCCGCTTCGCCACCGGCACCCTGACGATCACCCTGGCCTTCTTCTCGATGTTCGGGATGTTCTTCGTCGCCACCCAGTACTTCCAGTACGTGCGGGGCGACAGCCCGCTGATCGCCGGCCTGTCGATGATCCCGAACGCCCTGGCCATGCTGTTCTGGGCGCCCCGGAGCCAGCGGATCGTCACCCGTCTCGGGGCCCGGGCGACGGTGGCCGGCGGGCTGCTGCTCCACGCCACCGGCTTCCTGATCCTGTCGTTCTCGACCCAGGACACGCCGTACCTGCTGTCGGGCGCGGCGTTGCTGGTGATCGGCACCGGCTCCGGGCTGGCGATGGCCCCGACGACGTCGATGATCATGGCCGCGGTGCCGCTCAACCGGGCCGGGATGGGCTCGGCGGTCAACGACACCGCCCGCGAGGTCGGCGGCGCCACCGGCATCGCCGTGCTCGGCAGCATCCTCGCCACCCGCTACCGGTCGGGCATGGGCGACATCCTCGACCGGCTGCCCGAGCCGGTGGCCGAGGTCGTGCGTCGGGGTGTGGGCCAGGCCCTCCAGGTGGCCGAGGGCGCGGGCGGCACCCGGGGCGCGGGGCTGGCGCAGACCGCCCGCGACTCCTTCGTCGACGCCATGGCCCTGACCCTGCGGGTCGGCTCTGTCACCGCCCTCGTCTGCGCCGGCGCCGCCTTCTGGCTGCTGCGCGAGCGGGCCGCCGGCGAGGCCCGGGCCGACGCCGCCCCGGTGCCCACGCCGATCGACTGACCCACCCCACCGGCGAACCGGTGCCACCAGGGGCGGCGGCCACGGCACCTGGCGACACCGGTTCGCACGACGGGCCTAGGTTCCGGCCATGGCCGAGGACCCCACCGCCGACACGCTCTCGCTCACGGGGCGGACCGCCCTCGTCACCGGGTCGTCCCGGGGCCTGGGGGCGGCGACCGCCCGCCGGCTGGCCCGGGCCGGCTGCGACGTCGTCGTCACCTACCGCAAGCAGGAGGAGGCGGCCCGCGAGGTGGCCGCCGCCGTCGAGGCGGCGGGGCGGCGGGCCTGGGTCCACCGCTGCGACATGGGCGAGGTCGACGACGTCGACGCCCTCGTCGCCGCCGTCGCCGACGAGGCCACCGGCCCGGGCCGGCTCGACATCGTCGTGGCCAACGCCGCCGCCACCAGCTTCCGGCCCCTCCTCGACGCCGAGCCCCGGCACCTGGAGCGCACCTTCGCCATCTCGGTCACCGGCTTCCTCCGCCTCGTCCAGCAGGCGATGCCGTTGCTGGAGGCCAGCGGCCACGGCCGGGTCGTCGCCGTCTCGGGGGCCGACACCGTCACCTGGATCCCGGCGCACGGCATCCTCGCCGCGGCCAAGGCGGCGATGGAGAGCATGGTCGCCTACCTGGCCTGCGAGCTGGGCGAGCGGGGCGTGACGATCATCGGCGTCAACCCCGGGTGGATCGACGGCGACAGCCTCAAGATGATGCTCGGGCCGTTCTACGACGCCGCCGCCGAGGTCGAGCGGCGCACCCACCCGATGCGCACGACGATGAGCCCCGACGACGTGGCCGAGTCGGTCGTCGCCCTCTGCACCGACGCCGCCCGCCTGATGAGCGGGTCGATCGTGCCCGCCGACGGGGCCGGCGTCTTCGCCTTCTGCGGCCGCTTCATCGGGCTGACGGCCGAAGCGGCGATGGCCGGGGGCGGGGTCGACCCGGGCACCGGCGCCGCCCCCAGCGTCGTCCGGGGCCCCGGCGCCTGACGTCAGCCGAGCACGGTCTGGAGGAAGCCGTCGTAGGTCAGGGCGTCGACCTCGACCGGCCCCGCCGTGCTCTGCTGGAACAGGATCCACAGCACGTCGTCGTAGAGGGCCATGGCGATGAAGGCCTCGCCCCGCTCGGTCCGCAGGGTGAAGGCCGAGCCGAGGATCTCGGGCACGCCGAGGCTGGCGCTCTCCCCCACCTCCAGGGCGCAGGAGCGCACGGCGGTGGCGTAGTCGGCCAGGTAGCTGGCCCCGCCGCCGGTCGGGAACCGGTAGGCGGCGACGACCAGCTCGTCGGTCGGCGAGATCGGGTAGGTGGCCCGGGCCTGGCCCTTCGGCACCGCCGGGGCCTTGGTCCCGTCGCAGAAGCGCTCGTCGAAGGCCGGGTCGTCCTGGACCCGGCGCCCGCCCCCCTCGAGCAGGGGGAGGCGGTCCCGCAGCTCCTCGTCGATGGGCACGTCGACCACGGCGGTGGGCGGGGTCGACGTGGTCGTCGTCGGGGTGCTCTCCGCGTCGGCCCCGACGCCCTCGTCGGTCGGCGCCTCGGTGGTCGGCTCGCTGTCGACCGGGGCCGAGCCGGCGTCGTCGGACCCGCCGCCGCCGCACCCGGCCAGGACGGCGGCGAGCAGCACCACGAGCGCGACCCGGGAGGTGCGACGTCCCCCTCGCCTGTCACCGGAGCGCTGGCCCACGGCCACCGTCTAGACGATCGCCGGTGGTGCCGGCCAGCACCCGGACGGGGGTGCGGCCCCCGACCTAGGGGTGGAGGCGCAGCCGGTCGACCACCTTGTCGACCATCCGGGACGGGCCGGCGACGGCGAACCCGGCCAGGACCAGGGCGTCGGTGGCCACGGCGCGCACGGCGGCGCGGTTGTCGGCGTCGTTCCCGGTGGCGAACAGGTCGTCGGTGTAGACGGCCACCGCCAGGCCCCGGTCGAGCGCCCGCCGGAACGCCCGGGTCAGGGCGGCGGCATCGCCCCCGAACACCATCACGGGGTGCCCGAGCATGGGGAGGTAGCCCTGGCCCGAGCCGTCCTCGTAGGCCTCGCCGACCAGGTCGGGGCGGTGGGCGGCCACCCCCGAGGTGGTGAAGGCGGTGACGTTGAGCTTCTGCCACGCCTCCAGGTCGAGGCGGACGGCGACGGCGATCTTGGGCCTCTCGTCCATCGGCCCATCGTCGGGTGGGACCGGCGCAGGGGTCTTGTACGTTCTTCGCGTGCTCGGTGAGTCGGTGCGGGCCTGGCGGCCGGACGTGGCCGGCGTCGACGAGGTCTTCCACGCCCGCTTCGTCGACCACGCCTACCCGCTCCACACCCACGACCGGTGGGCCGTGATCCTGGTCGACGACGGCGGCATCCGCTTCGACCTCGACCGCCACCACCTGGGGGCCACGGGGGCGACGATCACCGTCCTGCCCCCGCACGTGGCCCACGACGGGCGGGCGTCGACCCCGGCCGGGTTCCGCAAGCGGGTGCTCTACGTCGACGGCACCGTCCTCCCCGACGACCGCATCGGCCCCGCCGTCGACGCCCCGACCCTGACCGACACCGCCCTCCGACGGGCCCTCGACGGGCTCCACCACGCCCTGGCCCGTCCGACCGCCGACCCCCTCGACGTCGAGGCCCGCCTCGCCCTCGTCGGCTCCCGGCTCCGCCGCCACCTCGGCTCGGCCGCCCGTCCCGACGGCGGGTCCGCCGGGCTCGCCGCCGAGCGGCTGCGGGACCTGATCGACGCCGACCCCACCGCCGAGCTCTCGCTGGCCGAGGCGGCCGCCGCCCTCGACACCAGCGTGACCCACCTCGTCCGCACCTTCACCCGGCGCTTCGGCCTCCCGCCCCACCGCTACCGGCTGGGCCGGCGGGTCGACCGGGCCCGGGCCCTCCTGCTCGACGGCGTCCCCGCCGCCACGGTCGCCGCCGCCTGCGGGTTCCACGACCAGCCCCACCTGACCCGCCACTTCCGCCGCCTCCTCGGCACCACCCCCGCCGCCTACGCCCGCTCCGCCGCCTGATCCTCCCGCAGGTGCAGCGGGCCGACCACGACGCCCCGGGGCGTGCGCACCCACCACGCCCCCGTCGCCCGACGCTCGGCCCGGGTGGTGAAGCGGTAGTCGTACAGGCGGGCCCGAACGAGGCGGGGCGGGTCGTCGCCGAAGGGGTCGTGGCCGAGGAGCCGGCGGGTGTCGCGGTCGGCCCGGAGCAGGCGGGCCATCAGTGGCCGCAGCCAGCGCTCGTGCTGCGCCGGGGCCAGCGCCGCGAACCACATCAGCCAGTCGAGGCGGAGGTGGTACGGCGCCACCTGGCGGGGCCGGCGCCGCGGGTCACCGGGCTTGGCCTTGAACCCGTACTCCTGCCACGGCTCGTCGTCGGACCGTCGGCCCTCGATCACGATCTCCCGGCGGGCCCGGGTGATGCTCCCGAAGGCGCCGTAGGTGTTGACCAGGCGCAGAGGGTCGAAGCTGGCGTTCATCCGCTGGCGACCCCGCGGCGCCACCAGGTTGCGGACCGGGCGCCAGCTGAGCCCGGCGACCCCGACCGTCAGGGCCACGACCGTCGCCGCGTGCCACGCCGGCGGGTCGGCCAGGTCGGCCGGTGGGTCGATCGGGAGGGGGCCGAGCAGCCACCCGCCCAGCGTCGGGAGGGCGATCACGATCGTCAGGGCGTTGAGCCAGGCGAAGTTGCCGCTCACGACGAGCCACAGCTGGGTGACGACCATGGCCAGCGCCGCCCACCCGGCGATCGGCTGCGGGGCGAGCAGGAGCAGCGGGACGACCAGCTGGGTGACGTGGTTGGCCGCCACCTCGATGCGGTGGATCGGGTCGGGCAGGCGGTGGAACCACCAGCTCAGCGGGCCGGGCAGGGGCTGGGTCTCGTGGTGGTAGCGGAGGCAGGTCAGGCTGCGCCAGCACGGGTCGCCCCGCAGCTTGATCAGCCCGGCCCCGAGCTCGAGGCGGAGCAGCAGCCAGCGCAGGAGCAGCAGCACGAGCATCGGCGGGGCCATGTCGGCCGGCCCCAGGAAGATGGCGAGGAAGCCGGCCTCGCACAGCAGGACCTCCCACCCGAACGAGTACCACCGCTGCCCGACGTTGACGATGCTCAGGTACAGCACCCAGGGCACGGCCCACAGAGCCATCGTCGCCGGCAGCGGGACCACGTCGCCCAGCCCGAGGAGCAGGGCGGCGGAGACGGCGGCCCCGGTCCCCGCCACCACGGCGAAGGCCCGGTCGCTCGCCCGCCAGTGGAACAGGCTCGGCGCCCGCCGGAACGGCACCTGGGCGACGTACCGCCCGATCGGGAAGATCCCCCGCTCCCCCAGCAGCGCCCGGAACTGGAGCCCCGCCCCCACGAACGCCAACAGGTACACCGCCGCCAGCCCCCGCTGGAACAGCACCCGCCCCACCCAGTCCCCCGGCGAGCCAGCCCAGGCGAGATCACCCATCGCTCACCA